>JBEKPZ010000482.1:0-8008 GCA_049520215.1 Bryobacteraceae bacterium | reverse complement strand
GCCCTGGACCACGGAGCAGTTTCTGCGGAACGCGGTATTCGACAACACTACCGGCGCGCGGATCCAGTAGCGGCTTCCAGTTTGTGGGGCGGGTCCCCCGACCCGCGCCGATCCCCCTGGCTCGGCCGCCGGACCGGGGGTCCGACGCGGGCGAGGGCGCCCGCCCCACCTTTGATCTAGCCTCATTAACTGGGGCCGGCGTGGGCGACGCTTTCCGGACAGCCAGCCTTGATGAGCTTGAAATTCTCGATGAACCGCGTTGCCAGCGCTTGATACTTGCGGTCGTAGTCCTCGCGGCTTCCCCAACTGCTGGCGGGGTCCAGAATCTGTTGCGGAACGCCTTCGAATTCGATAGGGACCTCGAAACCGAAGACGGAATCGGTCCGAAAGGCCACCGCGTTCAGTTTTGCGGTGAGGGCGGCATGGAGAAGCGCGCGCGTGTGGCGGATGCTGATCCGCTTGCCGACGCCAAATGGCCCGCCCGTCCACCCGGTGTTCACCAGCCAGCAAGTTGCGCCCTGCTTCATGAGGCGCGCTTTTAGCATTTCGCCGTACGCATACGGATGGCGAACCATGAACGGACCGCCGAAGCAGGCGCTGAAGGTGGTCTCCGGTTCCGTGCCAAGGCCGATCTCGGTGCCGGCGATCTTGCTGGTGTACCCGGAGAGGAAGTGGTAGATGGCCTGGTCGGGAGTGAGGCGCGCGATGGGTGGCAGTACGCCGTTGGCGTCGCACGTCAGGAAAACGACGTTGTGCGGATGCCCCGCCATCTTCGGCGGCAGATAGTTCTCGATGTAATCGAGCGGATAAGCGCCGCGGGTGTTCTCGGTGAGGGCGTCGTCATTGAGGTCCAGCCGGCGCGAGAGCGGGTCGAGCACCACGTTCTCGAGAATGGTGCCGAAGCGGCGCGTGCAAGCGTGGATCTGCGGCTCCGCCTCGGGTGAGAGCCGGATGACCTTGGCATAGCAGCCATCCTCGAAGTTGAAGACGCCGCTTTCGCTCCAGCCGTGCTCGTCGTCGCCGATCAGGCTGCGCGTGGGCTCGGCCGAAAGCGTGGTTTTGCCGGTGCCGGAGAGGCCGAAGAACAGCGCCACGTCGCCATCCCGGCCGACGTTGGCGGAACAGTGCATGGGCAGTACGCCCGCATGCGGAAGGAGGAAATTGAGGACGGTGAAGATGGTCTTCTTGATTTCGCCGCCGTATTCGGAGCCGCCGATGATGGCCAGCCGCTGCGTGAAGTTGATGATGATGAAGGTCTCGGTACGCGTGCCGTCGATCACGGGCGAGGCGTGGAAGGACGGCGCGCAGATCACGGTGAACTCCGGCACGTGCCGCTTGAGGGCCTCGGTGGACCGGATCTTCATGAACATGTTGCGCGCAAACAGGCTGTGCCAGGCCTTTTCCGTGATGATCCGGATGGGCATGCGATAATCCGGGTCGGCGCCCGCGTGACAATCCTGCACGAACACGTCGCGGCCTTGCAGGAACCCTGCGACCCGCGTGAGGAGACCACTGAACTTGTCTGCGCTGAAGGGCCGATTGTACTCGCCCCACCAGACGTAGTCCTCCGTGTCGGCCTCGCGGACGATGAACTTGTCGGCCGCCGCGCGCGCCGTGTGTTTGCCGGTGGTCACCACCATGGGGCCGAGATGCGAAATGGACGCCTCCCCCCGGAAAACAGCTTCCTCGTACAAGGATGCCGTGGGGAGATTCCAATAGACGCGGTGCAGGTTGGTCAGGCCGTGGTTCGCCAGACCATAAACGCTCGCGAGTTTGCCGGCTTCGGGCAGCGCGGGCGACGGAAGGTCGAGATATGGATTCATCGCCAGTCCCTCACCAGTCTGCGGCCGCCCAGGAAAAGTTCATTGGGCGCGTGCGGATCGAGCGCCCACTTGATGCGTTCTACGCCTTCGGTGATCTCCTTCACGGTTCCGCAGAAACTGAGCCGCAGGTGGCCTTCCATGCCGAACTCGCGGCCGGGAACAGTGACCACCCGCACCTTGTCGAGCAGCAGGCGGGATAGTTTCTGGGAGTCCTTCTCGTAGGCGCTGAAATCCGGGAAGCAATAGAAGGTGCCGCCGGGCTTCACCACTTTCACGCCGTCGAAAGCGCCCAGGCGGGTCATCATCACGTTGCGGTTGTTTTCGAGCGTGAGCCGCAGGCTCTCGATGGACGACTGCACGCCGTTGAGCGCGCCGACCGCGGCCCACTGCGAAGGCGCGGCTGGCCCGGACGTTTCCTGCGACTGGATGTTGGTCATGGCGCGCACGATCTCTTTGCCGCCGACCGCCCAGCCGATGCGGAAACCCGTCATAGCGTACATCTTCGACACGCAATTGATGACCACTAGTTTGGAGAGGTTGAGATTGTGTACCTGGGTAAAGTGGTAACAGTTGGTGGGCGTGCGGCCGTCGAAGATGAGCCGGTTATAGGTGTCGTCCATGATCAGGTACAAGTTGCGCTTCTCGCACATCTCGACCACGCCCGCCACGAACTCGTCCGAGTACACCACGCCGGAGGGGTTGTTGGGGCTGTTCAGGATGACAGCCTTGGTGTACGGCCCGACAGCTTCCGCCATTTCCTCCACGGTTGGCTCGAAGCTGCCGTCGCGGGCGGTGACCGGTATGGGCACGCCACCCGCGATCTTGATCATCTCGGGATAGCTGACCCAATATGGCGCGGGGAAGACGACTTCCTCCTTGGGATCGAGGATGGCGTGCAGCAGCACCATGATGGACTGCTTGGCGCCGCTGGAGACGATGACATTCTCCGGCGCCACCAGGCGGCCGTAGTGCTCCTCGGTGTAGCGGATGATCGCTTTTTTGAGCGTAAGGATGCCGTCCGCCGGGGTGTATTTGACGTCGCCGGTCTGGAGCAGGGACGAGCAGCTCACGATGGCGTCGATGGGCGTTTTGCTTTTGGGCTCGCCGCCTCCCAGGTGGATGACTGGTTCGCCCTTGTCCCGCAGCAACGCGGCGGTTTCGTTCAGCTTTAGGGTGGGCGACTCGCAAATGGACCTTGCTAGTTGGCTCAAACTCATCGGTCTATACACTCCTTTTGCAATAGATGGATTCCGGGATGGCACCGGTTTTGGGCAACCGATAAATAACAGTATATAAGACCTGAGAAGCGGAAACTAGATTTTGATTGACGGAAACCGCTCCGGTGAAGACGCCGATCATCCTGCCGGCCTGCGGCCGGTGGACCGGCGAGGGCGCCGGTCCGCGGGCGAGGGCGCCCGCCCCACTGCGCCACGCGGCGTCAATCCACCAGGGCTTCGTAGGCCAGCCTCTTGAACTGGCCAGCGGCCACGACGTCGTTACTGGGCAGCACATTGACCAGGAAGACGCCGACCATGTGTTCCTTGGGATCGATCCAGAAACTGGTCCCCGCCGCGCCTCCCCAATTATATTCGCCCTCCGACCCGACGTTCGCCGACTTGCCAGGTCCCAGATTCACGGCAAACGTCAAGCCGAAACCGTAGCCTTCCCCCGGCATGCCGCCGGTGCGTGCGAGGGTGCCGAGGTGATCGCTCCGCATGAGTTCGACCGACTTGCGGCCGAGAATGCGCACGCCTTCGAGCTCGCCATCGTTCAGCAGCATGGTAACGAATCGCGCATAGTCGTCGAGAGTCGATACCGAACCCGCTCCGCCTAATAGCAGCGTCGGCTTCTTCTTGTAGTTCTCTTGCGCTCCGCCGGTGTACGGTTCGATGCCGCCGCCTTTCTTGGGCGTGTACAACACTGCCAGACGATTCCATTTTTCTTCCGGCACGAAGAAGGCCGTATCCTTCATGCCGAGCGGACGGAAAATCCGCTCTTCGAAAAACTGGTCGAGCGGTTTGCCGGAGAGGACCTCCACGAGACGGCCCAGCACGTCGATCGAGAAGCCGTAGTGAAACGTGGTGCCGGGCTGATGGTTCAAAGGGGCGGTGGCCAGACGCCGTACCGCTTCGGCCAAATCGAAAGACACCCACCCGTTTCCGCCCTCCACGCCCAGCTTCTTGTACGCCGGTTCGCCGTTTTCATCCTTCGGTCCCGCGTAGTCGAGGCCAGTCGTGTGCCGGAACAAGTCGCGGACCGTGATGGGATGGTCGGCGGGGACGGTGCCCTCTTCGTAAAGAATCATGGCGGCGACGCCGGTGATGGCCTTGGTCATCGAGTACATACGCACGATGGTGTCGGGCTTATAAGCACCCCAAGTCTCCCGGAAGACGACCTTGCCGTTGCGCGCGATGAGGCCGGAAGCACCGTTCAGCCGGCCAGTGGCGATATGTTCCTCGATCACGGTGTTAATCCGGTTCAGGCGATCGCGGGAGAAACCAGCCTGCTCCGGAGCCGCGGTCGGCAAACTCGCGCCGGCCACCCACGATGCGACCAGACAGAAGACGAAAAGAATCCGCATGAGCGCAAATCTATCACAAAGGCAGGGCGCCTTTGTGGGGCAGCTTGGCAAGCTGCGGCCATTGTCAATCGGCCAACTGCCGCGCGCGCGCCAGACGGCGGCGGTAGCCAACCGCCGCGCCGGCTGCCAGCCGGCCCCACATAGCAGTGGTCAGGCCAACGCTTTTCCGTATAACACGAGCAAGCGGCCCCATGCCTTCTCGGCCTGTGGCTCGTTGTAGACCCGCGAATCGGGAGGGCACCAGCCATGCGCGGCGCCAGCGTACACTTCGATTTCCGCAGGCAGGCTGGCCTTAGCAAACGTCTCCTTGAGGACCGTCTTGTCATTGGGCGACCGCTGGTCGTCATTCTCCGCGATCGCGATGAGAAACTGCGCTTTCGATTTCGCGGCCTGAAGGTGCGGACTGTTTGGCGCATCGGTCACCAGCCCGCCGCCATGAAACGAGGCGACGGCTCCGACGCGATCGGGGACAGCGGCTGCGGTGCGAAACGCAATCGGGCCTCCCATGCAATAGCCCTGCGTGCCGATCTTCCGGTCTTTGGCAACCGATTTTTGCCCGTCCAGCCACCCGACGAACGCTTTCGCATCGGTCATGTGAGTCGTCTCATTCAAAGCTCGCGCGAGCGGCATCAAATCCTGGATTGGAGTTGCACCGCCGGCTTCCGCGGTCGGGGCTTTCTTGACACGGTAGAATGGATTCACCACGAGCACCGCATACCCCGACTCGGCAAGCCGTTTGGCCATTTGGCGGAACGCCGGCCGCAGCCCGAAGATATCTGGCCATACCAGGACTCCGGGGGCTGTGCCGCTTGCCGGATGCACGAAATAGCAGTCCGCCGCCCCGTCCGGCGTCGTGACGGTCACGTCGGTTTCGGTCACTGCAACCGCGTTGGCGGCTCTTGGCAACATCATCGCAACGCCTGCTCCCAACATTAAGCCGAACTGCTTACGTGTCACCAAACCGCGAGCTTCGTAGTCTTGCCGATCGTTTTCAAAATGGTCTTGATCGCACATAGTCCCTCCTCAGCGCCGCAGTGGCACGGAGCCGCGCGGCATGAGGCTATTATATCCACTCCTTCCAGCCGGCCGAACCCCGATACAAGGCGTGGTTCTTGACCCGGAAGGCAACGGTGGTGCCGGCCGCCTGCACAGACACATCGTGTCCCGCTTCCTTGGCGACCCGAACCCCTCCAGCTTTCTCCGCCATCGTCAAAGTTGTGTGGAACTCTCCTTCGGCCACCTGGCTATATCGCAGGTCAAAGCGCCGCCCGCGGAAATGCAGGTTACCAAGCCGGAAGGATTTGCCTTCGCCGGTAAGGTCGTCGGGGATATTCGGGCCCAGATCGAATTGGTCCCCTCCGCTCCACGCTATTTCGCGAAAGCCAAAGAGACTGCGAATAGCGTGTGCGGGCAGCGTGGCGCCCCAACCATAGCCCTCTCCGCGCGCCGCCCCACCATGGTCAGCTTCTTGGAGAATTCACGTCGATTCACTACTCTCCCCTGACTCTGGCGCGGACCGAGTACAGCGACGTGCGTGCCGGGATAAAGAGGGTCCGCCGATCCTTTCCGCCAAACACCACTTGTAGCGGCCGCTCCGGAACCTCAATGGTGTCGATCAACTGGCCGGAGGGGTTATATACATAGATCTGGCCGGCGGCGATGTAAACATTGCCTTGCTGGTCCACTGTGACGCCCTCGCCTCCCTGTTCGGCAAAGACCTTCAGGTTTGAGAGGCTGCCGTCCGGGCCCACCGTGGCGGACCAGGTGCGCACGGCGGCCTCCTCAGTCAAGTAGAAGGGCTTTCCTGGAATCGCCGGCGACAGGCTGAAGCTCCGCAGTAAGTCGGCGCTCTTGACGCCCCAACTCACTGCACCACTGACGAAATCCTGGCTCGCGGAAAGAAACGTGGTCCCATCCGGAGAAACGTATTGATAAGGTCTCGCGGCCGGTTCTCCGGATTCGGGATTCAGCCGCAAGCGCCAGTCCCCGACTGCCAGCACCGGGGTCATCCCGGGGCGTGGCGCCGCAGGCGCCGGCTTCAGCAGCGCGATCTCTTCTTCGGCTGAGCCTGGCTTGAATGTGTAGACCGTCCCATTGCCACTGTAGGATGCCACCATCAGGTCGCCCGCTTTATCGAAGGCCAGGTTGACCGGGTCGAGCGGACTATCGCGGACGGTCGAAAGTTGATGCGTGGCCGCGGCCCACCGGTAGATGCGCTGCCAATGCGCATCCACAAAGTAGAAATCGCCGGCGGGATCGACCGCTCCCCCTGAGATGTTGTAGAACCCGCCTGCCAGCCTCTCCACTTTCGCGCCGGGCGCCAGCACCGGTGAAGGCGGCCTCGGGCGGGCCTGGGGCGCATTGCCGGAAACCGTGAGCCAGGCGAACTCGCGCTGCCGGACTTCGATCTGGTGCGTCTGGTCGTAAACCGCGGCGTCAAACGACACCTTGCTGTTGCTGTAGCAGTGCACGTTGCGGAAGCGGATATTCTTAGAGTTCGAAATTCTGATGGCCCAGGGGAACGGCTGGAAGGTGGAGATCACCCGGTAAATATGGAAGTTCGCCAGCGTGATGTTACTGGACGCGTCGATTTCCAGCGGCAGAGCGAAACCGCCTTCACCGCGCTCTTCCTCGGTCTGAAGAGCGTAGATCTGCCAGTTGGACGCGTTGCGCACCTGGACTTCGTGGCGGACGTGGTGCTCGCTCGACATCTCGTAGACGCGGCCCTCGGTGGAAGTGTTCGAAATCAGCATGCCCGCCTGGGCGAACGTGCTGGGCGTCCAGATGTCGAAGAAAGTCCCACCGCCGCCATCCGTCACCCACAGGCTGGGATACTGCGCGTCCCAACGGCGATTCAAGTCCGGATCGGCTGTGTGCGTATTGTTGTAAGGATTCTCGCGGGTGCCGTCCAACTTATTCGTGCCATGCCCACCCAGAAACCGGACATCGTTCATCATCGAATCTTTGCCGGCCATCCACTTCGCGGCGACGGCCCGTGGATTGATGCCGTTGGTGTAAAGACCGATGCCGATCATGATATTCGTGCCGTCCCTGGGGGCTTCGATGAGCGCTTTGGGAGCGCCCACACCCTGATAGGCGGGCGTCCTGTCGAGTAAGTCGATTTGTGTGCTGCCGGGATGCAGCCCGATCAAGACGGTGTCCGGCTTGAGCGCGATAGTGTCCGTCACCACGTACTTACCCGAAGGCAGAAAGATTGCCCGATTCCCGGCGATGGCCTTCTGGAACACTGCGGTGTCGTCCGTAGAGCCATCGCCCTTCGCGCCCAGTGCGCGAATGTTGACCCAGGTGTCGCGCGCCGGCAGATCGGGAAGGTCGGATTTAACCGGGTCTGGCAGAGCCTTCAAAGAGGCGGTTTCAAACACGTCCCTGGTCTGCGGTACGGCGCCGATATCGGAGTAATTCAGCCCGTGCGAGTAGACCTTCACTTCATAGATGCTCGCCGGGCCAGCTACTCGCCTGCCGCTCTCGCGGAGCAACGCGAATACAGGCACGCGTTGGCAGACCACGTTTTCCATGTTGATCTCGGTCAGCGCACTCTTCTCCAGGCTGATGATGACGGCCGGGCCCGCAATATCTTCCATGC
>JBEKPZ010000481.1:0-4358 GCA_049520215.1 Bryobacteraceae bacterium | reverse complement strand
GTGCTGCGGTCGTTGGCCGAAGCCCAACTCGCCGGCCGGCTCGAGTTCTCCACCGCCGCCGTCGAGAATCGGGGGACCGTTCGCGCGCTGTGGCTGGGCGGTGTGGCGCTGATGCTAGCGCTGGTGTTGGCGGGCGCGTATGCCATGTATCGCGGCGTGAGCCGCGAACTGCGGGTGGCGCAACTCCAGTCGGATTTCGTTGCCGCCGTTTCGCACGAATTCCGCTCGCCGCTCACCTCGCTGCGCGGCATCGCCGAACTGCTGGCAAACGACCGTCTGGCGGACGAAGGCCGAAAGCGGCAGAGCTACGTGTTTCTGGAGCGCGAGACCGGCCGCCTGCAGCGTCTGGTGGAGGATCTTCTGGATTTCGGGCGCATGGAATCCGGGCGCAAGCAGTACCGCATGCAGCCGCACGATGTGTTTGGCTTGGTGCGCGCGGCCGTGGCGGAGTTTCGGGAAGAAGCCCTGGCCGGCGGCTTCCAGGTGGAACTGGACCTCGATTCTCGCGCGGCCACCATCCAGGCCGATGAGGAAGAGCTGCGGCGCGCCATCCGCAACCTGCTCGAAAATGCGGTGAAATATTCGCCGGAATGCCGCACGGTCTGGGTGGTGGGCCGGGTGAATCACCGACAGGTGGCCATTTCGGTGCGAGATCGCGGCATGGGCATCGACCCGCGCGAGCAGCGCGAAATCTTCCAGAAGTTCGTGCGCGGCGCGGCGGCGAAGAAGGCGGGTATCAAAGGTACGGGCATCGGACTCTCGATGGTTCGCCAGATCGTGGACGCGTGTGGAGGGGAGATCCGCCTGCGGAGCGCGCCTAGCGAGGGCAGCACGTTCACCATCCTTCTGCCGCTGGCCCCACTAGCCGGCGCCGGGGAGACACGCGCATGAGCAGAATCCTGATCGTGGAGGACGAGCCAGGCATCGCCTTCGCTCTCGAAAACGACCTGCAAACGGAGGGCTACGACGTGGCTGTAGTGAACGACGGAGTGGAAGCCGTACGGCGCGCACGCACCGAGCCGTTCGACCTGATCCTGCTGGATGTCATGCTGCCCAACAAAGACGGCTTCGATGTCTGTCGCGAGCTGCGGCGCGGCGGCTTGCGCACGCCCATCATCATGCTGACCGCCAAGACGCAGGAAGCCGAGAAAATCATGGGGCTGGACCTGGGCGCGGACGATTATGTGACCAAGCCATTCAGCCCGCGGGAACTGCGCGCGCGCATCCGGGCCGTGTTTCGCCGCGGCGTGGCCAAAGCCGGTGACGACGTGCATCGTTTTGGCCGCTGCGAACTGGACCTGGTGCGTTTCGAGCTGCGCCGCGATGGCCAGCGGGTGGAAGCCACCCACACGGAGTTGAAGCTGTTGACCGCTTTCGTACGCGGCCAGGGACGGGTGCTGACGCGCGAACATCTGCTTGAAGAGGTGTGGGGCTCGGGGGTGTACGTCAGCGACCGCGTGGTGGACAACCATATTGTGGCCCTACGCAAGAAGATAGAAGACGATCCCGTTGCGCCGCGGCATTTGATCAGCATCCGCGGCGTCGGATACCGGTTCGATGTGTAGGTTGCCATGTGTCAGGAAATCCGGACCAAGTTCATGCAATGTCCTGACCGAATCCCGGCATGCCGCAAACATTGGTGCGGCATTCTGGATTCGTACCCAGGAGGTGCATCGTGAAATTCGAAAAAATAGAGAACATCGCGCTGGCATTTACGGCCGTCTTTTCCATCGTCCTCGGCGGTGCCGCCGTCGTCAGTATCGTCATACTGGCGGGCCTGCTCTCGGAGTTCGCCGTCGTTCCCTTGCACGCACAAACCAGGCCGGCTGTCGAGCTTCAGGCGGCCATGACCAAGGAACAGGTGGATGGCGACCTGAAGACCGCCATCGCGGCCTATCAGAAGATCGCCGCAGACAAATCCGCTCCCCGCGACGTGCGCGCCAAGGCGCTGCTGCATCTGGCGGGCTGCTACGAGAAGCTCGGGCAGCAGGCGCAGAACGTGTATCAACAGATTGTGCGCGACTACGCCGACCAGCCGGCGGCCGCGCAGGCTCGCACTCGGCTGGCGGCGTTGAAGCAGGATGACCATCCGGCCGCGCCCGCAACGATGACGCAACGCCAAATCGAGAAGGCCGGAAGGGCTTTCGGCGCGGGCGATACGGATGGCCACCGCGTGGTCTATCTGAACGACAAGACCGGAGAGTTGATCTCCGGCGATCTTGCCGGCAATAGCAAACGGGTCATATTCAAGGCGAAGCCCGGTGACTCGCCAGGTTGGTCTCCGACCAGGGATTTCTCGATGGTCTTACTGCACCTCAACTCGAAGCCCGGCCAGGCGCAGACTTTGGCAGTCGTCAACACCGATGGCACGGGTTACCGCGAGATCGCCAAGCTGGAAGGCCAGCCTTATTGCTGGCCAACATGGTCATGGGACAATCGCTATCTGCTTTGCACAGAGTCTCAAGACGGTAGCAGCCGTCTGTTGAGGATCTCCGTTGCCGATGGCCAAACCCGCGAACTGCTGAGCCTGAAAACCGGATCGGAGAGGGCCAGTTTTTCTCCGGATGGCCGTTTCGTGGCATATCAAGTGCAGCCGACCTCCGAAGCGGATCCGGTCTCACGGATCTTCATCGTGCCAGCCGAAGGCGGAGAGCCCCAATTGGTCTACGAGGAGCGCCAAACCGGTAAATTTATCCGATGGCTTAAGCCGTGCAAGCTACTCGATTGGACCGCCGACGGACGCTACCTGGCCATTGGCAGCGAGCACACCGGGAGGGGCGCGCTGGATCTCTTGCCAATCAGAGACGGCAAACCGGCCGGCGCGCCGATTTTTGTCAGGAACGGCGACTTCGAACAGGGCGCCGCGACAGCCGCCGGGAGTCTGGTTTACTATTCGGTAAAACCTGGCGGCCCCTGGGCTGTCTACGTCGCATCCCTGGATGCCAATGGCCGGCCGGGCAATTGGAAGCGCCTGGATCTCCGCTTTGGCAACAAGACGATACACCTTTACCCCCGATGGTCTGCCGACAGCAATCAAATCGTCTATGTTGCCGACAACGAAGATGTGGGACAGTCCGGGGAAGAGGTCCATTTGTACAACCTCACTACCGGAGAGAATCGCGATATCTATCATGCGCACAGTCTCGCCTCCTGTACCTGGGCGGCTCAACAGCCTAAGCTTTTCTGTACCGAACACCGAGCGGACAAAGAGGACATTTTTACGATCGCGGCCGACTCCGGCCAAGTCGAGCGCCTTTATACCCTTCCGGGATCGCCGCTGTTTGTTGAATACCCCAGCCGCGACGACCGGGCGCTTTACCTGATCCGAGGCGGCAACGGCGACAAAGAGGAAGAAGTGCTGCGATGGGACATTGCGACCCAGCGGGAGACGCCACTGGAGAAGCTCCCGCTAGACTCCGTCGGATTTGTGTCGCAGGACGAGCGCTGGCTGATGGGGATGGACAAGCAAGGCCTCAAGATACGCCCCGTGTCAGGCGGCGATTGGAAGCCACTGGTTTCCCTCGACTTCACCATCCAGCTCAACGCCACCCCCGATGGCAACTGGATTCTCTACCATGGCGTCGATGGCGCGAAAAAACACGGCCTGTTCCGCATTGCGACGGCCGGCGGCCAACCCGAGCGTCTAGGCGATTTTCCAACAAACAGCCTGGAAGGCGCCTTGGAGATCAGCCCGGACGGGCGCAAGGTCATGGTCTCCGCCGACGATTATGAAACCGGCTACGAACTCTGGTCGCTGGAAAACTTCGAGCCTCCCGCGCCGAAACCCTGATGTGGGGGCAGGTTGTCAGTTGTCAACCTGCGGGCCGATTGTGAATCGGCCCTTCCCTCGCGGCCGAAATCATTGCAAAGGCCATACAATTCCGTGACAACCTCCCGCACGGGAGGCCTTAGCATAATCCGCAGTTGTGAGATATGGCTTCTAAGCAGTAGCTTGGCAGGCATTTTAGAAAAGGAGACGGATATGTATCGCACAAGATCAATCACTTTGAGAATGACGATGACGATAGCAGCGGCGATGGCGCTCTGTGTTGGCGCCCAAGCCCAGACGATGCCGGCCGGGTCCGCCCTGCCGAGGCTGATGAGATTCAGCGGGACAGCCAAGGACACGGGAGGCAATCCCGTGACCGGCGTCACCGGTATCACCTTCGCGCTCTATGCCGAGCAAACCGGCGGCGCGCCGTTGTGGAGCGAGACGCAGAACGTCCCGGCCGGCCCGGGCGGCCATTACACGGTGCTGTTGGGTGCGGCCAAATCCGAGGGCCTGCCAGCCGATCTATTCACTGCCGAGCAGGCCCACTGGGTGGGGGTCTCAGTCGAAGGGCAGGCCGAGCAGCCGC
>JBEKPZ010000480.1:0-4390 GCA_049520215.1 Bryobacteraceae bacterium | reverse complement strand
ATTTGAGACCTGGTTAGATGACGCACATGTGGTCAGTGACAATTGGTTTTTTACCCTAATAAGAGGCCGACTCTTAAAGATCTTTGAGGAAGACCCGAATGCAACTTTTGACGCAAACAGCGACATCCAACTACGCACTTAAGGAGCTTTCTGAGGATGACGCGAGCACTGTTATCGGCAAGTTCTTTCAGCGAGGCGCCGAGATGGAATCCGGGGTGGATCAGCCCTCCGCACGCCGCGCCAGCCACCTCCATCAATGGTTGCTGGCCGCCACGTTGACCGCTCGTGTCACGTATTCCCAACCGCAGTGGGATTTTTTTAGGGCCTCAATGTATCCAGCGGTTATCGTCGGTGTGGTCTCTGGTCCGAGGCGCCTTTCCTTGCAGGCTGCCCGCAGAATGGCTTTGGGAGTTTTATCAGATACCGAGAAGAGGCTTTGGAAAGAGCGCGCGAGTGAAGCGCGATTCCTAGTCTCCTTTTGGGACCACGAAAATAGATGATTTACGAAACGGTCGCCGCTGACCGTCCCATTAGGCAGGGCGACATCTTCCGCCATGTGCCGCGTGTCGATATGTCGCTAACCTCTTTGCCTGTGGTTGAAGATGACGGAACTCGGGAGGAGAACTGGCAGACGATCGAATTGAACTCCGAAGTTACCGCCGTCTTGTCGGTGAAATCTGTCACCGGAATCGTCATAACCCAGAATTGCGACGCACAACGGGGCGAGTATATTTGCCTCGCACAGGTCGATCCATTCTTGGCGGTTCTTGGTGAAGAAAAGCAGCCGAGGAACCCAGACAAGTGGCAAAGTCTGATCATCAGACAAGCGAAAACGAATTTCCGCCTGTTCTACCTTCCCGCGGACGAAACAGTTGGGTTTAGTGAGCCGATGGTGGCGGATTTTCGTATCATCTTGCGAGTGTCACACATCGATCTCGAAAACTTCACAGACAAGAGGGTGGGGGCATTGGACAGGGTGGCAGGCGAACATTTCCGCGAGAGCATAGCGCACTTCTTCCGGAGGTACGCCTACAATGAGTGGTATAGCCTGACAAAGGAGCAGTTTGAGGCGTATTCGAGGCGTTGTGAAGAGCCGCTCGAACCCTTTCCTTGGCAGAAATAGCGCAGCGCCGCCCTTGCGCTGTTTCGTCCAGAAGTCAAAAGATCCGCGAGCGGCACAACGCTAGCGTGGTCGCCAAGGTGCCTTTCCTCGCTATGATGGACTGATGGACGCACCTAGGCGAATTTGTTTTGCCTTGAAACGCCCCCGCGGAGGTACGGAAACGGGGTCGCTTTAGGTTTCCACAGCCCGAGCCTTGGCGTCCTGCTGGATGCGGGCGTAAACCTGGTTGCGCATGAGGCGCGTGACGAATTCGCGGACTTCGGCATTGTCGAGAAAGCGTACGACCTGCCCGCTGTTGCGGTCCATGCGGCCAATTACGATCTCTTCGAGCTTGCGGTCGAAGATGTGAGCGAAGTTGTCGATAGTGTTGGCCTCGCCTGCATTGCGCACGGCTTCGTCAGCAGTGGCATCGGCGCGGACCTGGTCCCAGAAGAGCTCATCGGCGACGGTGAATTCGGTTCCGAAGCGCTCATTCAGAAAATCCACGACACGCGACAAGGGAACTTGTTCGTCTTCGATGCGGCCGGTGCCGACGTCGGACGGCCCTTTGAGCGTTCCGGCGGTACCGGGATCGAGCGCGATGCTGCCTTCGCTGACCTTCTGCAGCCGGTAGAACTTCAGTTTGACCTCGTCGTCGAGGTCGAGGTGTCCGGCGCCTTCGCGGGGGGGTAGCTTCGTTTCGAAGAACCGCAGGTAGGCGTCGAACTTTTCCAGTTTGCTGTCTCCGAATGGGATGACCTGCGAGAGAAATGAGTAGAGACGGCGGAACGACTCCAGCCGGTTGCGAACTTCTTCCTTGCCGTCTTCCGTGGCCTCTGCAAAGCGGCCCACGGCCTTGTCGACGATGGAGTTCATCAGCGCGTTATCGGTGGGAGTCTCCTTACGCCGCGGCTTGAAGAAGACGGCGGCGAACTGCTCTACCTCGACCTCCTGGACGATGAACGACCCGTAGATTTCGGCCCGCAATGAATAGAGCTGGCGGGCGTCCGGTTTGCCGGTAACGGCAGGAGCGGTGTCGTAATACCGCTGGAAAGCGCGCTGGATCTCCTCGGGATCGTTGACGAAGTCGAGAACGAACGTATCTTCCTTGCCAGGACAAACCCGGTTGAGCCGTGAAAGCGTCTGGACGGCCTGCACGTCGGCCAGACGCTTATCGACGTACATCGTGTGGAGCAGCGGCTGATCGAATCCGGTTTGATATTTGTCGGCGGCGATGAGGATGCCGTATTCCAGTTTCTTGAATTCTTCGGGAAGCCGCTTTTCGCTGATTTTGCCGCCGTTCATTTTGACTTCGGTGAGTTCTTCCTGAGTCGGGTCGTCGGGATCGATCAGGGTGCCGGAGAAGGCGACCAGGGTGCGCAGATCGGCGTAGCCGTGGGCCAGGATGTACTCATCCGCGGCCTTTTTATAGCGCACGGCTTCCAGGCGCGAACCGGTGACCACCATGGCTTTGGCGCGCCCGCCGATGCGATGGCGGACGTGCTGGCGAAAGTGTTCGATGATGACTTCGGTCTTCTGGGCGATGTTGTGGGGGTGCAGGCGCATGAAGCGGGCGAGCGCCTTGGCGGCCTTTTTCTTTTCCACTTCCGGATCGCCTTGGGCGGATTTGAGGAGCCGGTAATAGGTACTGTAGACGGTGTAGTTCTTCAGCACGTCGAGAATGAAACCTTCCCCGATGGCCTGCCGCATGCTGTATTCGTGGAATGGTTGGGGCTCGCCGTTGGCGCCGCGCTGGCCGAAGACTTCGATGGTCTTGTACTTGGGGGTCGCCGTAAACGCGAAGAAGCTGAGGTTGGGCTGTTGCTTGCGACCCTCCACAACACGGATCACTTCTTCTTCGTAATCGGGTAGCTGTTCTTCTTCCGCTTTTTTGCGGGCGATGGCGCGGATGCGTTCGCCGGCGAGCACCGCTTTCATTTTGGCGGCGCTCTCGCCGGATTGGGAGGAGTGTGCTTCGTCGACGATGACGGCGTAGCGGCGTTCGGGGAGGTCGCCCGCGTGCTTGGTGACGAAGGGGAACTTCTGGAGGATGGTGATGATGATGGGAACGGCGTTGCGGAGCGCGTCGGCGAGTTGCTTGGAATCGTCATCGATTTTCATGACGACGCCGGTCTTGTGCTCGAACTGGTAGATGGTGTCCTGGAGTTGCTTATCGAGTACCAGACGATCGGTGATGACGATGACGCTATCGAATACTTTCCGGTCCTGCGCGTCATGCAGGCTGGAAAGGCGATGGGCGAGCCAGGCAATGCTGTTGCTCTTGCCGCTTCCGGCGGAGTGCCAGACCAGGTAATTCTTGCCGGTGCGAGCCGTGCGAGCGTCGGCAACGAGTTTTCGGACGGCATCGACCTGATGGTAGCGGGGGAAGATGAGGCGCTCCTGCTTGTCCGGCTTGTCGTTCCCTGAGTTAGCGACGTGGAGAAAGCGTCCGAGAAGGTCGAGCCAGCTATCCCGTTTCCAGATCTGTTCCCAGAGGTAGTAAGTGCGGTAGCCGTCGGGGTTTTCGGGGTTGCCCGCGCCGTGACGATTGCCCTGGTTGAACGGAAGGAACCGCGTATCCGCGCCTTCCAGGCGGGTGGCCATGTAGCATTCGTCGGTATCGACGGCGAAGTGTACCAGGGCGCGTTTCTTGAATGCGAACAGCGGCTCGCGGTGGTCGCGGTCGCGGTATTGCTGGATGGCAATGCGAACGGTCTGGCCGGTGAAGGCGTTCTTGAGTTCGGCTGTGGCGACGGGGAGGCCATTCAGGCTGAGCAGGAGATCGATGGATTGCTCGTTCTGCAGGCTGAAATGGACCTGGCGGGTGACGGTGAGGCGGTTCGACCGATAGAGCTTCGCGGTTTCGGGGTTGAGTCCGCTGGCGGGTGCGAAGTAGGCGAGAGCGAAAGTCTGGCCGAAGAAATCGAGGCCGTGTCGAATCACGTCGAGCGTGCCGCGTGACTCCAGCGCCAGGAGGAGTTCGCCAAGGAAGGCATCACCAGCGTTCGCGCCGTAGTAGTCGGCGAGGACTTTCCATGGCCTGGGCTGAGTTGTTTGGACGAATTCGAGGACGAGATGGGGATGGAGGGCACGCGCGCGGTCGTAGAGTGCAGGGTCGCCCTTCTCGTAGCCGCCGGAGGTGGTGAGGGAGTGCTCGACGGCGTCTTCGAAAGCGATTTCGCGATGGTCGACCATCAGACCAGCGCCTCCATTTTCTTTTCGTGTTCGCGAATGTCAAGTTGTCCGGTGACGGCGCCGGTGATGAGGGCGGAACGGTACGCCCAAAGC
>JBEKPZ010000479.1:0-4413 GCA_049520215.1 Bryobacteraceae bacterium | reverse complement strand
CGGTCGAGCGAGCCGAATATCGCGCAGGCGCTGCACGTGATCAACGGGGAGACGCTGAACAAGAAGCTGAGCGACGCGAACGGGTACGCGGCGCTAGCGGTGAAGCTGGGGCTGTCGGATGCGCGTATTCTGGATCACCTGTTTCTTTCGGCGTTCAGCCGCTATCCGGCGGAGGCGGAGAAGCAGCCGCTGGTGGACGCGTTGCGCAAGGCGCGCACCACGGCTGGGTCGCCAGAGGTGCAGCGCGAGGGGCACCGGCAGGCGCTGGAGGACATGATGTGGGCCATGCTGACCAGCAAGGAGTTTCTATTCAACTATTAAAGCTCTCAGCTCTGATAAAGCTTTCAGCTCTCAGCTTTCAGCTCTCAGCTACGAGCCTCTGCGCGGCGCAGGATTCGCCGTCGTTCGCCAAGGACGTAGCGCCCATATTCGCGGCGAACTGCGCCGGGTGCCATGCCAGCAATGTCGCGATGGGGACCCTCGACCTGGACACGTTCTCCGGGATTCAGAAAGGCGGCCATAGCGGACCGGTGATTGTTCCGGGCAAGAGCGGCGAGAGCCTTCTGTATTTGCGGATCACGGGCGCGGTGACGCCGGCCATGCCGCTGAATGGCAAGAAGCTCGCGGACGGCGAAATCGAGATCATCCGCAAATGGATTGACGCCGGCGCGAATCCGCCGGCGCCGGGTGAATTGGTGACGAAGGCCGCGGCAGCGATTCCGGAGATCAAGCCGCGCGCGCGGGTGTCACCGCTCATCGGCACGTTGGCATACCGGCCCGATGGCAAACTGCTGGCGCTGGGCACTTTCAAAGAGGTCCGGCTGTTGGAACCGGAAACCGGCAAGATCGTAGCGACGCTTCCCGGCGAGGCCGAAGATGTGCGCGCCGTGGCGTTTTCGCCGAGTGGCAAACTGTTGGCGGCAGCCGGCGGACTGCCCGCGCTCGGCGGCGAAGTGATGATCTGGGACATCGAGAAGCGCGCGCCATTGCGCACGATCGCGGGCCATGCGGATTGCATCTACGCGGTGGAGTTCGCGCCGGATGGCAAGTCCGTGGCAACGGCCAGCTACGACAAGTTGATCAAGCTGTGGGATGTCGAATCCGGCAAGGAGATCCGCACGCTGAAGGATCATATCGACGCGGTCTATGCGCTAGCGTTCACGCCAGATGGCCGGCGGCTGGTTTCCGCATCGGCCGATCGCGGCGTCAAGGTTTGGGATGTGGCGTCGGGCGAGCGGCTGTACACGCTCAGCGAATCGACGGACGGGCTGAACACGCTGGCGGTCGATCCGGCGGGGAAGCGCGTGGCGGCCGGCGGGTTGGACCGCACCATTCGCGTGTGGTCGCTGGGAGAGAAGGGCGGCACGTTGCTGAATTCGCTGATCGCGCATGAAGACGCGATTCTGCAACTGGCCTGGTCGCCGGACGGCAAGTATCTGGTCTCGTCCGCCGCGGATAAGGAAGTGAAAGTATTTCAGGCGGACGACCTCACCTTGGTGAAGACGTTGCGCCAACCGGACTGGGCGCTGTCGTTGGGATTCGCGCCGGACGGCAAGAGCTTCGCCGTGGGCCGGTTCGACGGCTCGTATGAGGTTTATATCGTGGGGCAGGCCCCCGGCCTGCGCGGGGCTCCCAGCCCCGCTCTTCACAAGGGGACATAGTTCATGAAATCTCTCCTCGTCTTCGCCTTCGCCGCGGCGGCCTTCGCCGCCAACACCACCACCGACTCGCCCACCGGCAATCGCACCACGCCGCCGACCATCAATTCTGTCTCTCCGCGGGGCGTACCGCGGGGCGCCACCACGGAACTGACGGTCGAGGGACTTAACCTGGCCAAGGCCAGCGCGGTATTCTTCAGCGAGCCTGGCATTCAGGCGCGCATCCTGCGCATCAAGGAACTGCCCGATGGGCCGGATGTCCGGCTGGGGTCGAACGGCGGCATTTCCACGGTGGATGTGGGTCCATTGCCGCCGCGCAACGAAGTCACGCTGGAGCTGGATATCAGTGCGGACGCCGACATCGGCCCCGTCGATTTTCGCCTGCAGACGCCGCTGGGCACCAGTCCCGAGAGGCGCTTCTTGATTGAGCCGTACTACGGCGAGAGCGCGGACCGCGAGCCGAACGACACGCCCGAGGAGGCCGTGGAAGTTTACACGCCGGCCATTCTGGTGGGCGCGATTTCGAAGCCGGGCGATGTGGATTATTACAAGGTCACCGTTAAGGCGGGCGAGCAACTGGTATTCGAGAACGGCGCGGCGATGCTGGGCTCCGCATTGCAGCCGGTGGTGAGCATTTACGATGCGGACCAGGCGCTGGTGAAGGAGTACGGCTTGGACGGCGGCGGGTCGGCGCAGTATTTCGCGCATCGCTTCGATAAGGCCGGCGCGTACTACGTCAAGATCGCGGATTATGAAGAGGGTGGCAGCGCGCGGCACTTCTATCGCATCAAGGTGGGCAAGTTTCCGCTGGCGCTGGCGGCGTATCCGCTAGGCGTGCGGAAGGGGCAGACTGCGCAGATCGCGCTGACCGGATACAACCTCGGCGCGGGCAAAGTCGCCGTCACGGGCGAGGCATCACCTGAAGACGAATCGGCGGCGATTCTGCGGCCTAAGGTTGGCCCCGGCAAAACGTTCAACAAGCTGAAGCTGGCGGTCGGTGACGAGCCGGAGGTCGATGCTGCCACAGTGCAGTCCATTCAGGCTCCCGTGACTGTGAATGGCAGGCTTTTGGCGGCGAAGAGTGACTTTCGGTTCAAGGCGCATAAAGGCGAGAAGCTGGTGCTGGAAGTGAATGCCAACCGGCTGGGCTCGCCGCTCGATTCGATGCTCGAAGTTTTGGATGCGAAAGGTGGTCCGGTAGAGCGAGCCACCGTGCGCTGCGAATTGGCTACGGCGGTCACCCTCAACGACCCCAGCTCGGGGGGAAGCGGGATGCGCATCCTGTCGTGGACCGGCATGGCGGTGGGCGATACGTTGATGGTCGGCAGCGAACTGGTTAAGGTGAGCGCTATGCCGCGCGGGCCTGATGACGACATACGGTTCGAGTCCTTCGAGGGGCAGCGGATCGGCCTGCTGGATACCACGCCCGAAGCGCACTCCATCGATACGCCGGTTTACAACGTGCGGATGCATCCGCCCGGAGCGACGTTCGTGAGCAACGGTCTGCCGCTGGTGCGCCTGCCGTATCGCAACGACGACGGCGGTCCCGGTTACGGCAAGGATTCCCGCTTGCGCTTCACCGCGCCGGCCGATGGCGAATACATCGTGCGGTTGCGCGACGTGCGCGGCCTGCACGGTGAGGATTATGCATACCGGCTGACGATGCGCGCGCCGGCCCCCGATTTCAGGCTGAGCGTGGAGCCGCGCAATCCCAATGTGCCGGTGGGCGGACGCATTCCGGTGACCGTCACGGCGCTGCGGCTCGACGATTTCGACGGACCGATCGAAGTGTCAATCGAAGATCTGCCGGCGGGGCTTTCCGCCAGCAAGGGCGTGATCGAGCCGGGGCGCGTAAGCACGACGGTGCTGCTAAGCGCGGAAGAGAACGCGCAACTCGACCGGGCCGTGCCGCTGGGCGTGAGCGGCAAGGGGCGGGACGGCGCGCGGCAACTCGCGCACTGGGCCAGTCCGGAAGACAAGCTGAAGCTGATCGCGCTGATGCCGATGCCGGATGTCACCATGGAGGCCAAAACCCGCGAGGTGGTGCTGGAGCCGGGCAAGACGGCCACGGTGGAGGTGGAGATCCGGCGCAACAACAATTTCGGCGGGCGCGTGCCGGTGGAGGTGTACAATTTGCCGCCGACCGTGATCGTGGCCAATGTGGGGTTGAACGGCGTTTTGATCACTGAAAACGAGAACCACGTCACCTTCACGTTGCAGGCGCTGGCGAACGCCGAGGCCATCGACCAGCCGATTGTGCTATCTGGTAATATCGAAACGCGAGCCGACCAGCAGAACGAGTACGCTTCCGGGCCGATCGTGCTGCGGGTACCCGCCAAGAAATAGCCATGTCCAAAATATCGTTAGTAAAAGAAGCTCTCGCGGCCGGCGAGGGCATCGTCAGACTTGCGCCCTGTTGGGTGCCGCGCTCCTTCCTGATGCCGGGGGGGCGGTTGAAACTGGATCCGCGCGATCTGTATGCGCTGGGCGCCCATCGCGGCGGTATCGACGAGCGATGGTTCTCATCGACCACGCAGGCCGCCAATGGGCCGGGCACTCCGGACGACGAGGGCCTTAGCTATGTCGCGATCGACGGCCAGCGCGTACTGCTGCGCGACGCCGTGGCGGAGTTGGGCGACGAGATCCTGGGCGCCGAGGTAATGGCGCGCTACGGCGGATGGAACGTGCTCTGCAAGTTCTTCGATAACCTGGGACCCATTCCGCACCACATGCACCAGATGGACGCGCACGCCAA
>JBEKPZ010000478.1:0-4466 GCA_049520215.1 Bryobacteraceae bacterium | reverse complement strand
TCTTCATGAGGCCTCTCTCAAATCCTCGATTTCCCCCTGCCTAACATAACAAGAAACATCCCTGCTCGTGGGGAGCGCCGCCAGCCTTTCTGCGATCAGATCGTCCAGCTTCTCGGCCAAAGGTGGCTGGAGCACGTTTTTTTCGAAAACGGAAAATCACTCGTTTTGGGCCTCGCGTGGCTCGTGTTGGCCCCGGTTCAGACGCAGTTGGCTCACGCGCGTGAAAGGCGCGCGGCGCCTCCTGCAGAACGGGCAGATCGCAGCACCTGCGCGACCGCGCCATCCTCGCCCTGGTCCTCGGCTGTGCTGCGCTGGTCCGCGGTGGCGGCGCTCGCCGATGGGCGCTGTTCGGGCGCATTCACGCTGGAGGCGATGGACGACGCACGCGGCACGCGAATACGCCGGAGCTGTCGGTATGGCGTTCAGGGCAAGGGTGGGAAACTATGACCAGCCGGGGCGGCGGGCCCCGCACACAGGGGCGGAACCAAAAAAAGGGGGACGACCAGAAGGCCGCCCCCGGTTACCTATTTCCGGCGGGGTTGACGCGTCGTCGGCACGTACACGTACACGCCTCGGGCTATCTTGCGTAAGGGGCCGCCGCGTCGCCGACTGCGACGGCAGAAGTCCAGGCAGATGTTATGGAGTGTGTACACGTCAAGTCCCATGGCCCGGACCTGCGGCCGTTTTTCGTTGGCTCTCAGCAGATCGCCCCAATGAATGCCGGACGCTCCTGCTTCGGCCACGATTTGAGTCAGGTTCTCGATGATTATTTTGCGCTCCTCCGCTGTGGCGAGGCGGCGCGAAGTCTTCTTCTTCATTTTGTTTCCTTTCTTCGAACAGTTTTCTGCACCATTTTCTTTGGTGTTGCACAGGGATGGTATGAGAAACCTGCTGTCCTTCGGCGCGCGCCAGAACTTACCCACCTGTACTTTCCAAAATTGACCCAGGCGGGTGGTAGCTGAGGCCAGCGGCAGGAATAGCGGCAGCCGCGAGATTCCAACGGCAGATTCAGTTACCTTGTTGATTCGTAATTGAGCCGGAGGTTTGCGCCCCGGAGGGGAGTGGTCCCCTCCAGGGCAGGAGCTTCTGGGAGTCATCACCTCCCATGGGCCCTAACGAGAATCCTACCAACCCAGCCGATAATCAGGAGGCTGGTCGGCGGAAGCGTTTGCCCTGCCGACCGCGGATGAGGCGTTGTCTGCTCAAAGGGTGTGAGCAACGCTTTCACCCACGGCAGGCGCGCCAACGCTATTGCGGCGAGCGCTGCCGGGAGGCAGCGCGGAAATGGTCGCGGTGGAAAGCGCAGCAAAGATACCGGGCGACGAGGGCGGGCCAACGGCAACGCAACGGGCAAAGCCAGCGCTATCGGGAGCGGGTCCGAAGCCGGAAACCAACAGAGCCGGAAGCAGTTGACGAGGCTGCGAGGGTAATCACTAAGAACTTTTTTCGAGGAATGCTGCGCCCGGCCAGGCTGCTATGAGACATTCATGCGCCAGCGGCGCAGTCCCTTACAACGCTTCTGTTCAGACGCCTGCCGGCACGCGTTGGAGCGCGTCGTAGAGCGGGAGCGGCGCTGGAAACAGGCGCGGACTTAATCCGGAGATATTGATCCGGCGACGGCGCCGGCCTTACATTCAGCCTGTCTGATGCAACTGGAACTTCACCAGCTCGACCGTCGCTGGGAACACCTGCGCGTGCGCCATCCGGCGCGGCAGCGGCGGCTACTGGCGTCGCTGGCCGAGAGCGGGCAGCAAACGCCCATCGTGGTGGTGGCGGCGGAAGGCCCGGCGGATCGTTACGTGGTCATCGACGGCTATAAGCGGATCGCAGCGCTGGAGCAACTGGGCCGGGACACGGTGGAAGCGGTGGTATGGCCGATGAGCGAAGCCGCGGCCGTGCTGCTGGACCGCTCGCTGCGGCTGAGCGAACACGAGACCGCGCTGGAGGTGGGCTGGCTGCTGGCGGAGTTGGAGCAGCGCTTCGGCTATAGCCTCGACGAGTTGGCGCGCCGGTTCGATCGTAGCGTGAGCTGGGTATCGCGGCGGCTGGCGCTGGTGGAGGTCCTGCCGGAAGCCATCCAGCAGCAGGTGCGCGAGGGCCAGATCTTGGCGCAAGTGGCGTTGAAGTTCCTGGTGCCGGTGGCACGCCAAAACCTGGAAGACTGCCAGCGGGATCATCACCCGGCGATACTGCGGAGGCCGGTAAGGGCCGCGCAGGAGATTGGCGATGTTCCAGATGACATCACCGTGTTCTTTGAAGGCTTCGAAGTTTTTCATGAATGGGTGGGTTTAAGCCGCGCTAGGCCGAAGAAGCTGATGTCGACGAGCAGGCCACCGTACGTTTTGACGAACTTCTCCGACTGCACAAACATGCCACCAGATCCGCAGCATAGTCCTTCGGCAAGACGCCTTTTAGGCGCACATTGTCGCGCTGGGATGCTGAACCGCGCACGGCGCTTTTGCACGTCAATTTCAAATTTGGCGACCATCAACAATGATTCCTGGCGATATCATATCGCCGTTGGAGGTCTCGATGCCATCGACTGACGGCACGACGGCGTTGTTCCCCCTTATCGGCAACTAACACGCTGCGCCCGCAATTGGACGGCAGAAACCATCTGACGGGCCAGGTACAGGCTATGGGCAACTAACCCGCTACACCCGCAATTGGGCGGCGGCAACCATCTCACGGGCCAGGAGCCGGCATAACATGCCTTGCCGGGAAGGCCCCTGTTTGGGCTGACAAGCGCCACCATGCCGAACCGGGCGATCCCCGGCACCTCCGGATCGCCGCTGCCGCGCCGCCGAACGAGAAGCGGAGACGTGCATAGCGCCGGGGGCCTAGATGAAGCGGGTGGTAACACTTGTTCGACGGCTTTGCCATCGCTGTCCGACGCCGGCGCGGGCCAATGCCCGAGTCTCGCTTTCCTGGCGGAAGGGCTCCAGCGCGGATTACCAACGGGTGAAAGTCCCACGCCCGCGTCCGCTTGGCGATGCAATCGACGTCGTGCGCCGTGCCGGTGGTTTCTTCATCTACTGACGGTCGGCCTCGCCCAGTTGTGGGCGCGCGCCCGCTGGCGATCAGTCGCTAACCGCCGCCCTTCTTCTTCGCGTTGACGTCGGCATCCGTGCAGGCCGCAGCCTTCCAGCGATAGTCTGACACGACCACCGACCTCATGGTCTTCCCGCCCGCCGTCGTGGTCATTGTGGACTTGCCGAGGCGCACGTGCGCGACAAGGGTCCCCTAGTGTGCGAGAAAGGTCCGTTGTCTGCACAGCCGCAGGTACCGACTTTGCGGCAGGGTAAGCATAAATAGCCCATGACACCCCCGCGGGACCCCTGTAATCATTGACGTTCGTGCTTGGGTCTAGTGCCTGGGAAGTTTTCGACAAAGCAACCCTAAGCCCTAAGCGGCACGCTGGCCTGCTCGATTTTGGGCTGGCGAAGGTGACCTTAGGGGGAGGCCATCCCGAGGATTCGCCGACTACCCCTTGGAGCAGGTGTCTCAGAACGGGAGGGTGATGGGGACGGCCGCTTTACATGGCGCCGGAACAGGCGCGCATGGCAATATTGAGATAAACCACGAATCCCCTACTGTACCGCTATGTAAGCTGTGTTCGACGACACGTCCCCCATTTGAATCGTGATAGGAACTGCGTTGCCAGTCTGACTCCCCGCCGCTACTTGCACGTTCACCTGATACAGCGAAACCGATCCCGGTGATAGCCCCGAAAATGTTGCCGGAACTGTTACTCCTCCTATGGTGACCTGCGGCATGCTCACGGTCCAGCCCGTCCCGCCAGGCGTCGGCGCCGGATCACCAGCCGGTTGCCCGTCCCCTGGCGGATTGGTCACCGGCCCCAGCCCGTTGCAGAAAATCTCTATGTAGTCAACTCCAGCCTGGGCCGGCCGCGACCCCGGCCAGGGGGAACCCACCGGTGCGGCGACGTCTGCAGTGCCGGCGATCAGCACAGCTCCCTGACTATTCTGATCCAGAACATAAATAGCCGGCTGCACCGTGGTCACAGACACCTGCAGGTCATTGACCGATAGCGTCCCGTCACGCTGGATCTTCAGCGGTAGCGGAGCGTTCAGCGGCAACCCCGCCGTGGTCGGAACCAGCGCATTCACTTGCGTCGGACTGACATACTCCAGCAGCAGCGGCACTCCGCCCAACAGCACCCTGCTCCCCTGATCTTCCGTGGGGAACGGGTACGGATTGCCGGTACCGGGGTCGGCCAACAGCTCTCCGTATATGGCGATGTAGCTGCCCGCCGCCACCTGGTTCACCTGCACAATGGTGTCCAGGTTCACGCTGGCCGCGTTGGCCACCGCAGTCGGCTCGGCGGCCGTGCCCGCAGCGGCCCCCGTCACCGTACCCGTCCAGATGTCGGACCGGTTCCCGATGGAATTATTCCCCACGCCTACCCCCGCCACCGCATACATCCCCACCGGGCCCACCTCGGC
>JBEKPZ010000477.1:0-4469 GCA_049520215.1 Bryobacteraceae bacterium | reverse complement strand
GGGTGGGCGAATGCCAGGCCCCGGGTGATCCGCGGCACACAGGTTAAACCACTACCGTTGCTTCCTTCCGGACCTGGCGGGGTTTGCGGCCGCCTGTCGCACGGAGCCCGAGACCTGACAATCGACTATCGTATCACGCGTCTCTTGTTATCCTCATTACGATGATCGATTTCATGCGGCACCCGCACCGCCGCTTCAACCCACTGAACGGAACGTGGATCCTGGTGTCGCCCCATCGCACCGACCGGCCCTGGCAGGGCCAGGTAGAGAAGACCGCGCTGGCCGCGCAGCCGGAGTACGATCCCAATTGCTACCTGTGTCCCGGCAATGCGCGCGCGGGCGGCGCCCGCAATCCGCCGTACACCAGCACGTTCGTCTTCGATAACGATTTTGCCGCGATGCTTCCGGCCACTCCCGCGGGGACCGAGGATCGCAACGGCCTGTTGATCGCCGCGGCCGAGCCGGGCATCTGCCGCGTGGGATGCTTTTCTCCGCGGCACGACCTGACCGTTTCGCGCATGAGCGTGTCGGCTCTCACGCTGGTGGTGGATGTTTGGGCCGAGCAATACGCCGACCTGGGCCGCCAGCCCCACATCGGCCACGTGCAGATCTTCGAGAACCGCGGCGCAATGATGGGCGCCAGCAATGCGCATCCGCACTGCCAGATCTGGGCCGGCAGCAGCATTCCCACGGAGGTTGCCGCCGAGCAGCGCGAACAGGCGGCCTGGCGCGCCGCCCGCGGATCGTGCCTGCTGTGCGATTACCTGGCGCTCGAGCGTGAGTCCGGCGAGCGCCTGGTCTGCGAGAACGAGTCCTTCGCGGCGCTGGTCCCGTTTTGGGCGGTGTGGCCGTTCGAAGTGATGCTCGTTAGCAAGCGGCACCTGACTGCCATAGATGAGTTCGATTCAGCCGAGCGCGGACGCCTGGCCGACATTCTGAAACGTGTCACGACGCGCTACGACAACGTTTTTGCGACGCCGTTCCCTTACACCATGGGCTTTCACCAGCGGCCCACCGATGGCGCGCCGCATCCGGAATGGCACTTCCACGCGCACTACTATCCGCCGCTGCTGCGCTCCGCGACCATCCGGAAGTTTATGGTCGGCTTCGAGATGCTGTGCATGCCGCAACGGGACATCACCGCCGAGACCGCCGCCGCCCGCCTACGCGCCATGCCGGAGACCCACTACCTGGAGCAGGATTGATGTAGCCTGGAGGATATGAGGCTCCTGCATTTCATCTTTCTTCTAGCTGTTGCGGCGGAGATGGGCGTCCCGGCCATGCTGGGTGTGCCTATGGTCAACACAGAACTGGACCGCGGCATCGCCATGGCGAGCGTAGCGGCTACCCCGCAATCGCTGTTTTATGCGCAGGCCGAAGAGGTCTACACGCAGGTGAGGACGTTGCTGCCGAAGATCAGCGGGCTGGGTGTGGCCGACCGTACAGCGTTGTCGGCAAAGGTGGCGGATCTAAAGATGGCGCTGGAACTGGTGCCCGGCGCTACCGGCCGGCCGCTCCCTCCCAGTGTTTCCGCCGCTCCTCCAGTAGATCTCTAAGCAGCAGCGGAGGCACATCGTCGTCCAGGGTTTCCAGGACTTCGTAGGCGAATGACCCTTCGCCGTGCCAGGTCCAAGCAGCCTGCATCGGCTTGTTCCGATGGAGGCCGCCGCGCAACTCCCACCACATTTGGTTCACCTGCGAGTCCAGGTGCGTAGAAGCGCCAACCCACGCTTCGCCCGTGGCCTTGCAGCGGACGGCGTAGATGCCTTTCGGAGTCTTCTTCAACTTGTATTCCCTGCGTGCCGCTCGTTTGTCCATGGTCATCCGCCTACGGAATCAGCACCAGCCGGCGGCCGTTTGCCGGGCGCTGCCAGGCATCCTCCACATCGGCCAGCGCCACGCGCTCTGTATCGATGCGCAGCTCACCCGCGGCCGCCCGTGCCATCGCCTGATGGTACGCCTCCATCAGGATATTGAGGGGCGGAAAGCCGCCGCCGAGAATCGCCAGCCCCGCGCTCCGCAACGCCGCGGCCGGAAGCGAGATGGCCGGTCCGGCGCTCTCGCCAATCGGGATCAGGCGCGGCCCAGCGGCTTTCGTGGAAAAATCGGCGTGCGTCAGGGCGGCCAGCAGCAGTTCGGTCGGACGTCCCCACAGGTAATCGACAATCACGTCGTAACCGTGGTCCCCGGCCTCACGTGCGAAGGCTTGCGTGACCTCCGGATCTGGTCCCTCCAAGTGGATTACGGCATCCGCGCCGAGGTCGTGCAGCGTGCTCAGCACCTGCTCGTTCCGCCCCGCGGCGACCACGCGCCCCGCGCCTAGGAATTTGGCGATCTGTATGGCGAGTTTGCCCGCAATCCCCGTCGCGCCCAGGACGAGGACCGTTTCATCCGCGGCCAGTTGCGCGCGCCACCTGAGCGGAAGCCAACTGGATAAAGCGGGGTTGGGCAAAGCCGCCGCGGTGGCATCGTCGAGGCCCTCCGGCACGGGCCAACAGCGCGCCCGTGCCACCACCGTTCGCTCCGCCATCGCGCCATATGGCCGGCGCGGTCCGCCGAAAAACACCCGCGTGCCGTCGTCGAGAATCCCCACTCCGTCCACGCCGCACGCTACCGGGAACTCGCGGGGGCTGGCATAGTGCGTACCGCCGGCCATCATGCGCTCGATGGGTTTCAGCGATGCGGCGCGCACCTGCACGATGGCCTCGCCCGGTCCTGGAACCGGTTCGGGAAACGGCTCGTAGCGCGGCGGCTGATCTGGCGTGTGCAGTACGGCGGCTTGCATGGCTAACGGTATATTATTGCCACTTGATGGGACCGCGCGCGAACCGCACGTAGAGTTGCTCCAGCAATTGGGCGTTACCCGATGCCAGGTACTCGTACGCATCGTCCCATTCGTTCCCCTGCTTCCATCCGGTTTGAGTCAGGGTGATGCGCGTGCCGTCCCCTTCCGGCGCGAAGTCGAAAACAGCGGTCGTACCCATGGCGCGAACCTCCGGAAACCGCTCGGGAGCCATAGCGTGTAACACCAACTGCCGCCCGTCGCGGAAGCTGACGATTGTCCCACCGCCGGTCTTGCCTCCGGGATAGTGAACGATCCAGCCGCCGCCTTCGCGCAGATCCACTGTGCAGTCCTGCCATAGCCAGGTATTTAGGCCGGCGTTGGTGGTGAACGCCTGCCAAACATCTGCTACCTTGGCCGCGACGACCACCTCGAACTTCAACGCCTTGTCCGGTTCCAGCAGCTTGGTAACTTCGACAGGACTCTTTCGTTTTGGCGGGCCTGGCGCATCCTGGCCTTGGGCCGCGAAGGGCGCCAGGCAAAGGGCAACTACGAACAGTGTGATCCTCATTTTTGTCTCCTTTTCTTTTTGCGATGCAGTTGTGCCCGCGGGGCGAGCAGGTATTGAAAGTAATTCCGAAGCTGGGCTGCGGATTGGTCGAACGGCTCGATGCGCCGGTATGAGCGCGCCTGCATGACGCCGCCCTCCATGGCGGTGAGAACGAAAGTGGCCAGAGCGTCCAGATCGCAATCGGGAGGCAGGCGGTCGCGGGCGCCTTCCAAACACCCGCGAACGGCGGCGGTCCACGCCGCGAAATTCGCGGCGATGCGGTTGTGGACCGGCAGGTTCTCCGCCTCGATCTCCAGCGCCAGTCTCCCGATGGGACAGCCATACTGGCACCCGGTGGCCAGGAGTTTCTCGCGATAGCCCTCCAGGATGGCGAAGATGCGCTCGATCGGGTCGCTGCGGATGGCAAACGCAGGCCGCAGAACGGCCGGCTCCAGGCCGTCCAGGTAGCCGTCCAGCACGGCCAGCAGCAGCGCCTCCTTGCTGGAGAAGACGTGGTAGAAACTGCCGCTATTAACTTGCGCGCGCTGCAGCAGCTCAGCCACGCCGGTGGCGGCGTAGCCCTTCTCCCAAAACAGGTAGCGGGCCGCGTCGAGCAGCAGCTCACGAGCCGTGGGTGGCGTTTGGGTGCTCACTTGAACGCTCATTCAAGTAAAGCACGGCCGCCGACGGGATGCAAGCCCTGCCGGAAGGGTGGCCGCGCCCCCATCGTTCCACGGGCTGTTCCATCCGCTCGTCACCCCCAGACGCGTCCAGCCGCCATGGTAATTTAATTCAAGTGCTCCCCATCGACGAACAGTTAACCTATCTGAAGAAGGGTCTGGCCGAGATCATTCGCGAAGAAGACCTGCGCGAACGCCTGGTGCAGGCAGCCCAGGCCGGACGTCCGCTGCGGGTGAAAGCCGGCTTCGACCCCACTGCCCCCGACCTGCACCTGGGCCACACCGTCCTACTGCGCAAGATGAAGCATTTCCAGGACCTAGGCCACACCGTCATTTTCCTGATCGGCGACATGACCTCGCTCATCGGCGATCCCACGGGCCGCAACATCACGCGCCCGCCCATGACGCGCGAGGACATCAACCGCAACGCCGAGACCTATCGTGCGCAGGTTTTCAA
>JBEKPZ010000476.1:0-4499 GCA_049520215.1 Bryobacteraceae bacterium | reverse complement strand
TCTTGGCCGCGGTCATCTGCATCCCGGTGGGCATCGCGTTGCCCTGCATAAAGTCCGGCGTATCGAACAGGAACACCTGGATTTTGTGTTTGTCGTCCACCGTTCCGGACCCGGTGTACTTCACATTCACCTTCAGAGTGCGGGTGGCGGCCTTGTCCTGTGCTTTTCCGAATTGGAAGCCGGACGCCAGGATCAACAGGCCTGCGGCGAGGTAAAAACTCTTCTTCATTGCGCTGGTCTCCTTCTTGAGGTATAACGCCGATGACGGCGATATTGTTCCCAGGATCTCACAGATTCGGTGCGGCGGTTCTTGAGGGCGGAATTCTAACGGCTGCGGCTGGAACGTTGCCGGGCCTCGCGCTGGAGGCGCCGTTGCCGGTTGTTTTCCACCCAGGCGCGATAGAGGTCGACGGAGGCCTGCACTTCAGGCGAGACCGTGGCATAATCCCGGACACCTACAAGGACTTCTCCCACCAGGCGGGCATCTTCTCCTTCCAAGCTGGTAAGACGTTTTTGCTTCCTGTCCTCCGGCGAGCCAGGAAACTGTGCCAGTGCAGCAATCACGTTTGCGTCGTGGTGCGTAAACCGGAGCATGTTTACGGTTGCCATACTCGAAGTCTACCGCGTTTGTGCTCTGACCGCAGCGCCAATTGGATGCACGCCGGAGAGAATCGGAAAGACGGCAGTGCCGCCGTCTCCTCGTCCGTCGGCCGTGAACTCCTCGTCGTGACGGGTCGATAGCGAGACGGCGATGGCATCAGCCCCAGGTGGGAGTTCTATTTCAGTCGCACCGTTGAAGCGATCCTTCCAAAGCGCCACGATACGCGAGCGGCTAGGCGGGGTCTTGGGGCGGCTGAGTTGGGCCATGCCGAGGCTCGTGAGCGAGAGCACAGAACAGCCGGGATCGTCTGCCAGAACGGTCGCGTAACGCGCGGCCCAGCGTTCTTTGGTTTGGGGACCATCCATCAGCAGGGCGATCACGAGATTCGGTCCGACGGCGCGAACGATGTTCGCCACCGGGTCGGGCCGTGCCAGGTCCTCACAAACGAGTGCACACATCACCAGGTCCTCGCTCACCGAGATGAAGCTCAGATGCCGGTCAGTGCAGTCCACGTACTCCCACCATTCGCGGTAGGGCGAAAGGACGCCTCCCAAGCCGTATTGGATGACTTGGTTCTCGTCCAGTTTCCAAGGGTGGTGTTTCTTTTGGACGACATCCGGAAGCGATGGAAACGAGAGTCTCACTTGGTTCGTTCCCCGCTGGCCACCGGTCTCGCGACCACCCACGCCGGCGACAAGGAAGCACTTCGCAGGGAGGGTTTGGCGAAGGGCGCTGAACTGTTCGTCCGCGATCGAGAGTTCCGGCAGGACAACTCCGTCTATTCTGCCGAGCTTGCGCTCGGCACTTTGTACAAGGCTTCGACGAGCGCGGTCAGATTCTCGGACCGTCCTTCGGAGTCACTGGCGAACGTGAAGAAACCGAAATCCTTGGGCAACCGCGCTGCTGCATCGGCTGTCTCACGAAATTGATCGACGAGAACCTCGAATGGCCAAGGGATCAACAGCAGGTTCATCGAGTCGCTTTCGAGAAAGGGGCTAAAATGCCACTGAGGCGTAACCTCACTGGCCTCGCATAGGGACAAGTGAAGCGACAACGACCGTTCGGTCAGGCCATTCTGGGGAGTGTGCATCCGCGGAAGGACCCGTAGACGGGATGGGTTAATCTCCTCGGAGCAAAGGGTGCCCCGCTCTATCAAGTAATCGGCCCCAAGATCCTGTATGGGATCGTATTCGCTGACGGCTTGATCTATCGGGGCGCCCACCCCTTCGCACGCTTCGTCTGCAGTCGCAACAAGCTTCATTAGGGCCTCGCACAGCGCGCGGCGGTTCCGTGCCTCGCTGAGCGATAGGTCGAATGACTGGCGGACGATCTGCCACTCGCCGTCCAGCCCACTAAAGGGCAGCCAATCCTGCCGCCACCGTTTGCCCAATTTGCGCACCTCGTCCGTCCAGGCCCAAAGGGGGTCGTCCTCGGTGGACGGAGGTGGCCAATCGCGTAGGATCTGCGCGTACGCTCCGGTCCGCTTGAGCAAAGCCAGGCACAGCGCGAAGCAGTCGGGCGGCCACCACGGAAAGTTTGTACTGCTTCGCAGCCGCGGCAGGCTTGCGATCAGAAACTCGCCAATGGTAAGTTCATCGGGCATGTTCTTCACTGCCCCATGCCGCACTCCGCATGCACCGCGCGCACCGCCTTCTCCAGGCCGTCGCGGCTGACCACGATGGCGATGGTCAGTTCGCTGGATCCCTGCGCAATGGCGATGATATTCACCTTTTCGCGCGAAATAGCGGTGAAGATGCGCCCGGCGGTGCCGGGCTTGCCTTGCATGCCTTCGCCGACCACGGCCAGCAGACCGACCTGCTCATCCACCTGAATCGGGTACACGTAGTCGTGGGCCAGTTCCAGCGCGAGGGCGGATTCCAGGGCCTGCCGGCTTTTCGCCAATTCCTCCGTGCGCACCAGGAAACAGAAATTCTGGCGGTAGCTGGAGCTGGAAAACACCAGCACTTCGACGTTGGCGCGGTCGAGCGCGTCAAGCGCGCGGGCCATCACGTGCGCGCCGCTCAACTCCGGGCTGGCGGGCTGCAGCGAGATGAGCGCCACCCGCGCCAGCGAAGTCACCGCGCGCGCGCCCGTGGCTGCGCCGATGGACGAAAGAATGCGCGTGCCCGGCTTTTCGGGCGCGAAGCTGTTCTTGCTCCAGACCGGAATCTGCTTCTCGATCAGCGGCGCGAGCGTGCGCGGATGCAGCACCTTGGCGCCGTTGTAGGCGAGCTCCGCGGCTTCGGCGTAGGTGACTTCATTCAGCACCACCGCGGAAGGCACCAGGCGCGGATCGGCGCTCATGATGCCATCCACATCGGTCCAGATCCACAACTCGGCGGCGTCCAGCGCGGCCGAGAGGATGGACGCCGAGAAATCCGAGCCGCCGCGGCCCAGCGTGGTGGGACGCCCATCGGCGGTGGCGCCGTTGAAGCCGGTAACCACTGGCAGGACGCCGTGTTCGAGCAGCGGTAGCAGGCGTGCGCGCGACTTGGCGCGCGTGGGTTCCATGAGCGGCGAGGCATTCCCGAAGACCGCGTCGGTGACCACGATCTCGGCCGCGTTGACGGCTTCGGCGGGCGTGCCTTGCGCATTCAGGTATTGAGCGATGAGCAGCGCCGAGAGCCGCTCGCCGATGGCCACGGCTTCATCCACCGAGCGCGGCGGCATCTCGTTGAGCATCAGCATGCCGCCGGCGATGCGTTCAAACTCGGCGATCAGATACGCGATGCCTTCCGCCGCCGCTGCCTGCCGTTCGGGCGGCAACAACTCGCGGCAGGTCGCGAGGTGACGCTCGCGCAACTTGGCCACATTGGCCTCCAGGCCCGCCTGGTCTCCGGCTTCGGCGCGGCGCAGGGTGTCGAGCAGCAAGTCCGTGATTTTGGACATGGCCGAAACTACAATGGCGACCGGCCGGCGCGCCTGCTGTTCCGCGGCGATGCCCGCGGCGACACGCATGCGCTCGGCAGAGCCTACGCTGGTGCCGCCGAATTTCATTACGAGCAGATCGTTCAACTGAAATCCTTTCCGTTAGTTAATCGTGCCCGCACCAGCTTTAAAATCTCCTCCTCGACGCGATCGAGCGAAAGCCCCGTGGAATCGATGTAGACGGCGTCGGGAGCCTGGGTGAGCGGCGCTTCGGCGCGGGTACGGTCGCGCCGGTCGCGCTCTTGGATCTGGGCGGCGACGGCCTCCACCGGCGCGGCTTCGCCCTGGTCGCGAAAGTCGCGCAGGCGGCGGCTGACGCGCTCCTGGGGATCGGCGTCCAGGAAGATCTTGACGTCCGCGTCGGGGAACACCACAGTGCCGATGTCGCGGCCTTCCATGATGACACTGGTACGTGCGCCCAATGCGCGCTGCTTCTCCACCAGGGCGTGGCGCACGCCCGGAATGGCCGCCACCACGGAAGCCTGCTGGCCCACTTCGGCGGTGCGGATGGCGGCGGTCACGTCCTCGCCATTGAGCAGGATGTGCAGGCCCGCCGGCTGCAGTTCGATATCGGCCGCGAGCGCCAACTGCTCCATGCGGTGCATGTCCGCGGGGTCCGCGTTTTGCCGCATGGCCCACAGCGCCACGGCCCGGTACATCGCGCCGGAGTCGATGTAGGTGAACCCCAGGCGCTCCGCCAGGCGGCGCGCGATGGTGCTCTTGCCGGCGCCGGCGGGCCCGTCTATTGCGATGACCACTCGACGGGATGGTTTGGCCACTACTTGTTGTCCGAAAGGTTCTGCATCACGCCGCGCTTGTCGCCACTGTCGCTGATTTGCAGCATGAGCTGTCTCTGGTCCTTGGTGGCGGTGAGCATGGTCAACTGCGCGGTAGTCATCGTGGATTCGGTTTTCCAGCCGTTGCTATCCAGTCCTTTCTTGTAGAAATCGACGATTTTGTCAAGAGCGTC
>JBEKPZ010000475.1:0-4594 GCA_049520215.1 Bryobacteraceae bacterium | reverse complement strand
GCGCGTGCCGGAATCCGACAGGCCGAAGCCGATCTCCGCCGGATTCCATCGAATGTTGATCGGCACAATGATCGCGCCCGCCAGCGGCACGGCGTGGTACAGCTCGAAATAGCGCAGCGAATTCAGCATCAGCACCGCGACGCGGTCGCCCGGCTGCACGCCCAGATTGCGCAGCGCGCCAGCGGTCCGCGCCACGCGATCGGCGAATTGCGCAAACGTGACCAAACGCTCGCCATCGCAGGCCGCGATGGCATCCGCGTGAAGCTGCCGGGCGCGCCGCAGCGCATATCCCACATCCATATCTACGGCCTCCCCAGCACGATCACGCAGGCCACCGAACCCGGCCCGCCGAGATTATGCACCAGGCCCAGCTCCGCGTCGCGCACCTGGCGCGCGCCCGCCTGCCCGCGCAACTGCGTCACCACTTCGTAGATCATGCGCACGCCGCTCGCCCCGATGGGATGGCCGAAGGACTTTAGCCCCCCGCTCGGATTCACCGGCAGATCGCCGGAGAGCGCGCTACGGCCCTCGCCGATGAAGTGCGTGCCCTCGCCCTTGCGGCAGAATCCCAGGTCTTCGTAGTTGCTGATTTCGGTCCAGGTGAAGCAGTCGTGTACCTCCGCCAGGTCGATCTCCGCGACCGGATTCCCGATGCCCGCCATGCGGTAAGCCTGTTCGGAAGCCCCGCGCGTGGCTGCGAAGCCGACATATTCATTCGCGGAATCGTACCACGGCCGTCCGCTGGTAACGGCCAGTCCGAGGCCCTTCACCAGCACGTAATCGTCGCGGAACTGGCGGGCCATATCGGCGCGGCAGATCACCGCCGCGGCCGCGCCATCGGTGGTGGGGCAGCAATCGAACAGCCCGAAGGGCCACGCCACGATGGGCGATTTCAGCACCTGCTCCTCGCTCACTTCCATCTGGAAATGCGCCTTGGGATTCATCGAGCCGTTGTGGTGATTCTTCACGGAGACCTTGGCCAGCGACTCGCGGCCCCCTCCGAAGCGATGAAAGTAGCGGTTCGCCGACAGGGCGAAAACGCCCGGCGCGGTGACGCCGTCGTGCTGATAAGGATGGCCGCCCTCCCAGCCGAGGCCGCGCATGGGGCGGTCCTTGAGTTTTTCCGCGCCGGCCACCAACGCTACATCGTACATGCCGGATGCCACGGCCATGGCTGCGTTGCGAAACGCGTCCGTGCCGGTGGCGCAGTAGTTCTCCACGCGCGTGATGGGCTTGCCGTACATGCGCAACGCGTCGGCCAGCGAGACGGAGGCTTTGCCGTTGCCCGCATAGGGCGAAAACGTGCCCAGCCACGCCGCTTCCACGCGCTCCGGCTCGATGCGCGCGTCGGCGAACGCCGCGAATCCGGCCTCCACCAGCAGGTCTTCGAAGCTCTGGTCGAAGTTGTCGCCGAACTTCGTGCAGCCCACGCCGATGATTGCAACCTGGTCTTTAATCGATCCTGCCATGACCTTGGCTCCAGCCACCAGCCACTAACCACCACCCACGCCACGCGAAGCGTGGCCAGGCCTGCACTTCCAGTAATAATAATGATCGCCGGCGCCCTCGCGCATCCGGCGCAGTACCAGCTCGACTTCCATCCCGATCTCCACCGCCGCCGGGTCCACGTCGGTCATCTGGCACAGAAAGCGGCCGCCGCCTTCGAGATCCACCACCGCCATGACCGTAGGCTCGACCGGCGCATTGTACAGAAAATCTTTGGTGTAGGTGAACAGCCGGCCGCGCCGCGCAAGCGGCTTCTCCACCAGGCCGCCGTGATGATGACACGCTCCGCACACCTTCGCGATGGGGAACTGCAACGTGCCGCACTGCGGGCAGAGCGACCCATGCAGACGCACGTTCTGCGTCTCTTCGCGCCGCAGCAGGACATTGGAAATCTCCGCACCGCCGGCGTTCGCGCGCCAATAATCGCGCTGCTTGCGGTAGACCTGATAAGTTGGATACTCCATCGTCGCGCCGCCTGCCTGGAGCCGTGCGCCACTGCCCAGCGCGCGGAACAGGAAGCCATCGGCGCCGTCGCCATAAGCGATCGCCAAGATCAGTTCGCCGGGCTTGGCGCGATCGAGGGCCTGCGCCAGCAAGAACAGAGGCATGCTTGCGCCGGTGATTCCGATATCGCCGGCGCGTACATCTTCCACGCACGCCGCTGGAATGCCCAGAGCCTTCGCCGCCGCAATGTGCGCACGCCCATCGATCGAACTCAGCGCCGCGCGCGCGACCTGTCCCGGTTGCACGCCTGCTCTGGCGAACAACGCGCGCCCCACGGCCACCACATTCTCGGCGTAGCCGCGGGTGAGCGAGTATTTCGAAGCGAACGAACGCACCTGCGCGTCGGTATCGCGACGCCATTCGTCCGGGAAATCGTCGGAGCGGGAAACCGATGCCACCAGTTCGGCGCACAAACCATCGCGACCCACCGCTACCGCCGCGGCGGCATCGCCGAAGAGCATCTCCTCGGCCGATTCCGGCGCGCCCTCACGGCAATCGGCGGCCGTAACCACGGCGGTCCGGACACTGCCGGCGGCCACCGCGTCGAGCGCGGCCCGCAGCGCGGTGGTTCCCGCGCGCAACGATCCGCCGAAATCCGCCGTGGCCGTTTGCGCGGGCAGATCGCACGCGGCCGCGATCAAGCTGGCCGCCGAGCGCTGCCAGTAGGGCGAGGTAGTGGAAGCGAACGAGAGCGCCTCTGCGCCGCCCGACTGCGCCAGCGGCCACGCCGCCGATTGCGCCATGGTCAGTGAATCTTCATCGAAGTTCATGACCGCTTTCGAGCCGGGCATGGCCGGCGCACCCCAAGCCGCCGCGATGGTTTCGCGGCGCATCCGGCGGCGGGGAACGTACACTGAATAATTCGTTATCCCGATCATCTAGGGCGCGTCGAAGGCGCCTTCGTTATTGTACCTTCATCTCCTCGAGCGCCTTCTCCGCCGTCGCCACTTCTCCCGGCGTCCCGCGCACGGCCAGCGCCCCCAGCGCATTATAAACGTACAGCCGGCGAATTCCGCTGTTGGCGCGTACCTGGGCAACCACCTTCTGGCGGTCCGCCGCCGACTGGGAACCCGGCAGGTAGAACACTCGTACCAGATTTGCAGGATCGTCCGATAGCCGGTATTCGTGCGGCGCAGTGCTGTCGTGAGCGGCACCTTGCCCGTCCACCGGTTTATCCAATTCGCTCACCAGCCAGGCAGCCAGGGCAACCCGCTCCGCCCTAGCGCGCACGATCACGGCTCGCCGGTCAATATAGATAAACAGCCTGCCAATATCCCCGATAGAACGAATCAAAGTCACGATCTCCTGCCACTGCTGCGGAGTCTGGGGATAGGTTAGCTCGAAGACTCGGGCCACATCGTCACCGGGGAGCTGGTATTCGTGCGGCGATGGCGCAGCCGCATTTGCGGGCTGATTGAGCTGATCCACAAGCCACGCGGCCAGCGATATCTGCTGGTTGGTCCCGCGCACAACGGCCGCTCTCATTGGGTTGTAAACAAACACACGCTGGATATCCGCCACCGAGCGGACGCACGTCACGATCTCCTGCAGTTCTTGTGGCCGTGCGGCGTGGTTGACATAAAATACACGCACCACATAATCGCCGCCGGCGGTCGGCCGGTATTCGTGCACACCGGACAATTGTCCGCTTGCGGGCAAATCCATTTGGTGGACCAGCCACTCGGACATGGCGATCTGTCCGCCCGTTCCTTCCACGGCCACTGTTCCCTTCAGGTCGTCGACGGACACCTGCTGGAGGTCCGCCGTCCCGCGAAGCACCGTCGCGATTTCTTCCAGTTGTTGCTGGTTCTCTTTCTGCGTGAGCTGAAATACTTGACTGGTTTGCCCGAAAGCCACGGACGCGGCGAAGGCGATTAGCACGAAACGCATAACAACTCCTCTGACACCAATGACGCACGCCGCCGGCTAAGCGTGCATTGAAGCACGTCTGAGGTCTCGACCGGCGTTGCAGCGGCGCGACCTGGGGGTCGCGCGCAGACGTGGGCGTCTGCCCCACCTTGCCATGCTACCCTTCCTCATCACACCCCAAGATCTCGCGCGTATGCTCGCCCAAACGCGGCGGCCGGCCGCCCAACCGCCCGGGTGTTTCGCTAAGCTTCGGCGCGACCACCGAATCGCCGCGGCCCAGGCCGAAATGCGCGGCCACTTCCGCCACGTTGCGCACCGGCGTCACGCAGCAATCCGCCGGACAAAGGCACTCGAACCAGTCCTCCGCGGTGCGGGTGCGGAAGATGCACGCCAACTCCGCAACGATCTCCTCCCGCCGCGGCGATTCGGCGAACTGGTCCGGGATGAACTGCTCGCACCCCAGCGCGCGGCAAAGCTCCTGCCAGAACTTCGGCTCCAGCGCGCCGACGGCGATTGAGCGTCCGTCCGCCGCCTCATAAACGCGATAGCAGGCGTAGCGGCCGGTCAGCACGCCGTCGCCGCGCGCGGGCAATTCACCCGTCGCCGCATAGAGACCCAACGCGACGGGCAGCAGCCAGGCCACGCCATCCACCATCGAAACGTCCACCGCTTGGCCTCGGCCCGTTCTGGCGCGCGCCGCCAGCGCCAGCAGCAC
>JBEKPZ010000474.1:0-6571 GCA_049520215.1 Bryobacteraceae bacterium | reverse complement strand
TACCGCTGATCGACAATCCGGTTCAGCGGCAGCATGGAAATATCGCGGCTCTGCCCCTTCGTGCGGAACCCGAGCGGCGCTCTGGGAACCGGCTCGATCCACGACCGCGGATCGCTCGACTCAGCCACGAATTCCGGCGCCGCCGCCGGTTTGGGCATCTCCGGCGGGTTGTCGCCGCCGCGCCGCATCGCCTCGGTTAAGCCCTCGTGGCCCAGATCCCCCGCCAGCACCAGCGGGCCGTACATGATGGCCTGCAGCGTGCCGTCGTCCGGCATCGAATGGACATGCAAGTTCATCGGCAGAGTGGCGTGCAACTCATCGCCGTTTTCCCACGTGCGGTCCACCACGAAATATCCGCCCGCGCGAGCCGCGTCCACCGGTTTTCCATTCACCGCCACGGTCATCTTGCCATCCGTCCAATAAGGCTCACGGACGCGCACGGCCAGTTGCGCGGGCTTGGCGGTCGAGATCCGCAGGCGCGTCTCGCCCTGGCTGGGGAAAGTCGTAATCTGCCGGATGCGGATGCCCTTCTCTTGCCAATCCAGCTCCGAGGCCACAAACAGGTTTACATACAAGCTATTCTCGTCGTGGAAATAGATGCTGTCGGCCAGTTTCGAAAACGATTCGACGCCCGTGCCGGTGCAGCACCAGAACGATCCGCGCGGGCTGGCGAACACCTTCCAATACCCGGTAGCCAGCGGCACATAGTACATGGTCAGCCCGTTCTTGGGATTCATGGTGCCGAGAATGCCGTTGAACCACGCGCGCTCGTAATAGTCGAAGTAGCGCGCCGCGGGCGACCACCCAAACAAGTGGCGCGTCAGTTTCAGCATGTTATAAGTGCAGCAGCATTCCTGCGTGGAGTAGCCCAGTTCGCCTGCCAGTTTGTCGGGGTCGGAGCGCCAGTGTTCGTCGTTGCTGGTGCCGCCGGTGGCATAGGCCCGGTGCTGGGTCACTTGCGTCCAGAAGAATTCCGCAATGCGCCGGTAGCGCGCGTCGCCCGTCAATTCGTAGCGCCGCGCCGCGCCGATGATCTTGGGGATCTGCGTGTTCACATGCAGCCCCTTCAGTTCGTCGCGCCCCTCGGCTAGCGGACCGAAGACTTGCTCGTGGTCGAAGCGGTGCGCGGCTGCGGCGTAATCCTGAACCCCCGTGACCGAGTACAAGTTGTAGAGCACCTCGTTCATGCCGCCGAACTCCACGCGCAGCACGCGGGCCATCTCTTCGTCGCTGAGTGAATCGGTCCACCGCTTGGTCCATCCGGCCATGCCGCGCACCACTTCGAGCGCCTGCTGATTGCGGGCCAGAACGTACATGTCGAGGAGGCCCGCCATGATCTTGTGCAGCGTGTACCAAGGCGCCCAAACCTTCTGTCCCGCTTTCAGGCGATCGAAGAACGACGGCGGGAACGCGCTCAAGTAGCCGTCACCGTTGGCCTTCTGGCACTTCGCCAGCTCGGCTACAACCAGGTTCCCTTTGCCGCGCAACATCGTGTCGCCGGTGCTTACGGACATCAGCGCGCAGGCCGACAGAAAATGGCCGGTGAAGTGGCCGCGCAACTCCACGTCCGGCTTCTCCCAGCCGCCCAGCGGCTCAGCCGAGGAGGCCAGGCCCGCGGTCAGACGGAAGGTGTGCAATAGCCGGTCGGTTTCGAGGTCCTGCAGGAAGCCCCGATTGAGCTCCATCAACGCCAGTTGCGTGGTGCCGATGAGGCGGACGCTGTCCAGGTCGAAGGGCTGCGCTTGCGCCTCGACGGAGTCCTTTACGGAAGCGGGTCCAGCCGCCACGGCTAAAGGGGCCACGGCGGAAGCGGCGATAAACTGGCGGCGGGTGAGGTTCATATGATGAAAGCCCGTCTCTGGCCGCCTGAAAAGGCGGCTGCGGGCAGGATTGCCCGCCCTCCCTAGAGCTAACCCTTCTTCTTCGCCCCACCCAGCCCCAGCGTCTGCATCTCGCTGAAGTCCACCCGGCGGTGCTCGTCCATCGCCAGATTGGAAAGGATCACGGCGATGGAATCGTTCAGCCCGATTTCCAGGTTCGACTTCGGCTTGTGGTTCGCCGGATCCTTGCAGCACAGGAAGAAATCTTCAAGTTCCACCGTCACCGGGTTGCGGTCCTCCTCGGGCGCCATGATGCCCTTGCTATATAGCCACCGCCGCGCAAACTTGCTTTCGCGCATCAGGAACGAATCGTTGGCTTCTGCCGAATCCTTCGGCAGCAGCAGCGGAATCCCGCGGGAGGCCGCCGCCGTGGTCATGGTGGCGCCGGCTACGAAAGCAGCTTTCTTGTCCGTGGCCTTCTTTACGTCCGGAGCCGATACCGGCTTGGGTTCGCGATACCACAGCGCCGTCGCCGGATGGGTATCGTCGCCAATGGTGATCTCGATGGCGCCGGCGGTGCCCATGATCACCTCGCCGAACTCCTGGCGCTGCGCCTGCAGCAGATCCAGGTGCGAACTGGTGCTGATGGAGCTGTACAGCAGCTTGCGCCCTTTGGGGTAAACGTAGATCAACTGGATGTTGTCGTAGACGTCGCGGCCGTCCTTGAACGTATCGATGCCGCCCACGCCGATGACGTACTCTGGCGGCGAGCCGAACATCCAATCGGCCACATCGATCTGGTGCGAGGCCAGCTCGGCCGTGTTTCCGCCGGCGTACTCGCGGTACATGCGCCAGTTGATCTTGCGCTCCAGCGAGGGATCGGGCACCGGACGCCGCTGGCTCGAGTTGCGGTGCCACTGGCCCCGAATGTGCGTGACGTTGCCGAGTACGCCCTGGTCGATCATCTGCTTGGCCGTCTGGTAGAACTGGCTGTAGCGCCGCTGCAGGCCGCACTGCAGCACTTGCTTGGGATGCTCGGCCACCAGCGCCCGCAGCGCGTGTACTTCTTCCGGCTTGTGCACCAGGCTCTTCTCGCAGAAGACGTGCTTGCCCGCCTGCAGGCTGTCTTTGGTGATCGGAAAGTGCTCGTACAGCGGCACGGCGATCAGCACCGCGTCGATATCCTTGCGCGCCAGCAGCTCGCGGTAGTCCTTGTATGGCGCTGGATTATTGCCGGCGGTATCCACGCCTTTTTTCAGGTTGACGTCCCAGTTGTCGCACACCGCCACGCAGCGGCCCGCGTCGGTTTCGTGGAGGTGCTTGAGCAGGTAAGTGCCGCGGCTCCCGGTCCCGATAAATCCGTACTGCACCTGGTCGTTGGCAGCGTGTACCTTCTGAATGAAGGGCGCGCCTTGGGCCGCGGGCAGGGCTGCGGCGACAGCCGAAACGGCGCCGGCCGCCTTTACAAAATCGCGGCGGGTGACATCGTTATCATGTGCCATGCAGGGCTTCCTTAAAGAAGAGGTTTGCCTCCAAATTGTAACATGGAGCTCTCAGCGATCGGCTATCGTCACCGGCCCGAAGGCAGGAATCCGAAGGACACCACCGGTATCCCCAGCGTGCGCGGATCGCTACCCGGCGCGTGATATGGCGGATCGGTTTGAAACTCGGCTTCTACGGTTCCGGGGGGGCCGGGCGGCAGCGGCCATCGCAGGGTGCGGATACCCGCCTCCGTCAGACGGGCGGTCCCCAGCGGCACACCGTTCAGCCGCGCGGTGAAATCGGTGTGCCCAAGCGTTGCGAGCAGTTGCGGGCCAACGTTCAAAACCACCTCGAATTGCGTGGCGCGCGGCGCGCGGTACAGACGGGCCGTGGCTTGTGGCGCGGTCCAGCGAAAGCCTTCTTCGAGTCCAAACCAGCCGTCCGTCAGTTGCCAGATCGGCGTCACCTCGTTCATCATAATGTAGGTCGCATCCGGAGAATCCGGATAATGGACCGCAATCCCAAGCTTGTGGCTCGGCTGCACCCAGACGAGCGTGGCGATAGCGGGACTCTGCAGAATCTGCGCCGCGGTACGATCCTCCATCGGATACACTTTGACGTTCACCTCCGGCAACAAATAGCGCAATGCGCCCGCCGTCCCCCAGGGAGGAAACGCCGCCGGCAGGCCGCGATAAAGGAAGATCGGAATACCCTGGAAGGAAGCGGCGGCAGCTTGCAACTGCGCGACATAATCGCGGCTGTCGGCATCCTCGGCCAGTTTTTCGCGGCGGTAGTCGCGCAGATCGACGTAGTTCCAGGGGAGCCACGCCGCCAGGAATACGGCGGCCAGGAAACCATACCGGGTGTCCGCCAGAGAGGACAAGGCCATCGCCACGCCAATCAACGGCACATACCAATACGCGCTAAAAAGCCGTCCTGGCAAAAAGACCAGCGGGACCAGGAACAGCACGGTGGCCGCCACGCCAAGCCACACCCGGCGATCGCGGCGGACGAAGGGAAGCGCCAGCAGCGCGAAGCCCGCGAAGGGAATCCCGAATAACTCGGCCGCGTAGAACTTTGCGCCGGCGGCCAGCGCGGCGGGCGTGAAGCGGAAGGTGTAGTCGTTATCCTGGTTGGGATTCCTGAAGATGCCCTGCAGCCCGAACGAGAGCGACACCAGAAAGAACGGGATCAGCGGGCGCCATTGGCGCTTGCCGAACCAAAGCTCGTAGCATGCCAGCACAGCCGGCAGCATCACGGCCAACTCTTTCGATTTGTACGCAGCCAAAAGGCCAGGAACGACAACACCCAGCGGCGTTTGATCCAGAACAGGAAACTAAGGAGGCAAAAGGCACAGCAGAACAGATCGAATGCGTACATGGGTTTCCAGTAGACGTCGAACACGGCCATGTGAAACGCGAAGAACAGTCCGCCGGCCGATGCCGCGAAAGGCGAGGCCCCCAGGTTGCGCAAAACCATCCACAGCAACCAGACATTGAACAGGTGGAGAAGGTGGAGAGGCAGAAGATACTTCGGAAAATCGAGGCCGTAGGCGCGGCTCATGATCCGGAAGTAGAAGTGGCCCACGGGCCGGAAATTCCGGGCATTGTAGACCGGGTTAACCAGATCCTCGGCGAACGCGGCAACCGGAGTACGAGGCGTCCAACTCAGGCTATCCAGCTCGTCGCCCCCGAAGTAACCCTGGTAGGCGCCGCGATTGGCGATAAAAAACAGCAGCGCCATGGCTAGAAATAAGGCCAAACCGATCCATTTGTTCATAGGCGAGGGCTAACGGTCGATGTTACAACGCGGCAGCGGCTCAGTGGGGCGGGCGTCCACGCCTGTCAGGATGGGCCTGCGGCCCACGAATAGTGATAAAACCAAGTTGGAAGGCGGCCAATCCTGCCCTCAGCCGGCTTTCAGCCGGCTCCCGTCCCTAAAAGGCGGCTGCGGCCAGAATTGGCCGCCCCACAACTTCAGTAGCTTACGGTGGGTTTTCGACCGTGCGCGAGTCCTCCGGGACCCGCTGTTTCGCGCCTTGTTATCATGAGCTGATGACATGGCGTTGATCGCCGTTTCTGGACAGCCCGGTTGCCGGTTCGAAGAAGTGGCGCGCATCGCCGCGCACCGCCTCGGGTTCGAGTTGGTCAATGAATCGCGGATTCACTCGCTGATCGAACACGAATTTGGCGCGGATGCCGAGGTGCCGCTGAAGGCCCGCCCCGATCTGGTGGCCTCTATTCTGGCGCGATTGGCGACCGTTCACCACATGGTGTACTGCGCGGCGGGCGCCGAGATGCTTTCGCGCCAGTTCCCCGGCACCCTGCGCGTGCACGTCGTCGCGCCGGATTCCGTGCGCATCGGCAATCTCATGCTGGACCGGCGGCTCGAGCGTCCCGCGGTCCGCCAACTCCTGCGCGAGTTGGATGCCGCCCAACGCGCGCAGTATAAGAGCACGTCCGGCAGGGCCACGGCGCTGCCGCACTGGTTCGATCTGATCCTCAACGCCGAATCCATGGACTCCGAGCAGATGGTGGAGATGATTCAGGGTTCCGTGGGCGCGCTTGGCCTGAAGGAACGGGGCTTTCTGTCTGCGGCGGCCGAGGCGCAGATCCAGTTTCAGATCCGCCTGCGCCTGGCGCGGCATGGCATCGTGCCTCCCGGCGCGGTGCGACTGCCGGACAAAACCTTCGCTCACCCGAGCGAGCGGGTCTTCGCCAACCTGCTGGATTTCTACCGCATCGCCTGGGAGTACGAGCCGCGCAGTTTTCCGGTACAGTGGGATGCGGAGGGACGCATTTCCGAGTCCTTTACGCCCGATTTCTATTTACCGGAGCGCACCTGAGCGTCCAGATTTTCTATCAGAAGGATTTCGAAAACCTGATTTTCAAGTATGGCCTGGCGGAGCGGTCCGCCAACGTATGAGCAAGGTATGAGCAGGGACCCACTGCCGGCCATTGAACGCATCCTGTTCACCGAAGAGCAGATCGCGCAGCGCATTCAGGAGGTGGCCGCCGAAATCAGCGAACGCTACCGGGGCAAGCCGCTCAAACTGGTGGGCGTGCTCAAGGGTTCGGTTTTTTTCCTGACCGCGCTGGCGCGCCAGATTCAGATTCCGGTGAAGATCGACTTTCTGGCCATTTCCAGCTTCTCGAACAAATCCAGCGCGCCGGGCATCGTGCGCATCGCCAAGGATCTGGACGAGCCAATCGAAAACGAAGATGTGCTGTTGGTGGAGGATATCGTCGATACCGGGCTGACGCTGCGCT
>JBEKPZ010000473.1:0-4614 GCA_049520215.1 Bryobacteraceae bacterium | reverse complement strand
ACATCAGCCATCTCGCCGAAATTTGCCAGCACACGTGCAAAGTATTTACGCGGGAAGTTGGGTGTACCCAGGCGCCGCATGTTCCGGGAATGCACCTCATCCAGCCGGCCGACCTCGCGCACATCGTACTCCATGCGGAACGGCTGCTTCAGTGATTTCCGCACTTTATTTCGCCTTCTCATGGAGAGCGATTCCAGGAGCTTCGCTTCATCCGGCGCCAACTCCTGGGTGAATGTCACGTAACGCGATACATTCGAGACTCCCCCGCACTGTTCGGGCCAGGCATTGCGCAGCTCAATGTAGTCAACTCCCAGTTCCTCTCCCAGCCCTTTGACGTAGCCATACAGCGCGTCCCGCGCTTCCACCGAGTCAGCCAGTATACCCCCGTATACGGCGAATGGCGAGGAGATCAGCGCTTTCCCCAGTAGCGGATTCCGTACCAGAAACAAGGGAAGTACCGCGCGAACTCGGTCACCGCCCCGCGCCACCAGATAATAGGGCCGATACCGGAACGACTCCTCGATCGTCCTTTTCCAGGCGAGCAGATGGAACGGGCTACTCCGAGGATGGGCCTGCACAAAGTCGTCCCACTGCCGAAACTCCCCTTCGCGCAACGGGCCGCAGGTGAGGGCTTCGTCTACGCCGGGGCCGACATCGTTCGCCGCGACTTCCGCCGCACTGGTTCTCGTAAACACTCGGTCTTCCGTACTCCTCCGCTAATGCATGCAGGCTTCCAGTTTCCGGCCCGTCAAAAACGACGCGCGTATACCCTCCTATAATAGCTTGCAATCCCAAACAACGGGCCAATTTCCAAAGGAGTGGCACGCGGCAAGCCCCCTCTATGATGCCGCTGGCCCTGATCTGTGGACAGCGGTAGATTGATGATTGAGCCGTGGAGATGATGGGAATTGTCAAGAGAATCGGAAGGGCCTTCCTCTGGATGGTCGTGGGTTTTGCCGTCTTCGTTTCGACGCCCCTCGCGTACTACTACAGCACGCCGCTGCTGGAACCCGCCATCCCCAAAAAGCCGACGTTATCGTTCTGCTGTCCAGCGGCCGGATCGACGACCATTGGCTTACCCCTGACGCGGCGCAAAGGCTGTTAGGAGCTCTGCAGCTCTACCGGGACAACTTCGCCACTGTGATCATCAGCTCAGGGAGCCAACATCAGCGGGGGCTTAGCCAGGCAGAGCTCCAGGCTGACTGGCTGGCCCGGGCAGGCGTTCCAACCAAGGCGATCATCGTCGAAGGGCGGTCCATGCGAACGTACGAATCGTGTGTCGAGGTCTCCAGGATCATGCGCGACCACGGCTGGAACTCGGCTGTCATCGTGACCTCAAAAATGGACGTACCCCGTGTCCGGCTGGTGTTCGCCAAGCTGGGAAGATCGGTCTCCTTTCTGGCCGTGCCGGAGTTCGGAGCGCCAAGGGAGCTGCTTTACACACGAGGATTTGATGTCTTTTGCCACGCCAGTTACGAATATGCTGCCCTGATTCTTTACAAGCTCAAAGGGTGGATCTGAACCAGCCGCTTGAGATATCCGACGTGAGCAGGGCAAGGTGTCCGATGGCGGCATGCGCACCAATGTAGAAATCCGGCAGAGGCGAGCTCCGCAGACCTCCACGGCTGCGGTACGGGAGGAAGCACTTCCCGGCCAGGAAACCGGTTTCCCCGGGGTAGGGATTCAGGCTATGTGCGCGTAACTCGCCGTCATGCGCGGCCGCGTGTAATCTCCTGCGCGGAGGGGGAGGCGTTTAACCCGCGTCGGTTGCCCGATTGCCGCCTCGTTACCCCAGGATCGGCGAGCTTCCTGGCCCCCGCTCATACTCTGCGATTTCGTGCCTTAGCGGCGACCCGTGGCGGCCCCTTCCCCTCTGCGCCGCCGGATCCACCCAACAATCGGATTCCCGTCGCTGTGACCCACGCGGCCGGAGGTGTGTGCGAATAGCTGGCGTAATTCCGACTCGCCGGAACTATCGAGGTATCTGATCATCTAATCAATTTCAGCCGCTTGAGATCCTCATCCGTCCAATGCGCCTGGAGCTCGATCATCGTCCGCAATGTCTTGATTTCGAATGTCTCGCCGGGCCGGTGAAATGAGACGGTGACCCGCCGCCCGTCAGGATGGAGGTGGAGTTGATGGGCACCCGCCTGCCGGTCCAGAACAAAGCCGTCTCGCGCCAGGGCGGAGATCAACTCACGAGCCGTCAGGCTGCGCAAGCGCGAGTAGTTGATGGGCATGCTTCAGACAACCACTGCCACTTGAGGCTCGCCGGACACCTGCACTTGATCGGCGGGTTCGGTCGGCAGCGCCTCGCCATGTTCCATCAGGCTCTCCACCACCATCTGGACCACTTCCTGGATGTTCTTGAGAGCTTCCTGTTGGGTGTGGCCCCAGGTGGCGCCGCCCTGCCCCACCAGCGCCGGACAGTATGCGTGCCAGCGCTCGCCGTCCGGCTTTACCACGATCCTGAAATTATAGGTCTTCATCGGCCTCGCCTGCTCTCAGTGTGCCACATCCCGGGCCGCAAACGGAGCGCCCCTTCTTAGCCGGCCTCCACCGGATAAAACGCGCGGGATGCGGACAGGTCTTGCTGCCAGAATCGACTCCGCAATGCCCGCACGAGACCGTGCAGGTCAATTCCATGCGTGTGCGAGAACTTCTGCTCGCCCAGCCGATGGTACGAATCCGGATTCTCGCGGTGGTGCGCCCCACACAGAGGAATCGCGGAGAAATCCGAAGTCTTCTGCCCTAACCCCCTGGGGCTCAGCGCGTTCGTGTGAGCTGCCTCGACAACGGTCGCCGCGCCGCTCACTCTCGAACAGACCACGCATCCCAGCGTCCGAATCCAAGCCAGATACTCCGCGCTTCTCTCCGGACCCCGCCGCGGCTGGAACCGCATCTTCCGGACCGGAACGATTCGTTTCGGCGGCAGACCGCGCGGCAACGGCACAGCCCGGCGTAAGGACGCACTCCGGCGTAATGGCACACTTCTCCTAACCACAATCACCTCGGTTTTCAGTTGGAGGACAGCGCCCGACCCAGGATGCCGCCATGGCATCTCGAGCCGGGCGCTTTGCGTTTACAGGGTGACGACGAGGCTCAGGACGACCGGACCCGGCCGCCGAACTCCGCTTCGCAGTGCGTCCAGAAGCTGCAGTGCTTCTGGCTGCAGAGCATGGACTGCCGGTTCGGGCAATACATCCCGCTCCCCATGGCTCTCTGCGCCATCGGATAGAGCACCTGGGTCGCCCGGATATCCGGCTCCTCCACGGTGTAGGCCTGCTGCACGATCTGCACCGTCTGGGTCTTCACCAGGCTGTCGATGCGCACTTCACCGTTCGCGCCCGGCGTGATCTGCCGGTAGGTGGCAAGTTGAAAGGCGTAGTCGGGCGAGACACAGGAAGGCCGGCGCGAGGCCGTCTTGAAGTCGATCAGCCGCCCTTCCACGTCCAGCACGTCCACACGGCCCCGAACCGCGACGCCGGCGATCTCGCCCTGTACGTCGAGTTCGACTGCGGCGGGCTCGACGGTGGGGGCCACCTCGTCCATGTACTTGGCGACCAGCTTTTCGCCGAGCCGGCGCAGATCCCCCTGACTCTCATCCGGGGTGAAAACCGTTTGGGGGACCTGTTCCATCCAGGCTTCCCGAAAGACACACACGACCCCGGTGGTCTCCAGGTCTTCGCGGGTTTCGAGCTTCTCCCGGAAATTGACTTCGAGGGCCTGGTGCACGGCCAGACCCAAAGCGAGCGAGCTGTTCTTCCGCTCCGGCAGTTGCAGTCCGTACTTGAACCACCAGCGTGCCTGGCACTCGAAGAAACATCGCACTTGGCTGGGCGACAACACCGGCGCCGGCTCGGTCTTGGCGGCCAGGGCGCCATTGGTTGCGGGCAATTTCGTGAGCGCCACTTCCGGCGCCACGATCAGTTCGGTGAAAGAACGCTCCCGCGGTGGGGCCAAAAGCGGCAAATCCTGCAAGGCAGGAAAGGCCAACTGCACCAGATGAGCGGACGTCAGGCCGGTTCTCAGTTCTGGCCCCATGTCAATTTCGCTCCCGCATGGCCTGTATGAACATGGTCAGCCCGATGGCCCGAATGTCCTCGCTGGTGAACTGCAGCGAATAGTTGCGCATGCGGGCTCGGGATTCGACGCGCTGTGCGACTTCTGCGGCCCCGCTCATGGCCAGTTCCATGGCCGTAATCCCAGCCCCGGTAACCGGAACCGGAAGCAAGGTGCCGTCCGGAGAGGCGTGCAAATCCAAGGGCCTTGCCGCTTGGTGTGTGGTACCATTGCGATGGTTCTGGGCGTCATTGTTCGGGACTGGTGCCGCGGCTTCCGAAACGTTTCCCGACGGTGCCGGATGCCGCGGTTCCTCTATCCTTCGGACGCGCCACTCGATCCAGCGCTTGTTTTCCTCGCGCAATTCGGCTTTGCAGATCTCAAAGATCTCGCGTGCCTTAATGCCGAGTTCGTGGATCTGTTTCGCCACTACGGGCGGCACATACATGACCCGATCGCCCTCGAGCGCGTACATGATCTGTTCGCCATAGCGTCCTTCGACACGTTTGCCATCGTCGTAACGCAGGGCTACTGCGACTGGAGCGTTGGCGT
>JBEKPZ010000472.1:0-4615 GCA_049520215.1 Bryobacteraceae bacterium | reverse complement strand
ACTGCGTGAAGCGTGCCGGATCCGATGAGGCCCTGCGATGTTCATTCTGCCACAAAAGCCAAGATGTAGTTGGGAAGCTCATCTCATCCCCCAGTGATTACCCGCGAGCGTACATCTGCGATGAATGCATCGCGGTGTGCAACTCGATTTTGGACGACGATAAGGTCGACCAGCCTTCCGGGATGCCCCACAAGATCCCGAAGCCCCTGGAAGTAAAAGAGCACCTGGACCAGTACGTCATCGGCCAGGAGGCCACCAAGAAGAAGCTGGCGGTGGCTGTCTACAACCATTGCAAGCGCATCCATATGAACCGGATGAGGAACTCCGACGTGGAGCTTTCCAAATCCAACATCTTGCTGATCGGCCCCACCGGTACCGGCAAGACGCTCATGGCGCAAACCCTGGCTCGGATTCTGGACGTGCCGTTCGCCATCGTGGACGCCACTACCCTGACCGAGGCCGGCTACGTGGGCGAGGATGTCGAAAACATCATCCTGAAACTTCTGCAGGCGGCCGATGGGGACGTCCAGCGGTGCCAGCAGGGCATCATCTACATCGACGAGATCGACAAGATCTGCCGCAAGGACGAGAACCCGTCCATCACCCGCGATGTTTCGGGCGAGGGTGTGCAGCAGGCCCTGCTGAAGATCCTGGAAGGCACCATCGCCAATGTGCCGCCCCAGGGCGGGCGCAAACATCCGCACCAGGAGTTCACGCCTGTGGATACCACCAATATCCTGTTCATCTGCGGCGGCGCTTTCGTGGGGCTGGAGAAGGTGATCGGGCGGCGCGTGGGCAAAAAGTCCATGGGGTTCCTGCCCGAAGAAGAGAAAAACCGCAAGACCATCGATATCGGCGGTCATCGGGATATCGATCTGCTGGCCCAGGCGCAGCCGCAGGATTTGATCAAGTTCGGGTTCATCCCGGAATTTATCGGAAGGCTGCCGGTGAACGCGGTCCTCGAAGAACTGGACAAGGACTCCCTGGTGCAGATTCTGACCCGGCCCAAGAACGCCATCGTCCGGCAGTATCAGAAGCTTTTTGAATTTGAGAACGTGCGGCTGAAGTTCAGCGACGACGCCCTGGAGGCGATAGCCGATTTGGCCCTGGAACGTAAAGTGGGAGCGCGCGGCCTTCGCATGATCCTGGAAGACCTGATGCTGGACTTGATGTATTACCTCCCCTCGTACAAGAAAGTAAAAGAGTTCCTGGTCACCAAAGAGATGGTGCTTTCCCAGAAGATCAGCCTTACACTATTAGAAAAGGCCGGCTAAGCCAGCCAGCGCGCTTTTGCGCCAAGCCTGCCCACCCGGCTACGGCGCGCCAGTAGCGAAACCCTTGCGGAGAAACATGCTTACGATAAAGGAAAAATCGGATACAAAACGTTTGCCGATGATGCCCATTCGGGATGTGGTGATCTTCCCGTACATGATGACCCCCTTCGTGGTGGGGCGCGAATCCAGTGTGCGGGCGCTCGAAGAGGCCATGGCCGGAGACAAGAAAATCTTCCTGGCCACCCAGCACGACGCCTCCATCGACGAGCCCAAGCCGAATGAGATTTACACCGTCGGCACGGTTGTCAACATCGTGCAGAGCCTGAAGCTGCCGGACGGGAACATTAAGGTGCTGGTGGAAGGCGTGGAGCGCGCCAAGGTTTTTTCCATCACCGACGAGGAAGGGTTTTTCCGCGCCGTGGTGCGCACCTTCAATTTCAAAGTGGAAGCCGGCCCGCAGCTCGACGCGCTCACCAGCCGGGTGACGACGCTGTTCGAGCAATACGTCAAGCTCAGCCAGAACCTGAACTATGAAACCATGATCGCCGCCATCCGCGTGGACGATGCCGGCAAGCTGGCCGACACGGTGGGCGCCAATCTGCAGTTGACCATTGAGGAAAAGCAGGAACTGCTCGAAATCTTCGATCCCGTGGACCGCCTCACCCGCGTGGCGGAGATGCTGGATATCGAAATCGAAAAACTGAACGTCGACCGCACCATTCAGGGCCGCGTGAAGCGCCAGATGGAAAAGGCGCAGAAAGAGTATTACCTCAACGAGAAGATCAAGGCTATCCAGAAGGAACTCGGCCGCGGCGAAAAGAGCGAAATCGATGAATTGAAAAAGCGCATCGAGACGGCCGGCATGACCAAGGACGCGCTCGATAAGGCCATGGCGGAGCTCAAGCGGCTGGAAAACATGCCACCCATGTCCGCCGAGTCCACCGTATCGCGCAACTATCTCGACTGGCTGCTAGCGGTGCCGTGGAAGAAAAAATCCAAGGAAATCCGCGATCTGAAGTTCGCCGAGCAGGTGCTCGAGTCCGACCATTATGGCCTGGAAAAAATCAAAGAGCGCATCCTGGAATTCCTGGCGGTGCGCCGCCTGGTGAAGAATCCCAAAGGTTCCATCCTCTGCTTCGTGGGACCTCCCGGAGTGGGCAAAACCTCGTTGGGCATGTCCATCGCCAAGGCCACCGGCCGCAAGTTTGTGCGCATGTCGCTGGGCGGGGTGCGGGACGAGGCCGAGATTCGCGGCCATCGCCGCACTTATATTGGCGCGCTTCCCGGCCAGGTGATCCAGATGATGAAGAAGGCCGGCACCCGCAATCCCGTCTTCATGCTGGACGAAGTGGAAAAAATGTCCATGGACTTCCGCGGCGACCCCTCCGCCGCCCTGCTCGAAGTGCTGGATCCCGAGCAGAATTTTATGTTTGTTGACCACTACCTCGATGTGGAGTATGATCTGAGTCAGGTCTTCTTCATCGCGACGGCCAACGTTCTGCATACGATTCCGCCCGCCTTGCAGGACCGGATGGAGGTCATCCGGCTTTCCGGCTACACCGAATATGAGAAGCTGGAGATCGCCAAGCGTTTCCTGGTCCGCAAACAGATGGAGCAGACTGGATTGTCGGGCGACGACATCGAGTTTTCAGACGAGGGGTTGCAGGGGCTGATTCAATATTATTCGCGCGAGGCCGGCGTCCGGAACCTGGAGCGGGAAATCGGCAACGTTTGCCGGAAGATGGCGCGCAAAGTGGTGAACGCGCAAAGCGCCAAAGATAAGAAGCGCGCCGACAAGATCGTGATTAGCGGCGAGAACCTGCCGGATCTGCTGGGTCCGCACCGCTTCCGCGATCTGGTGGCGGAAAAGAAGAACGAAATCGGCGCGGCCGTCGGTTTGGCGTGGACCGAAGTAGGCGGCCAGATCCTGACCACCGAAGCCACGCTGATGGAAGGGAAAGGGAAACTGACGATTACCGGCAAGCTGGGCGAGGTGATGCAGGAGTCCGCGCAGGCGGCTATGAGTTACATCCGGTCCAGGGCGCACCAGTTCGGGCTTCCTCGGGATTTCTACCGGAACCTGGATGTGCACGTGCACATCCCCGAAGGCGCCATTCCCAAGGATGGACCGTCGGCTGGGATCACCATGGCCACTACCATCTGCAGCGCGCTGACCCGGATTCCGGTGCGCGGCGATGTGGCCATGACGGGTGAGATCACGTTGCGGGGCAAAGTTCTGGGCATCGGAGGGTTGAAGGAGAAGTTGCTGGCGGCCCACCGCCATGGGATCAACGAGGCCATCGTACCGCGGGATAATGAGAAGGACCTGCCGGAAATCCCGGAAAATATTCGCAACGAAATGAAGATCCATTTCGTCGAGTCGATGGACGAGGTTCTTAAGATCGCTCTGGAGCGGGCAATTGTGGCGTTGCCCATGCCGCCGGGTGTGGATGTCGCCGCCCAGCCGGAAGAAGTTGTCGCGCACTAGTGGGGCAGGCTCGTAGCCTGCGGCGGCCTCGTAGGCCGCCTTTGACCAATTTTGGTAATCGACAGCACTTTTGTAACATCCTCGGCGAAGCCGGAACAGTTCCCCTCTGACGGCTTGCCCGAGATCGCTTTCTTAGGGAGAAGTAACGTAGGGAAGTCCAGCCTGATTAACGCCCTGCTTGGGTACAAAGGTGGGCGCAAAGGGCTGGCTTTCACCAGTAGCACTCCGGGTCGCACGCAAACGCTCAACTTTTACCGAATCAAAGGATCGATGTATTTCGTCGATCTGCCCGGGTACGGTTACACCCGGGTGCCCAAAGATTTGGCCGGGCAATGGCAGGAGCTGATCGAAGGCTATTTGTTAACCAGACGGACTTTGGATCTTTCCTTTCTGGTCCTGGACGCTCGCAGGGGCTGGATGGACCGGGATTTGCAACTCAAGCAATGGCTCGAGCTTCACAACCGGCGGTACCAGGTGATCGCCACAAAGACAGATAAGTTGAATCAATCGGAACAATGGCAGGGTCTGGCGTCCATCCGCAAGGAGCACGTCGAACCGCTGCCGTTCTCGGCCTCCACCGGCCGGGGAGTGAGGGAAATTTGGCAAGCGATAACGAAAACACTCCAGACGCGGTAAATACCACCACACCGCAAGAAGAACAGGACAAGCCGTCCGAGCGCCCGCACGAACGGCCTGCCCGCGACCAGAATAATGCCGCGCCCAATCCGGCAGCAGATGGCGCTCCGTCATCGGAAGCGCGGCCCCAGCCAACCGCCGGCCAGCCGGACCAAGGTCAGGGCGGCGGCGGTCACCACGGCGGCCACCGTCGCAACAAACCGCCCGCCCAAGCGAA
>JBEKPZ010000471.1:0-9252 GCA_049520215.1 Bryobacteraceae bacterium | reverse complement strand
GCGTGGCGCGACGAGCGGGAGTTCCCCCTGGCGCGCACCCGCTACACGAAGTATTATCTGCGCAACGGCGCGCTCTCAACCGATGCGCCGGGCGCAGAGGAACCGGCGGCGTACGAATACGACCCGGCGAGCCCCGTCCCCACCATCGGCGGGCGGCTGTGCTGCGGCAACAATCAGCTTCCGCCCGGCCCGGCCGATCAGCGCCCCAACGAAGGCCGGACGGACGTGCTGGTCTTCTCCACGCCGCCGCTCGCCCAAGACGTGGAGGCCACCGGATGGGTGAAGGCAACCCTCTACGCGTCGAGTTCCGCAGTGGATACGGATTTCACCGCGCTGCTGGCGGATGTGGAGCCATCGAGCTACGCGCGTTTCCTGACCGATGGCGTCGCGCGCGCGCGCTATCGCAATTCGACCACGCGGCCCGAGCCGATCGAGCCGGGCAAGATCTACGAATACGCGATCGATCTGTGGGCCACCAGCAACCTGTTCAAGGCCGGCCATCGCATCCGGTTATATGTTTCGAGCAGCAACTTTCCGCGCTTCAACCGCAACCTGAACACGGGCGAGCCAATCGCGGGATCGACGCGCCTGGTGAAGGCCAGCCAGCGGATCTACCACGACGCGCAGCATCCTTCTACGCTGGTGCTGCCGGTGATTCCGCGGTAGGGCGGGCGTCTACGCCTGCAGCGGGTCTCCAGACCCGCCTTCGCTTTAGCGTCGCAAGGCCGCACGAACCGTGCGCAGGTCGAGAAACATCCTCTGCGGCCCACTCGCCGCAGCACCCTCAATTGGCACAAAGCCATATCGCGAATACCAGCCAACCCGCTCCCGGTACGCGTCCGTGACGATGCATCGGCAGCCAACTTCATCGGCGACGCGCAAGCCGATCCGGAGTGCCTCTGAAATCAGTGCGTGTCCAACCCCCCGGCCTGCGAATCGCCGCTCCACGGCGAGCCGTGCCAGTAAGATCAACGGCAGGTCGTAAGGTGGCAGACCGCGGACGTACTTCTTCGGAAACGCCTCGCGGGGCACACTGGCCATCGCCAGCGTAAAGTAGCCCAGCACAACCCGTGGAGCGCCCTCATCAACGGCCACGTAGCTCACGCCGATCGAGATCTTTTCCTGATTGGTCCAGGCGTGGCGCTTCAAGTAGTTGTTGAGCGGCTCGTCTCCACAATCGAAACTCTCCACCTCGTCATGTTCTTCGAGGCGGCGAATGATAATGGCCATTCAGACCCGCATTGCCCGGATCAGGGCATCGGTGGGAGCGTTCGCTTCCGTTGCGGACGCGAGTTCAGCGAGACTTTCCAGTTCGCGCTTTGTCCATGCGATTTCGACGCGCGGCAGGACCAGGTCCGGAGCCACTCGTTCCAACCGCGGAAAGAGCAGCGCGATCCGCTCCCCGCTCAAGCTCTCGCTGATAATCCGGCGGCCCATCTTCCGCTCCGATACGGCCCATCGAAATAGAGCTACGGCGTCGGACAAGAAGTCGCTGTTGCTTGTGACCTGCAATTCTTCCTTGAGCAAACGCACCGTGTGATCGTCGGCTGGAGCAAGGTCCGCCTGGAACTTGGTCTTGCGCGGCCGGCTGATCGCCGGAGCGTTGATTCGCGTTCTTCTAATCTTCAAAGCCATTGGCGCGCCTGCGATCTCCGGGATGCCTACGTACTCAAATTATACTCTGAATCTTAAATCCAAACAGAGTTGAACCGGATCAAGCTATTGCACGGTGACCGTCACCTTCGCGATCTTCCTCCCATACTGATTCGTCGAATACAGGCCATACGTCGTCGTCGCCGTAGGATTCACCACCACGCTGGTTCCACGAACCGGCCCAACCTGCGGGCTGACGATATTGTACATGGCGCCCGTCACACTCCAACTCAGCGTGACCGGCTGGCCCGCGCTCACAGTCGTGGGATTGGCCGTGAAACTGGCGATCGCGGGCGATGGCCCGGTGGGCACGTTCGCCGGCGTGTAGATCGGGTTCATCAGGACCACGTCGAAACTCGATGCAGTGATGTTCTTCAGCGCGCCGAGGTCGTTGTTGTTCCAATGCGCGTCGGGAATGCCGGTAATGTAGATGGCGCTGCCGTTATCGGCCAGAATCATGCCGTACTTCTGCAGCGCCTTCAGGATCACTTGATTGGCCGCCGAAAAGCCCGAAATATCGAAGCTCGCCTTCAGCCGCATCCGCATGCCCATAGGCGGCGCGTTCGCGTCGGTGGTGCTGGACGCCCAATGCGACGCAGGCGGCGTGAAAGCCTCCTGCGTAACGGGCACGGTGAAGCGCACGGCATGGTTGATGGCGCCCGCGGCCACTTCGTCGTAGCGCACCAGCCCGGCGAAGACGGGCAAGCCGGCCGCGTCAGCCGACGTCCACGTATAAGGGCGCTGCTCGTCGATGGTCATGTCCCACACGGCCGTCGAACCGGCGGACCACGCGCCGCTGCTGGTGAACGAGTAGTACAGCTCGTAAAGCCAGCAACCGCCCTGGTCCAGAACCAGCACATGACGGTCGCCATTGCCCGGATGCGGATACCCCTCGATCAGCGCATTGGCCGGGATCGGCATGGGGCCCGGATCGCTGTTGCTGGGGTACTCGGTGATCTTCACCGGGACTTTGGCCTGTGTGCCGGCCTCGATCTGATAGGGAATGCCCATGCTCTGTCCATCGTACTGGCCGGCCCCGAAATCGGGATGTAGGGTCACGCTTGCGCCGATGTAGTTAATCAGGTTCGCGGAGTTGGGGTCCACCGGCGCATTGGAGATGTCCGTGTTCCACAGGCTACTGGATGGGAACGGCACGAAGCCGTTTAAGGAAGCTAGCGGACCCAGACTCATCCCGGCACATGTACCGGCTTGGCCGAAAGCAACGGCCGTGAGAGTGAGATTTAGTACTACTAGAACTATCGTCCTCATGGACACCATTGTTGCATCTGTGTGCATCTGTGTCCATCTGTGATTCCATTTTGCCGTTACCCATACTACTATCAGCTACATGAAAGCGGCGGTGATCGTGAACGCGCACGCCGAGTCCGGCATGGCGCGTCTGCGGTGGCCCAGGGTGGCCAAGATGTTGACCCGGCGTCTGGGCCCGGTGGAAGTTCGCTTCACCAGGAAGGCGGGCGACGCGGCCGTGTTGGCGCACGAATTGGCATCGGCCGGCTTCGATCCGGTGATCGCCGCGGGCGGCGACGGAACACTGAACGAGGTCGTCAACGGGCTGCTCTCGAACCAATGCGATGTCCGCATCGGCGTGTTGCCCATCGCCAGCGGTGGCGACTTCGCCCGCACCCTGGGTCTCGGCAGCCTGCACTCCGCCGTAGAAACGCTGGCTGCCGGTTACTGCCGCAAGGTGGACGCCGTTCGAACCCGCTTCCAGTCTCCCAACGGCCCCACCGAGCGTCATTTTGTCAACGTTGCCAGCATCGGTCTGGGCGGTCTGGTAACGCTGGCGGTGCGCGACGGATGGCGCTTTCTGCCGGGCAGCCTGCGCTATCTGGCCGCTTGTATCCCGAATCTGGCAAAGGGGTGCGTGTACAAGGTTCGCCTGTTCCTGGACGGCGTGGACACCGGGACCTTCGACGTGACCATCGTGTCGCTGGCCAACGGGAGATACCAGGGCGGCGGCATCTTGATTGCGCCGGCGGCGGCCATCGACAACGGTCTGATCCACGTCACGCTGGTAGAGCAGGTCAGCCTTGCCGAAGTGGTCAGGCACCTGCCGATACTCTATTCCGGGGAGATCTACACATACCCCAAGGTGCGGCATTGGCAAGCGAAGCGCGTGCGCGTGGAAGCGGAAAGTGCGGCGCCCTTGGAACTCGATGGCGAACCTGTGGGATCACTGCCCATCGAGGCCGAAGTGCTCCCGCAAGTGCTGCGCCTGATCTGCCCAAATCCCAAAACTCCTTCTGATACGATGAGCGTTCTATGAAAACCTCTACGCCCCGCCGCCTCTCGTCCTGTCTGGCGGTGCTACTTCTGCTTGCCCTCGCCGCAAGCCAAGCACCAGCGCAGCCCCCCGAAAAATTCTCCCCAGGCAACATGGACACGGTCCTCTACGGCGCGGCTTTCTACGAGGAATACATGCCCGAAGACCGCTTGGACAAAGACGTCGAGTTGATGCAGCAAGCCGGCATCAGCGTGGTCCGGGTCGGCGAATCCACATGGAGTGTTTGGGAGCCGCAGGATGGCCAGTTCGAGTTCGCCTGGATGGACCGCATCGTCGATCGTCGAACGCCTCGCGCGCGCGCACATTCGCGTCATCATGGGCACGCCCACCTACTCGATTCCGCCGTGGATGTTCAAGGCGCATCCCGAAATCCTGGTGACCCGCATCGACGGCCAAAAAGCCACCTACGGCATTCGCCAGAACATGGACGTCACCAACCCGGATTTTCTGCGCTATGCCGAGCGCGTGATCCGCAAGATTGCCGAGCATTATCGCGACAACCGCGCGGTCATCGGATATCAGATCGATAACGAGACCACTTCGTACGGCACGGCTGGTCCCAACGTGCAGGCAGGATTCGTAAATTACCTGCGGGAGAAGTTCGGCACCATCGACCGGCTGAACAAAATCTGGGGGCTGGTCTATTGGGGCCAAGGCTTGCATGACTGGTCCGAAATTCCGCCGCGCAACGGGATTCTGAATCCCGGGTGGAAGCTGGAGTGGGACCGCTACCAGGACTCGCTGGCCACCCGCTATCTGGCGTGGCAGGCCGCGCTGGTGCGCGAATACCTGCGCCCCGATCAGTTCGTCATGCAGGATTTCGGCGGCGCTACCCGGTCCGACGTCAACGAATACGCCATCTCCAAGAGCCTGGATATCGTGGGCATCAATCCCTACCATCCGACGCAGGATCGCTACGACGGCGAAGGCTCCAGCTACGGCGGCGATTTTGCGCGCTCGCTGAAAGGCACCAATTACCTGGTGACGGAAATCAACGCCCAGACCATCGGCTGGGATTCACGCACGCAGTTTCCGCCCTACGACGGTCAATTGCGCCAGGATGTTTACCTGATGGCCGCCACCGGCGCCAACATGGTCGAATACTGGCATTGGCACTCGCTGCATTACGGCCAGGAGACCTACTGGAAGGGCGTGCTGTCGCACGATCTGGAACCTGGCCGCGCCTACGCCGAGGTGGCGCGCACCGCGCATGAACTGCAGCGCATCGGCCCGCGGATCGTGGATCTGAAGGCGTCTCACCCGGTGGCGCTGCTCTACAGCAACGATTCGCGCCGCGGCACCGACTTCATGCCGTTTCTGGTGTCGCATCCCGCCGGCGACATGCCCTGGAGCAATCCTGGCGGTTATGACCTGGAAATGCGCCGCTTGTACCGGGCGCTGTACCGCTTGAACGTCGGCGTGGATTTCGTCTTCCCCGAGACCGAAGACTTGAGCGCCTACAAAGTAGTTGTCGTGCCGCCGCTGTATATCGCCAGTGACGCGCTGCTGGGGCGTCTGGCCGATTACGCGCGCGCGGGCGGTCACTTGGTGCTGACCCTGAAGAGCGGCTTCTGCGACGAGTACTCCACCGTCCGCCACGTCATGGCTCCGGGACCGCTGCGCGAGGCCGCCGGCTTCCACTACCAGGAATTTTCCAATCTCGAGAAGCCGTTGGCGCTCAGGGGCGACCCCTTCCATGCAGGCGCCGAAAACCACGTGAGCGACTGGGCGGATATGCTGCTGCTCGACAAAGCCAAGGCGCTGGCCTACTACGATCATCCTTTTTTCGGCAAGTATCCGGCCATTACGGAGAACCATTTCGGCAAGGGCATAGTCACCTACGAAGGCTCCGTGCTGAGCGACGGGCTGCAGCGGAAAGTGCTGGAGCGTGTCCTTGAGCAGGCGCAACTGATCGGACCAGACCAGAAGTTGCCCGCCGCCGTGAAAGTGAAACACGGCACCAGCCGCGCCGGCAAGCTCATCCACTATTACTTCAACTTTTCCTCGGTACCGGCGCGGTTTGTTTACCCTTACGCCGCTGGCTATGAGTTGCTTTCGAGCCATTCGCTGGCAAACGGCGGTGCCCTCATCCTGGAACCCTGGGGCGTAGCCATCGTAGAGCAGGAATAATCGTGGGGCAGGCCCGTGGCCTGCAACGGCCTCTCAGGCCGCCTTAACGCGAGCTTCGCTCGCGAAGGCCGATTGGCAATCGGCCTTGCAGGTTGGCAACCTGCCCCACAGCAAATGGCCAAAGTCGTGCGGCGGCCTCTCAGGCCGCCTTTTTCCGTGCCAGATAAACCGTGCGGCAGCCCGGCACAATCAGCGGATTGTCCTTAATAAAGAAGGGAGCCGCGTCCCAAGCCCGCAACTGCTCAAACCCGTTCTCCTGGAAGACGCGCCGGATCTCGACGGAATCCCAGCAAACCTCTTTCACCCGTTCGCGCCGCCGCCGCCAGCAGCGCCCGTCCCGGATGAACAAGTCGATATCGCACCAGGCGCGGTCGGCCCCGCGGTTATGGCCGTTGCGCATCACCACCGCCGCGTGCGGCGTCTCGAACCAAACAGTGCCCGTCCAGTATCGCTCGAACCCCAGCGAGTTGTTCACATCGAAGAAGAAGTGGCCGCCGGGCCGTAGCGCTCGCGCCACAGCCTTGGCGACCCTCCGCAGGTCCGCCATTCGCGGAACATGATTGAGCGCATCGAATTCGCACGTGATCAGGTCCACGGCTTTGGGCAGCCGGAAACTCCGCATGTCGCCCCGCAGCACGTGCAGGGGCAACCGGGCACGAGCAGCCTTCTCGCGGGCCAGCCGGCACATCAGCGGCGACAGGTCCACGGCGTACATATCGATTCCCCTGCGTGCCAGCGCGAGGGCCGTCGTTCCCGTGCCACATGCCAGATCGCAGGCCGTTTCAACGCCGGGCAAGATCCGGCCCAGAACGCGCTCGCGCGCCGCATCCATCGGGTGCCGCAACGACAAAAAGAGCTCGTCATAATACTGCGCAAGCCATCGGTAGGGTCTATTCATGCGGCGCTTCGGGTAGGGGTCATGCTAGCGAAGTCCCCCGGCCTTCGACGCTGGCAGCGCGGTACCGGAATTCGTGGGCGTCGGCGAAAGCGGCGTTGCCAGAAAACCCTGGAGATCCACGGTCGAATCCTGGCCGGCATAATAACCCGTTATCTGGCCGCCGTCGTTGATTTCGTTAGCGACTGTTCCGGCCGCATGGGGGAAATCAATCGTTGCGTAACTGCCTGAGATCAGCGTAAATCCGTGAGCGGCGCTCTTGCTATCCAAGTACTCTCCCACAATGTCGCCGTTGTTGTTGACGCCTTCCGCCCATGTTTGCACAGCGCTGGGAAATTCAACGCTTGTAAAGGCCGTGCCATTCATCGAATATCCGAGGACCCCGGAGTTTAGCAGAGGATCCGTCAGGCTATACGTTCCCACCACCTCTCCGGCGTTATTGATAGTAGCGGCCTCGCTGCCCGCAGAGCCGGGGTAATTCTTCGTACTATAGGTAGTCCCGTGAAGGACAAAGCCGTGGTACCTGGCGCCGTCGGAATAGCCTCCGCAGATAACTCCATTGTCGTTGATACTGACGGCGAAGGTGGACGCCGCACCGGGATAATCAATCGAGCTGTAAGTCCCGCCCTTCAAGAGGAAACCATGTTGTACACCGCTCTGGTCGTAGTACACGCCGACGAGCGCCTGGTGAACGTTGATGGAGTTCGCGAACGTCTGGGTCGCGCTGGGATATACGATGTTCTTAAAGGCTCCGTTGCTGAGGAGATACCCAGTCCCGGTTGAGCAACATAATTCCGTGGTACGAAACGTGCCCACGATCTGACCCCCATTGTTATTGGCGTTGGCGACAGTGTAAGCGGCGCCCGGAACGTTCACACTTCTGAAGCTGTAAACTGTCTGACTGCGGATCTCCGAGCTCGCACCGATAATCAACACGGCGACCAGCAGACTGCGTTTGACTCTGTTCGTAAGTTGCATCCTTGATTCTCCTCCAGCAAACGAAGCTAGCTCAGCATCCCCATTTTGCTTCGCAGGCTCTCTGAAGTATACATCCGAACCACCCGCGCGACCTTTTCCTTAAAATTTCTTAATGTCGATTGCCATTTAATGGCTTTGTCCAGACGCCGGAGAGTGCCCGCGAAATCTGATATCTTGGACCCACTCCCCCATGCGCGAGTTCACCGCCGATCTGGGTTACGCCGCCCGCGCGTTGCGCCACAACCCCGGCTTCGCCACGGTGGTCGTATTGCTTTTGGCCTTGGGCATCGGTGCTAATACCCTGGTCTTCAGCCTGGTGGACAGAGTCCTGCTGCGCTCCCTCCCCTTCCGCGATCCGGCGCGCCTGGCGGCCATCTGGGAGACCACCCGCAACTGGGATCCCAAGGTGTTCGCCTGCTATCGCGATGTCGAAGTCTTCGACCGCCAGAGCCGCTCCTTCGACGGCATCGCCGGATGGCAGTGGGTGGAGTATACGCTCACCGGGCGCGGCGACCCGCGCCGCACGCTGGGCGAAGCCGTCACGCCGCGGTTCTTCGAAACCCTCGGGGTGCCCGCCGCCCAGGGGCGCACGTTTGGTCCAGCAGACCTGAATCGAGGCCCGGCACTGGTGCTCAGCGATGCCGGATGGAAGTCCCTGTTCGGCGGCGCGCCCGGCGCCATCGGCCAGGCGCTGACCCTCGACGGCAGGGCTTACACTGTGCTCGGCATCATGCCGCGCGGTTTCGAGTTCTATCCCCGGCAAGCGCTCTTTTGGGCGCTGCTCACGCCCGCCGTGGGCGCTGCTCACGCCCGCCGACGTGACGCGCCAGGCCAGCGCCAAATTCCACGGGATGGGCACGGTGGGCCGCTTGCGGCCGGGCGTGACGATGGCCGCGGCCGAAGCCGAGATCGCCGCCCTGCGCGCCGCGCTGGAGCAGACCGACCCCGACGAGATCCCGCATGCTGGCGCCATGGTGCGCAGCTTACAGGACGAGTTCACCTGGCTGGCGGGCCGGGGACTGCGCTCCGGACTGTTGCTGTTGTTCGCGGCCGTCGCCTTCGTCCTGCTCATCGCTTGCGCCAACATCGCCAATCTGCTGGCCGGCCGGGCCCTGGAGCGCCGCCGTGAAATCGCCATCCGCACCGCGTTGGGCGCGGCGCGGGGACGCCTGATCCGCCAGATCCTCACCGAGAACCTGCTGCTTTGCGCGCTGGGAGCGGCGGCGGGCGTGCTGCTGGCATACGGCGGGCTGCGCTATTTTCTGGCCGTGCAGCCTGTGGAGTTGCCCAT
>JBEKPZ010000470.1:0-5499 GCA_049520215.1 Bryobacteraceae bacterium | reverse complement strand
TGCGCCAATAACTGGTCGAGGTCGGCCTGCTGGCTGGAGGAGGGTTTGAGCACCAGAGTGACATAGGGAAGATCCAGGGATGGGTCCACCGGTCCCAAGTCCGTGCCGGACTGGATGCGCGGGGTTACATTGTTTGGCAGCACCGCGCGGCGGCTATCGTCGACGGCGAGTGTAATGCGGTCTTCGGCTGGCAGCGCTTGCGCAAGGGAAAGACTGAGGACCAGCAAACATCCGGAGATTATCCGGCGGCGTACACTTCCAGGTTTGGTGCTGCTAGGGGCCATGCTAGTTGAGACGATGGGACTGCGGCTGCGGTTTCAGCGGGGCTAAAGCCCCGCGCGGGCTCATCTGTGACCCCATAGTTGCTCAATAAGTTAGGGCCCTCATGCGGCGGCTGTTTTGGGTACGAGTTTATAGCCCAGTTGGTCGGCGGTAACCGCGGTCCGATTGAGACGCGCGGCCTCATAGCGTTTCTCGAACGCGACGGCGCCTTCGTCCACGTAGGCTTGCCCATAGTGCAGCAGGCGATAAACGTACTGGGCCATCTTGCGTGCCGTAGCAAAAACCGCTGTCGCGGAATCTTTGTGGGACGCCACCTTGCGATAGTGGGCTCCCAGGGCGGTCCGGCTGTGCCGTAAGGAGGTGGCGCCCGTCTTCAAGGCCTGCCCGGTCCGCGTAACGCTTTTCTTCCCTTTTCCCTTGCGCTGGGGCTTGCCGCCGGTGATGGATTGTCGCGGCGCCAGCCGCAAGTGCTTGACGAACTGGCTCTCGCTGGGAAATTCTCGCAGGTCCGTGCCATATTCACTATGGATGATTTCGGCGGTCTCCACCCCGATGCCGTCAATGGTGGTCAGGTCCACTCCCGTCATGCCATGCAGCCCGCCCTCCAGGGCCGAGAGGCTGCTACTATTAGTTCCAGCCATGCCGGATCTCAGTTCGGTTTCCACGCCCATGTCCGAAGCCGTCACGCACGATGTTCGCGTTGAGGTTATGTCGCGATACTCAGCCGAGAACTCGCGGCCGCTGCAGGATGAATGGGTGTTCCAATACACGGTGCGCATTACGAATCAGGGGAGCGAGACGGTGCAGCTTCTCAGCCGCCACTGGATCATTACTGATGCGCTGGACCACATCGAAGAAGTTACGGGTCCTGGGGTGATCGGCGAGCAGCCCGTGCTGGCGCCGGGCGAGTCGTTCAAATACTCTTCGTGGTGCCCGTTGAAGACTCCCATGGGTATGATGCACGGCACGTATCAAATGGCGCGCACGGATGGGAGCCAGTTCGATATCGAGATCGCGCCTTTTGCGCTGAAGGCTCGATACACGGTGAATTGAAAAAGCCGATTGACAATCGGCCTGCATCCTGTTAGGCCCAACCACATCACCGCACTTGGGATATGCTGGCAAGAACGCCATGAGGATGCGGTTCGCCATCTGGAAGATCGAGGCGAGGTTGACCGGCATGGTGCTGATGGAGGCCCTGCCTCTCACGCTCGCGCTGGTATTCCTGGCCGCCGAGTTAGGCGCAGTCTGCGTGTACCTGTTCGTCGTGCCCCTCGCCATCGTCTTCAAGCTCTGGTGCACGGCGGCGGCGATCGCCTTCGCCTTGGTGTTGTATCGCAACCTGTGGTCCGTGCTGGAAGACTCCCGCGACCAACCGCTGCGCGAACCGCTGGGCGCCTGGCCCGAACTGGAGAGCGCGGTTCGGGATTTGGCGCGGGAGTTGCGGCGGCCCGTGCCGAAGGCGGCGGCTTTTCTTCTCAGCCCGGTCGTGTGGCGGCGCTTCGGCTGCGCGCCCGCTCGCTTGCAATCTCGTGGGGAGATCTCGATTCCGATCAGTTGCCTGGGAGTGTGGCCGGTCCTGAGCCTGCGCTGTCACGTCGGTCATGCGCTCGTCCGCCGCCAGCCGAGAGGATGGCTATTCTACGCCGTCCGGAAATCGCTTACACGCCTGGCGGTGGAAAGCCGCGAGGCCGCGGCACGCAGACTGCGGCCAATCAAGCCGCAACGGTTGATCCGCGCGTACCTAATACTTCTCATGCACTGGGATGGCCTGGCCAACATGCAAGCAGACGCGCGCATTGCCCCGGTACTTGGGGCCTCCGCCGTGGCAACCTGGATTTGCCAGACGCAACTGGCCGGCCAAGTGGCGACGCAGTGTTTGCGGCGGATCATCCAGCCGGCGGCCGAGCGGGGCGTGCTTCTCCCGATTGCGGCTTCCTGCGCCGCGTTCTACTCGCTGATGGAGCCCGGATGGCTCGCGGTGGTGGAGGGGGACAGAGTGAAGGCGCAGCGCTCCAAGGCGGCCAACCCTTTCCTGGGAACGCTGATGCTTCGCCTGAGGGTGCTAACCGGGAGCCCGGCCAGCGTGTATGATCCGCGGCCGGCTGCTTCGCTGCTGCCTACGTTGGATTCGCTCGAAGAAAAGCTGCTGCGCCACGAAGCCGCGCTGGGCCGACGGAGACTGCGTCGCGCCGCGATGGACGAGATTGCCGACGCCGTGCTGCTGCCCATGATGCGGGAGGAGGTGGAGCGCAACGCCGCGGCCCTCAAAGACCGCACCGCCGCCGATGTGCCCGACCTGCTCCAGGACGCGCCCGCGCTGGCTGCGGCGTATCTTCCCGATCCTCGCTACCTGCTGGCTCCTCAGCAGCGTAAGGCACTCGTTCCGGGGTTGTTATCCGCTTTTCTGACACTCGAACTGGAGCGGCGCGGCTGGCGCGCCGGCTACACCGTCCCACCCGGGCTGATCGTGGAAAAAGACGGCCGGACGCTCTGTCCGAACCAATTGATTTCCGCGCTGAACAAGGGCGGGATGTCGCGCGAGGCGTTCCTGAAGCTGCTGGATCTGGATCCTTCGTGATTCGGAACGGCCGGCGAACAGGCCGTGGCCTAGACTTCCACCGCTTCCCACTCCGGAGCAAGCTGGAGACTTTCATCTTCCGCTTCGCTCGTGCGGGATTCGGCGGGGTGGCAAAGCTCGGTCGCGCAAAATGCGAGTACGGCGAGACCGGCGCACGCCCACGAGAGCGGGAAACGCGTATGCTCAAAGCGGTAAAGCAACTCGGTGTTGCCTGCCAGGATCAGAGCCAGACTCGCCAGAGTCATCACTATGCCGAGCCAAAAGAAACCGGCATAGAAGCCGACTGTCCAATTCCGCTTGGTGGTAGACAAGGTGGAACCCTCCATGCCCTTATTGTACACGAAATTTTTATGATTTCTACATGATTGTTTTATGCACAGTAAAGAAGTTATGAATGCGCCGCATCAACGTCTTTTTGGGCGGGAGCGCAGACATATCGTGATACGATATATATAGGAGGGGGCATATCACGCAGGATTTGAGCGCGGCCGATTACCAGGCGTTGGCCGAATTTCGTTATCAGATCCGCCGCTTTCTGCGCTTCAGCGAGCAGGCGGCGCGGCGGGCCGGCCTGGAACCGGCGCAGCATCAACTGCTACTGGCAATCAAAGCGTTTACCGGCGAGCCTAGCGTGGGCGAGTTGGCCGAGCGGCTGCAGCAACGCCATCACAGCGTGGTGGGATTGATCGACCGGCTAGTCGAGTGCGGGCTGGTCCAGCGCAGCCGCGCGCAAGGCGACCGGCGGCAGGTCCGTCTTCGCCTGATGCCAAAGGGCGAAACGGTGCTGCGCGAGCTTTCGCTCGAGCATCGCGCCGAACTCGGCAGCGCGGGCAGCGCGCTGGCCGCGGCTTTGCGAGCGATCCTGACCCGCCAGCGCATGACATCCCCTCCAAAGACAGTTGAACCAACATGCACAACAAGCTAGGCGATTTCACTTCCACACCGCGCATGATCACCATTTCGGGGATGGCCATCTTCATCGGCCTGGTGAGCGCGTTCGTGGCGTTGGCCCTACTCAAGCTGATCGGCTTCTTCACCAACCTCTTCTTCTTCGGACGCTGGAGCTCCGCGCTGGTCTCCCCGGCGGGGAACCATCTGGGCTGGTGGGAAATCCTGGTGCCGGTAGCGGGCGCGCTGATCATCGGCGTGATGGCGCGCTACGGCTCGGAGCGCATTCGCGGCCACGGGATTCCTGAGGCCATCGAAGCCATCCTCATCGGCGGCAGCCGGATCGAGCCGAAGGTGGCAATCCTGAAGCCGCTATCTTCGGCGCTTTCGATCGGCACGGGCGGCCCGTTTGGCGCCGAGGGACCCATCATCATGACCGGCGGCGCGTTCGGCTCCATGATCGCCCAGTTGTTCAAGCTGACCAGCAACGAGCGCAAGACGCTGCTGGTGGCCGGAGCGGCGGGCGGCATGGCGGCGACTTTTGCCGCGCCGGTGGCGTCGGTCCTGCTGGCGGTGGAGCTGTTGCTGTTCGAATGGAAGCCGCGCAGCCTGGTGCCGGTAGCGCTGGCCAGCGTCACCGCGGCCGCGGCCCGGCGCTATATCATTGGCATCGGTCCTCTATTTCCGGTGCCGGCGCATCCGGTATTCATCGGCCCGGCGGGGCTGCTTTCGTGTGTGCTGGTAGGCCTCGCGGCGGGCGGATTATCGGCGCTGCTGACGCTGGCGGTCTATGCGGCGGAGGATGCCTTCCGCCTGCTGCCCATTCACTGGATGTGGTGGCCGGCCATCGGCGGCCTGGCGATCGGACTGGGTGGATTGATCTTCCCGCAAGCGCTCGGCGTGGGGTATGAAACCATCGGCGCGCTGTTGCAGGGGGAAGTGCCGCTCAAATTGATTGTGGGCATCCTGTTGGTGAAATCGGTGATCTGGGCGATTTCGCTGGGATCGGGGACGTCGGGCGGCGTGCTGGCGCCCTTGTTGATGATGGGCGGCGCGCTGGGCGGTATCGAGGCGATGTTCCTGCCACACGAAGGCGCCGGCTTCTGGCCGCTGGTCAGCATGGGCGCGATTCTGGGCGGCACCATGCGGTCGCCGTTCACCGGCATAATCTTTGCGCTGGAACTCACGCACGATGTGAACATGCTGCTGCCGCTGCTGCTAGCGGTCACCATCGCGCACGCTTTTACGGTGCTGACGCTGCGCCGCTCGATCCTGACCGAAAAAGTCGCACGGCGCGGCTATCATTTGAGCCGCGAATACGCGGTGGACCCGCTGGAGATTCTGTTTGTGCGGGAAGTGATGCGCACCAACGTGGCAGCCATTCCGGCGGGGCTGACGGCGCGGGAGTTGGCGCACTCGCTCCATAGCGATCACACGGTGCGTCACGGCCAGCATCTGTATCCGGTGGTGGACGACGAACGGCGCCTGGTGGGTGTGGCCACGCGCAGGGATCTGGAACGCTTCGCGAAGGACGGCACGGAACTGAGGCACAGGGACGCGGTGGTTGCCTATCCGGACGAGCCGCTGCGGGTAGTGGCGCATCGCATGTCGGACACGGGGCTGACGCGCTTTCCGGTGGTGAACAACGACCGGGAGCGCAAGCTCACCGGCATGGTGGCGCTGAGCGATCTGTTGCGCGCGCGCACGCGGAATTTGGAAGAGGAGCGGCATCGCGAGCGGGTGCTGCG
>JBEKPZ010000469.1:0-4704 GCA_049520215.1 Bryobacteraceae bacterium | reverse complement strand
CTGGATATCGACACGCGCAAGCTGGTGGCGGCGTTGGCGGTGGGGCAGGAGCCGCGCCACATTCTGATCACGCCGGACAATCGATACGCGCTGGTGCTGAACTGGCGGTCGGGGAACATGGCGGTGATCCGGATTTCGGCGTTCACGGATCGCCGGCACCGTACCGACCCTGCGCCGCTTTTCACCATCGTGCCGGTGGGGGCGCAACCGGTGGCTGCGGCGGTGGTGGAGATGGCGTAGGAGTTGTGGGGCGGGACTCCAGTCCTGCGGCCGACGTCCACGTCGGCCTTTCCGGAGCTGGTCCTGGAGGACCCGCGCAGACCTGGAGGTCCGCCCCACGTCGCTACGAAGTCAGCGCTTTCAAATAGAGGTAGAAAAACTCCACTCCGTCGTAGAACGAGTTGATGCCGACCCGCTCATCCTTGCCGTGCGCGCGAATATCGTCCTGATCGATGGCCACGCCGTTCACCCCATAGGTAGGAATCCCGGCCGCTATAGTGTAGATGCTGTCCGACGCGCCCGTTTCCATGTCCGGAATCACCGGCAGCCCCGGCCACATCTGCGTGGCTACGCGTTCCAGCGGCCGCAGGATCTCGGGCTTGGGCAGGATGGGCGGAAACGCTTTCTTGTCGGGAGCGCGGTCGGAAACGTTGTACGCATCATCCACGAAACGGACAGTGATTTGGGGGTCGGCGAAGATGGCGATCAGCTTCTGCCGAATCTCCTCGGCCGAGTGTCCGGGCAGGATGCGGCAGTTCACGTTGGCCTGTGCGAGTTGCGGCAAAGCATTATTGGCGTGGCCGCCGCTGAGCCGCGTGGCGATACACGTCGTGCGCATGGTGGAGTTGTAGCGCGCATCGCGCGACAGGCGCGCAATGGCGTCTTCGACTGGCGGCGTGTGCAAGATCGCCCGCATGTCTTCCGCGGTTTGTCCGGCTTCGAGCGCGGCGCGGCGTTCAAAGTACGTTCGCGTGACCTCGTTCAACTCGAAGGGGAACGGCGCGCGCTCCAGGCGAGCGAGTGCGTCCGCAATGTGGTAAATGGCATTGTCCGGCTTGGGCAGCGAGCTATGGCCTCCCGGATTGGTGGCGGTCAACTGGAAGTCGGCGTACAGTTTCTCGCTGGCCTCGATGTCCAGATTCACCGGTTTGCCGTGGACCGCGGTGACGCCTCCGCCATCGGGGTTGAGCGCGAATTCGGCATCGACCAGATCGCGATGGTTGCGCAGCAGCCAGTTGACGCCGTTCGATTTGCCGCCTTCCTCGTCGGCCGTGAGCGCCAGAATGATATCGCGGTCGGGCCGGTAGTTTTCCCGCTTGAAGCGGATGAACGCGGTGACCGCGGCGGCGTCCGAGACTTTCATATCCTGCGTGCCGCGTCCGTAGAAGTAGCCGTCTTTTTCGACGAACTCGAAGGGGTTGGTGGTCCAGTCTTCGCGACGCGCTTCCACTACATCGATGTGGCCGATGATCAGGAGCGGCTTGTGCGCGCCGGTGCCGTGAAGGCGCGCCACCAGGTTTCCCTTGCGGCTGTTGGGGCCGAGAACCTGTGCATCGGCCGGATCGAACCCGGCGTCGAGCAGGCGCTGGCGCATGGCTTCGGCGGCGACGGTGGTGCTGCCCACGGAGTCGGTGGTGTTGATTTCAACCAACTGGCGGAAGATATCGCGGGAGAGGCTGCGGGTGGCGTCGTCAAGCGGCGCGCCGGAAGCCATTGTCAGAAACAGGGCGGCGCCGGCGATGGTGCGGAAGTTTGGTGGAAGGGGCATGTCCGACCATGTTCGCAGACGAGCGTCGGGAATGCAAAGCACGGTGCGCACTCCTTGGCGTGCGCATGCATCCAGCACCCGGCGCGGCCTCGACGGTTTATCGAGCCTGCGATGGCCTACCAACTATTGAGTCTCGTGTAATGTGGGGCGGCCAATCTTGGCCGCAGCCGCCTTTTTAGGCGGCTCAAGCCGGCTGAAAGCCGGCTGCGGGCAAAATTGCCCGCCCCACAAGGGCTAAGTTGCTGTCACTGTATTATGCGAGCCTCAATAGGCCTGCCGGTCCCGCGGCGCACGTCCTTTTTCCACCACACGCCACCGCGGATGTGGCAACATAGGCAACATAAGGCAATCCCAAGCGAGAGGTTATCCGGTTTGATGATCCGCTCCATCGTCTACTTTTGCGCCGTATCGTCGATTGGTTCCCTGGCGGCTTTCGCGCAGCAGCATGCGCCCGCCCCGCGCGGGCAGAAAGAGTTCGCGCAATCCTGCGGCTTCTGCCACGGCGAGGACGCCACCGGCGCGCGCGCGCCCGACCTGGTGCGCTCGCCGCTGGTCGCCAAGGATTCCGCTGGCGACATGATCGGGCCCGTCATCCGCAACGGCCGTCCGGACAACGGCATGCCCGCGCTGCCGTTGTCCGACAATACCATCCAGGACATCGTGGCCTTCCTGCACTTGCGCGTAAAGCAGGCCGCGAACAGTTCCAATGTCGGCGGCGATTATCCGCTGGAGCGCCTGCTTTCCGGCAATGCTGACGCCGGCCGCGCCTACTTCAATGGGGCGGGAAAGTGCGCGTCGTGCCACTCGCCCACCGGCGACCTGGCGGGCATCGCGAAGAAGTATGCGCCGCTGTACCTGGAGGAGCGCATACTGGCCCCGCACCGCGGTATCGTCACGCTGACGGTCACCACACCTTCCGGCGAGCAGATTAGCGGCAAGCTCGACCACCTGGACGACTTCTCCGTCTCGCTGCGCGACGCGGGCGGTTGGTATCACTCGTGGCCGCGCGAGCGGGTGAAGGTGAGCGTACACGATCCGCTGCGGGCCCACCGCGACATGCTGACGAAATACACGGATGCGGATATCCATAATCTATTTGCCTATTTGGAGACTCTGAAGTGAAGAATTTGATGAGGTGCGCGGCGCTGCTTGGCGGCATCGCCGCTAGCATGGCGGCGGCGCTGGCGCAAGGGCTGGACCCCGCCGCGCTGCTGAAGCCGCCCACGGATACTTGGCCGACTTATAACGGCGATTACACCGGACGCCGGTACAGCCCGCTCAAGCAGATCGACTCTTCGAACGTCAAGTCGCTGACCCTGGCGTGGGCGTTCCAAGCCAACTCGCAGGCCATCAAGTCGACGCCGCTGGAAGTGAACGGCATCCTGTACTTCAGCGTGCCGGAGCAGGTGTGGGCGATTGACGCGCGCACGGGCCGCCAGGTCTGGCACTACCACTACAAAAAGTCCGACGGCGATCACATCGGCCATCGCGGCGTGGCGATGTGGGGCAACTGGCTGTACTTCGAAACGCCGGACGCGCATTTAATCTGCCTGGACGCCAAGGACGGCCACGCGCGCTGGGATATCACACTGGCCGACGTGCAGCTCGGGTACTTCGCCACCATGGCGCCTCTGGTGGTGGGCAACCATGTGATCGCGGGCGTCTCGGGAGACGCCACCGATATCCCCGGCTTTCTGGAGTCGGTGGACCCGGAGACCGGCAAGCAGCAATGGCGCTGGTATACGGAGCCGCAGCCCGGCGAGCCGGGCTCGGAAACCTGGCCTAAGAGCAGCGACGCCATCGCGCATGGCGGCGGCATGACCTGGATGACCGGCACTTACGATCCCGCGCTCAATCTGCTTTACTGGGGCACCGGCAATCCGAATCCGGTGCTGGCCGGCGACGCGCGCCCCGGCGATAATCTGTACACCTGCTCGATCGTGGCGCTGAATCCCGATACGGGCAAGTTGGCGTGGTACTTCCAGCCTTCGCCGCATGACACGCATGATTGGGACGCCGTGGAGACGCCGGTGCTGTTCGACGCGGATTTCGGCGGCAAGCCGCGCAAGCTGCTGGCGCAGGCCAGCCGCAACGGTTTTTTCTTCGTGCTCGACCGGACCAACGGCGAGCAGCTTCTGACCGCGCCTTTCATCGAGACGAACTGGACTGCGGGGATCGACGCGCGCGGCCGCCCGGTGGCGCTTAAGGAAAAAGAGCCGCACGGGTGTATCCCGGCTCCGATGGCGCGACCAATTGGATGTCGCCCAGCTTCGACCCGCCGCTCGGCTTGTTCTACGTGGTGGCGCGGCGCGTGTACAGCATCTTCTATTACACGGCCACCGGAAAGCCGGAGGGCTGGGCGGGGCGCGACCACGATATCTGGGAAGAGTCCACGCTGCGCGCCATCGATTACCGCACGGGCGAGATTCGCTGGAACCACGAGTTGGGTCCCGGCGAGAGTACCGCGGGAATTCTGACCACGGCCGGCAGTGTGCTTTTCACCGGCGACGACCAAGGCAACCTGCTGGCGCTCGATGCGGCCACCGGCAAGACGCTATGGCATGTAAACGCGGGCGGTTCGATGGTCAGCTCGCCGATGACGTATGCGCTGGATGGCCGGCAATACGTGGTCGAGGGAGTGCAGGGCGTGCTGTATGCCTGGGCGCTGCCGGAGTGAATTGGTAGCACAGGCTTCAGCCTGTGGTGTATGCGGGGCTATGGTCACTCCAGAACGAAGATATTCTTCCGCGCGCACATCTCTTTCAGGACCTTCGGCCAGACGGTGACGCTGACCTCGCCCAGGTGCGCCTTTCGGAGCAGCAACATCAGCGTACGCGACTGACCGATGCCGCCGCCGATCGAGAGCGGCAGTTCGCGATTCAGGATCGCGCGATGATACGGATAGTTGAGGAAATCGAGCTGGCCGGTCATCTCCA
>JBEKPZ010000468.1:0-4731 GCA_049520215.1 Bryobacteraceae bacterium | reverse complement strand
ACCAGAATGTCGCCGATGAGCACGCCGGCGCGCGCGGCGGGTCCATCCTGTTCGGCGGAAAGCACAATCAGGCCGGTCTTCCCATCCGGCAGTGCGACCGGATGCAGCCCCAGGCCGAGATAGCCGCGCGCGACGTGGCCTGTGCGCAGCAGTTCATCGACCACGCGGTTGACAGTGGAGGCGGGCACCGCGAGTCCTGCGATACGCGAGAGCGCGCTGGTGGCGATGCCCAGCACGCGGCCCGCGGTATCCACCACGGCGCCGCCGGAACTGCCGGGATAGAGCGTCAGATCGAGCCGCAGATATTGATCGATCTGCCCGCCGCGCCAGGAGCGCCACGGCCCGCTGACCGCGCTCATGATCCCCATGGTGGCGTTGACTCCGGAATCGGGCGACCGGCCGATGGCCAGCACCACTTGGCCCGGCTTCAGCGTTTCGGAGGAGCCGAAGGTGGCTGGGAGAGCGCCGTTTTCGGCCAGCTTTAGCACGGCGAGGTCCGTGCCGGCATCGCGGCCGACCAGAGTGGCGGAAGTGGTCCGGCCGTCCGGCATGGCGATGCCGATCTCCTCGCGCCGGCGGATGGTGTGTTCGGCGGTGACCACGATGCCAGGCCGCCAGATGACGCCGCTTGAAGCGAAGCGCGGCCGGGCATTTACGGCCACTACGGTGCGTCCGGCCTGCTCCACGGCTCCGGCCAATTCATTGGATAAGGCGACTAATTCGTTTTCCATGCTTCCAGCATGGCTTACGCTGCCCGCGCCGCACACCGGCAAATCGGGCAGGAGCGGCCTGGAAGAATGGCTAGCGGCTCGTGGCATAATAGGCGCATGGGTACCGCAACGCTCGTTCCAGTCGAGGAATACCTGTCCAGCTCCTACGATCCGGACCGCGATTACGTGGATGGGGAACTGGAGGATCGTAACGTGGGGGAAAAGGATCACAGCAAGCTGCAGATAGCGTTAAGCTCCTACCTCTACGTCCATCGCAAACGGTGGGGAGTCTCTGCATTCGTCGAACAGCGCGTACGTGTATCGGCCACCCGCTATCGCGTTCCCGATATCTGCGTCACGCTCGGCGAACCGGAAGAGCAGGTGTTCGCAGGGCCGCCCTTCTTATGCATCGAAATCCTGTCGCCGGAAGATCGCGCAGGACGAATTCAGCGGAAGATCGCCGACTATCTCAAGTTCGGCGTCAGCTATATTTGGGTTATCGATCCGCGCCGACGTGAAGCGGTCGTCTACACGACTTCAGCCACACAAGTTGTCGTAGATGGCGTGCTGCGCACCAGCGACCCGGACATCGCCGTGCCGCTCACCGAAATCTTCGGCTAAAACGTCCGCCGCAAATACGCCGAAATCAGAATGATGAGCAGGCCCGAGATGGCGGCCCCTCCGAACAGGCGGCCGCGGTGTTCCGGGTTTTTCGTCACCAGCACAATGCCCACCGCGAAAACGTGCGCCACCAGCACCAGCTTGACGATCAGCAGGAGGTAGTAGCGCGGGTGGTGTCCCGGATTGGTCGCCAGGTTGTAGCCGCCCGAAACCAGCAGCGCGGCGATGGCCCCGAAAACCAGCGGGCGATACAGCGCGGCGGCCCTGTCAGCCAGCGCTTTGCGCGCATCCGCCGCCAGCACTCCGGTAGCCGGAACCAGCACCATCCAGCCGTACAACATACCGCCAATCAGCGTCGCGACCGACGCGATATGCAACCATCGCATGAGGATGCCCAGGGCTTCGTACATGCGTTGATTATACAATCGTTACTTATGGTGCATGAGATCCTGCCGGTGGGCATGCTGCAATGCAACTGCTCCATTTTCGGCGACGAGCAGTCCGGCGACGCCCTGGTGATCGATCCGGGCGACAACCTGGAGCAGATCGAGCGCATCGTGGCGCGCCACGGCCTGCACGTGAAAGCCATCGTGATCACGCACGCGCACATCGACCACATCGGCGGCGCGCACAAGCTGCACGCATCCACGGGCGCGCCGGTCTACATGAACGAAAACGACGACAAGCTGCAGGATATGATGGATCTGCAAGCCGCGTGGCTGGGCGTGCGCACGCCGGAGCGCACCCAGATCGACGCGCCCATGCGCGATGGCGACATCCTGCGCGCGGCCGGCGCGGAGTTTCACGTGCTGCATACGCCGGGCCACACGCCGGGAAGCATCAGCCTGTGGCTGCCCGCTGAAAAGAAACTGGTGGCGGGCGACACGCTGTTCCGCGACAGCATCGGCCGGACCGATCTGCCGTTCGGCGATGGCGATCAAATCCTAAGATCGATTCACGAGAAGTATTTCGCGCTGCCCGATGAAACCGTGGTGTTTCCAGGACATGGACCGGTGACCACGCTGGGCCGCGAGAAGCAGTTCAATTATTTCCTGCAGGGGATGTAAATGCAGATACCCAACTGGCCGATTTCGACCGAGCGCGAAGTCGAACTGCTGCGCGAGGTGCTGGATAGCGGACGCTGGGGCGGGCACAGCGATTTCGTCAAGCGGCTGGAGGGCGAGTTCGCCGGCTTCACGGATTGCGCGCACGCCATCTCGGCCATGAACGGCACCGTCACGCTGGAGATGGCGCTCTCGGCGGCGGGTGTGGGTCCCGGCGACGAGGTGATCGTGCCGGCCATTTCGTTCGTCTCGACCGCCATGGCAGTTTCACGCGTGGGCGCCACGCCGGTGTTCGTGGATATCGAGCCGCTGAGCTTCAATATGGACCCGGAACGCGCCGCCGCGGCCATCGTGCCGCGCACCAAGGCCATCATCGCCGTACACTTCGGCGGCGCCATCGCCGATATGGACCGGCTCGCGCCGCTGGCCGCCGCGCGCGGTCTGGCGCTGATCGAAGACGCCGCGCACGCGCACGGCTCGGAATGGGCCGGCCGCCGCGCGGGCAGCCTGGCCCTGGCCGGCTCGTTCAGCTTTCAGAACTCCAAGGTGATGACGGCCGGCGAAGGCGGCATGCTCACCACCAACGACGCGGCGTTCGCCGAGCGCGCGTGGTCCATCATGGACCAGGGCCGCAGGCCGGGCGGCGGCTGGTTCCATCATTATTTGTTGGGGAGCAACTACCGCATCACCGGGTTGCAGGCGGCGGTGCTGCTGGCGCAACTCGAACGGCTGCCGGAGCAGATCTGCCGCCGCACACGGAACGCCGCGCTGCTGCGGGGGGAACTGGCTGGCGTGCCGGGGCTGGCGTTTCAGGACACGCCCAAGCAGCAGAACGCCAACTCCTGGTACCTGTTGCTGGGCCGCATCGACGCCCAACGCATGGGCCGCACGCGTGACGAGTTTCATGGCGCGCTAACCGCGCAAGGCGTGCCCTGTACGCCGTTCTATCCGCATCCGCTCTACGGCAATCCGCTCTATCGCGATGGCGGCTGCCGCGTGGAGCCTTGCCCGGTCGCCGAAGCCTGCATCGGCGACGCCTTCTGGCTGCCGCATCGCGCGCTGCTGGGGGACGAGGAGACTACGCGGGAGATAGCTGACGCAATTCGTAAAGCTTGTATTGAGGTGAAACCATCATGAGTAACGAGCAGAATCCAATCAGCCGGCGCGGGTTTGTCCAAACCGCGGCGCTGGCAGCCGGCACGCTGGCCGCGACAGACCTCGCGCGCGCAGCCGCACCGGCCGCCGATGTGAAAATCGGCCTGTACAGCATCACCTACGGCGGTGTCTGGTATCGCGGGGATGCCCTGACTGTCGAGCAGGTCATCGGACGCGCCCACAAGTTCGGATATCGGGGCGTGGAGATCGACGGCAAACGTCCTCACGGCAATCCGCTCGATATGCCACAAGCCCGCTGCCGCGAACTCCGCCGCATGGCCGGCGACCAGGGCCTTGAGATCTACGCCGTCGCCGCTAACAACGATTTCAGCAGTCCCATTCCGGAGCATCGCGAATCCCAATTGGTCTATACGCGCGAGTTGATGCGCATGACGGCCGACCTTGGCGCCAAGGTGCTGCGCGTCTTCCTCGGCTGGCCGGGCGTCACGTTGCTCGCCGAGGGCGGTGGCAGCTACGATTTTGCCAAAGCTGTATGGGTGGCCGAACATCGGGGTTTCTCCTCTGAACAAACCTGGGAGTGGTGCCGCACGAACCTGACCGAAGCCGCCAGGCTCGCCGGCGATTTCGGCGTCACACTGGCTTTACAGAACCACCCGCCGGTGATTGATAAGGGCTACATCGACACCCTGCGCATGGTGAACGAAGTCGGATCGCCGCACCTGAAGGTCTGCTTCGACGCGCGGCTGGAGCACACGCTCGACGAAGCGGGCGTGCGCAAGGCCGTAAACGAGGTGGGCGCGCTCCAGACGCTCTGGCATTACGGCGGGGAATTCGATCGCGGTCCCGATGGAATCACAGTGAAGGGCGACGAAAAAGCCCTGGCGGAAATGCGCGGCTTATTCGATATCGGTTACCAGGGTTACGCGGGCTTTGAACTGTGCCATCCGCTGCCGGTCGAGAACGGCCAAACCGTGGGCCTGGACTTCGTCGATAAGAACGCTCAACTGGCTGCCGAGTATATGCGCGGCATTCGGGCGGAGGCGAAGAAGCTGCACGCTTCGTGAGGCTAACTAACTGGCCAAGGCTCACCAGGAGACCGCCTAGTACTACTGGGTCATAAAGATACGGACGCAGACGGAACGCAAGATTGCCCCCTCCGAATCGGGCGTATCCTGAGGAGGTATGACTCCACAGCCTGCCAGAGTACAAGCCGTGAGCGA
>JBEKPZ010000467.1:0-4745 GCA_049520215.1 Bryobacteraceae bacterium | reverse complement strand
CCTGCGGCGGGTCTCCAGACCCGCCCCTTCTTGTCCCGCCGCGAAAACAAACCGCCTGTGCTGGTCCGCAGCGCGCGCCAGTTGCTGACCCTGCGCGGCGATAGCGGGCCCCGTCGCGGCGCAGCACTGCGCGATCTCGGCATCGTTCCCAACGGCGCAGTACTAATCAAGGATGGCGTAATCGTGGACGCCGGTCCCGCGCGCCGCATCGAGAAGCTGCCCGCCGCCCGCCGCGCGCGCGAAATCGATGCCGGCGGCTGCGTGGTCATGCCGGGATTCGTGGATAGCCACACGCACCTCATCTTCGGACGCCCGCGCCTGGTCGATTACGAAATGCGCCTCGCGGGCGCAACCTACACGGAAATCGCAGCGGCTGGCGGCGGCATTCTATCCAGCGTGGAAGCCGTCCGCTCGATGTCCGCCGCGCAGCTCGAAACCCAGGCCCGCGCCGCGCTCGCCGCCATGGCCCGTCACGGCACCACTACAGTCGAAGCCAAGTCCGGCTACGCGCTCGATGAAGCGGGCGAACTCAAAACCCTGCGCCTCCTTGCCAAGCTGAATGGCGACCCCCTCGATATCGTCCCAACCTATTTAGGCGCGCACCTCCCGCCGCCCGAATATCGCGGCAAGCCGGACGCCTACATCGATTGGACCACCGCCGAAATGATGCCCCAAATCCGCCGCCGCAAGCTGGCGCGCTTCGTGGACGTCTATTGCGACGAGGGCGCGTTCACGCTCGATCAATCCCGCCGCTATTTGGATTGCGCCCGGCGGCTCGGCTTCGGGCTGAAGATCCACGCCGAGCAATTCTCGCGCACCGGAGCCGCCCGCCTCGCGGTGGAACTGGGAGCCGCCAGCGCCGATCACCTGGAACAGGCCGGCGACGAAGACATTCGCGCGCTCGCGCAATCGAACACCATCGCCACGCTGCTGCCCGGCTCTGTCTTTCACTTGGGCCTGCAAACCTACGCGCCGGCCCGCGCGCTGATCGAAGCCGGAGCCGCGGTAGCCCTGGCGACCGACTTCAACCCCGGCACCAGTCCGACCTGCAGCATGCAGATAGTGCTCTCGCTAGCCTGCACCGAAATGCGCATGTCGCCCGCGGAAGCCATATCCGCCGCCACCATCAACGGAGCGCATGCCCTGCGTATCGCCGATCGCGCAGGCTCTCTGGAACCCGGAAAACAAGCCGACCTGCTCCTGCTAACCGTCGCCGACTACCGCGAGCTACCGTATTACTTCGGCGCCAACAACGTGCACATGACTATCAAGACATCATGCCCCATACAATCGTAGAATCCGTCCCCAACTTCTCCGAAGGCCGCGACGCCGCCAAAGTAGACGCCATCGTCGAAGCTATCCGCTCCGTGCGCGGCATCGCCATCCTCGACCGCGAGTTGGATGCCGATCACAACCGGTCCGTGGTCACGTTCGCCGGCCCCGCCACGGCCGTAGTCGAGGCCGCCTTCCGAGGCGTGGAACGGGCCGTCGGCCTGATCGATCTCCGCCATCACACCGGAGTCCATCCCCGCATCGGCGCGTGCGACGTGGTGCCGTTCGTGCCCGTCGAAGGCGTTACCCTCGACGATTGCGTGCGCCTCGCCAACGAGCTAGCCCAGCGCCTATGGGAGCGCCTCCACGTGCCCGTCTACCTCTACGAAGCCGCCGCCCGCCGCCCCGACCGCGTCAACCTGGAGAACATCCGCCGCGGCCAGTTCGAAGGCCTGCGCGAAGACGTGCGCACCAATCCCGACCGCCGCCCCGACTTCGGCGACGCCGAGCTGCACCCCAGCGCCGGTGCCACCGTCGTGGGCGCGCGCAAATTCCTGATCGCCTACAACATCAACCTGAACACCGCCGACGTGGAGATCGCCAAGCGCATCGCCAAGGCCATCCGCTTCTCCTCCGGCGGCTTCCGTTACGTGAAATCGATGGGCGTGCCGCTGGCCTCGCGCAACCTGGCGCAGGTCTCCATGAACCTTACCGATTTCGAACAAACCCCCATTCACCGCGTCTTCGAAGCCGTGCGCGCGGAGGCCGCCCGTTACGGTGCGGCGATCGTCGGCAGCGAGATCGTGGGCCTCATCCCCAAGCGTGCGCTCGAAATGACCGCCGAGTGGTATTTGCAGGTGGAGAATTTCCATCCTAGTCTGGTATTAGAGAACCGTCTCGCCGAAGCCACCACTGTGAATGGATTGAACGAATTCCTGGACGATCTCGCCGCCCCCACCGCCACGCCCGGAGGAGGCAGTGCAGCGGCGGCGGCGGCAGCCATGGCGGCGGCCCTCGGAGCCATGGTCTCCGGACTTGCCAAGCTGCCCACCGATGCCTTCGAAACGGACCGCAAATTCTTCGCCGAAGCCGTGAAGCGCGACGCGGCCTCCTACGACGGCGTGCGCGCGGCCTACAAGCGCCCCAAAGACGAGCGCGCGCCGCTCGTCGAGCAGGCCTTGCACGAAGCCGCCGCCGTTCCGCTCGAAGTGGCCGAGGCCGCCACAGCGCTAAAGAACCGGCTGCGCGATCTGGCCGCCACCGCGCCCGCCAAGTTCGGCTCGGACATCGAAACCGCCCAAGGCCTGGCCCAAGCCGGCATCGATGGCGCGCTAGCCAACGTCCGCATCAACATCGCCTCGATGAAGGACGAATCCCTCATTGCGCCCCTGCGCGAAAGGCTCGCCAAGCTGTCATGAGCGCAACCCTGGTCTCCATCGCGCCCCCGTCTCCGCCCCGCCCCGCCTGGCTGCGCGCCCCCGCGCCCGTCGGCCAGAACTATCGCGATCTGAAAACCCTGATCGAGGGCCTCGGCCTGCACACCGTCTGCGAAAGCGCCGCTTGCCCCAACGTGGGCGAATGCTGGAACCACCGCACCGCCACATTCATGATTCTCGGCAACGTCTGTACCCGGCGCTGCGGCTTCTGCGCCGTGCAGAAAGGCGCGCCGCTGGCGGTCGATTATGACGAGCCGCGCCGCGTCGCCGAAGCCGTGGCCGCCATGGGCCTGCGCTTCGCCGTGATCACCAGCGTGAATCGCGACGACCGCGCCGATGGCGGCGCCGAACTCTTCGCTCTCACCATACGCGCCATCCGCGACCGCATCCCCGGCTGCGGCGTCGAAGTCCTGGTGCCCGATTTTCAAGGCAGCCACGCGGCCATGGACACGGTGATGGCAGCCGCGCCCGACGTCCTCAATCACAACACCGAGACCGTGCCCCGCCTCTACCGCCAGGTGCGCCTGGGCGCGCGCTACGAGCGGTCGCTCGACATGCTGGCATACGCCAAAAGCGCGTCGCCGCAAACGCCCGTGAAATCGGGCCTCATGCTAGGCCTAGGCGAAACCATCGACGAAGTGCTCGCCGTTATGCGCGACCTGCGCGCGCACACCGTCGACATCCTCACCATCGGCCAATACCTGCGCCCCTCGCCCAAGCACCTGCCCATCGTGCGCTACGTGCCGCCCGCTGAATTTGAAGATCTCCGCCGCGCCGGTTACGAAATGGGTTTCGCCCACGTGGAATCCGGCCCGCTGGTCCGCAGTTCCTATCACGCCGCAGATTCCGTCCCTGTGGGGCAGGATGGCATCCTGCGCGCTGATTGTTAATCGGCGCACGGTTCGCGCACGCTTACGCGGCCCTCGCCAACGACGGCCCGATCTCGCGGACCTTCGCATTCCCCGGCTCGCCGAAGATTTCGAGCAGGATGGAACGCGCCCGAAGGTAGCGCTGGCACTCGGAACAGCCGCACTGCGCTTCCGTGGCTGTGTGCTCGATGAGGTATTCCAGTTGTTCGCGCAGAATGTCATTTTCTTTGGGGGCCATCGCATCACCTCCATGCACCTTGATAGATGTGCCCGGATCGCAACGGGGTCCATACGCGAGTGTAAATCATTGTCAGCATTGGATTATTAAAGTTTCATCCGAAATCAGCCGATGCCCTCGGTATGGAAGATCCGCCGGACCTGGAATTGATGGCCAACCGCTTCAACCGGTTGGTGAAGGAACTCCTCGAAGGGCACGTGCGCCGCAACTCGTTCCAGCCCTGGGAGGTCCATCTGCTGTTGGACTTACAGGATTGCCGGCTGACGCGCTCGCGCCGGGACGAAGCGCTGCGCCGCTATCAGCGGGTCGTCGATCGCCAGCTTGAGCGCGGGGAACTGCCGCCGGTCAAATTCTCGGATTTCGTGGGGCGGCGGGGACGCAAACCGGGGATGGTTCCGCCCCCATCAGTGCCCGCCCAAGACCCGGCGTCCCTCAATCCGTAGTGTGCTGCTTAGCACCATCCGGATAGCCTCGCTGTAGATGCGGTGCTCCTCGCTCAAGATGCGCGCTGACAGCGTCTCGACGGTATCGCCGTCGAGCACCGCCACCGCCGCCTGCACGATGATGGGGCCGGCATCCAGGTATTCGTCCACGAAGTGTACGGTGCAGCCCGTCACCTTGACGCCATGCTCCAGCGCCTGGTGCTGCGCATCGAGTCCCGGGAACGAGGGTAGCAGCGACGGATGGATGTTCAACACGCGGCCGGGGAATTCGCGGATGAACCCTGCGCTGAGCAGCCGCATGTATCCGGCCAGGCAGACCAGGTCCACCTCGTGCTTTTTCAGCTCTTCCACCAGCATACCGTCGTAGATGGTGCGGTCCAGGCCTTTGGACGGGATCGACACTGCGGGCAAGCCTCGCACCCGCGCCACCTCCAGCCCGCGCGCCTCGGGCCGGTTGGCGATCACGATGGCGATCTCGGCCGCGATC
>JBEKPZ010000466.1:0-4754 GCA_049520215.1 Bryobacteraceae bacterium | reverse complement strand
GCCAACGCTCAGTGGGGCAACCATACTTCGGTGCTGGCGGGCGACTGGCTTTACATGGAAGCGTTCCAGGTGGCGCTGCGCGAGCGCAACTTCCACGTGCTGGACCTGCTCATCGGGCTGACTCAGATGATGGTCGAGGGCGAACTGCTGCAGCTCGAGCGCATCGGCCGCATCGCGGTCACCGAAGCCGATTGCATGGAACTGGTCGACCGCAAGACCGCCTGTCTGTTTTCGGTTTGCGCGAAGCTGGGCGCGCTGGTCTCCGGCGCGGATTCGCAGACCGAAGAACGTCTGGGCGATTACGCCTGGAACCTGGGCATGGCGTTCCAGCTTGTGGACGACCTGCTCGATTTCACCTCGCGCGAAACCGTGCTTGGCAAGCCGGTGGGTAACGATCTGCGCGAAGGCAAAGTCACACTGCCGCTGGTTTACGCGCTGGAGCAGGCATCCGTCGAGGAGCGCCGCCGCGTGGAAACCATCCTGCGCGACCGCAACTATGATCGCGTGCCGTTCCCGCAAATTCTGGCCATGGTCGAACGCTACCAGGGCATCGCGCGAGTGAAGGAGCGCGCCCAGGCTTTCACGGAGAAGGCGCGCGGGATCATTGGCGAGTTCCCGGAATCACCCTATCAGCGCGCGCTGTACAGCGTGACGGAACTGATCACCGAGCGCGACCACTGAAAAGTGGGGCAGGCTCTCAGCCTGCGGCGGCCTCTCAGGCCGCCCCGCTACCCTAGTTTTCAGAACCCCACTTTATCATGAAATCCCCTTTTTCTTCGACGACCGTGTAATCGGCGGGAGGCAGGAATAAACTGGGATCCGGCTCGCTCCGGTCGATGTTGACGAGTTTCCGCGTGGACTCTCCGCTGCGCGGGTCGTTGACCGTAGAAAGCACCGTGATCTTCAGCTCCGGCGATACCCAGTTCTCGCTCACCACCGTTACCGGCCTGTCGTTGCCTTCGAAACCGGCTGGAATCACTGTGGTGCGCCGCTCTCCCCTGGCCAGCAAGCCTTCCACAGTCCGGCTGCCGAGTCTCTCGACCGCGACTTTGGGACCCTCGCGGGCGCAATCGTTGAGCACCGGGCATGGAACGGCGCGCGCTGTAGTCGGAGCGCCGGGCCCGGCAGGCGCGGCGCGGAGTGCGGTGCGCGCTGCGGCCTGCTTGTGCGCGACCTTATTCACTGTATCCAGCGTGTATTTCACGTGCTCCACGGGATCGGTAATCTCGACGATCACCGGCACATCGACGCTCTGCTTCCTTTCGACGGTGGCCCCTAGCGACCGCTCCGTCCGGGTGCGGCCGGCCGAATCGCGATAGACCTTGTGGGTTGGGATCGTGCGGGTGATGTGGGTGCCATCTGCCAAGGTCTGAACCATGCTGGAGATTTCTTCTGCGGAATATGGAGCTCCGGCGACCGTTTGCCCGTGTAGCTCCAGCGGCGCCGCACTGAAGTGGGCAGATCCGGAGAAGACGCCCCCGCTAACGCTGCTGTGCGAGGAATCCTGCGCAAAAGCGCCCATCGCAAGAACCAGAATCGAAGCGAGTAGCACGTGTCGGCTTTGCATGTTAGCCTCCTTCACCGCTATTGCCGATTGTACATCCAAAGGCGCGATTGCGGTTCGCTCAGGCGGTCACAAACACGAAGCCCGGAACCCAATGCGCTTGCGCAAAAAGTGTGTCCGCTCTTCGGGCGGCTTTGCCAACAGCCGGCGGATTCGATCGCGCAGCACCCGGTCGCTTTCGCGCTCCAAAGCCTCACGCTTGGTCATTCCCGCTTTTTTTCCGTTCATCCAGCGCCTTCTCCAGAATCTCCAGCACCGCGCGATCCCGCGGCCGCCCCGCCGCCCTCTTACTCTTGATGATATCCGCCAAGTCCGCGACCACCAACACATGGCCGCCAAAATCGATGCGCGCAGCGCGGCTGCGCAGGGCGGCCAGCGACCGCACTCCATCGATCCGGCTCATGAAATCGACGTGCAGCGAATCCTCATCCCGTTCGATGCGAAACAGATCGGAGACCGGATAGTAAGGTCTCAGGAGCATGGCGCCCAGGCTCTTGGCTACCGCCTTCAGTTTCCGCAGATTGCCGGGAGTCTTCCGGAACAGGAAATCGAAATCCAGGGTCGTGACCGGCGCCCCGTGCAGCGCGGCCGCCGCATTGCCGATCATAATGGCTTCCAGGCCCTCTTCGTCGAGTACCCTGGCCAGCGTAAAGAGTGTGGGGCGGGCGTTCATCGAGACAAACCCATTGTACGACCGCGCATGTTTGGAACGAAAACTGTAGTGTCCTGCCACGCATGCGCCTGCACCGTACTGCCGCGCTGATCCCGTTGCTGCTGCTGCTGGCGGCGTGCGTCCGCCGTCCGGACCCGTTACCCGGCTTCCCGCGCGTGTTCGTATGGGCTTGGGAGCGCCCCGAAGATCTGCGCTGGCTCGATACGCGCGCCGTGGGAGTCGCGTTCCTGGCGAGCACCGTGTGTCCGCGACAGGACGGCGTGTCGGTGCGCCCACGCATGCAGCCGCTCCTGGTGACGCCCAACACCGTACTCATCGCGGTGCTTCGGGTGGAGACCGGTGGGGCCATGGGGCGACCGGCATCCGGAGCCGATGTGGGTCGCACAGCCGCCGCCATTGCCGACGCCGCCGGCTTGCCCGGCGTGCGCGCGCTGCAAGTCGATTTCGACGCCGTGGCCTCCGAACGCCCCTTCTACCGCGCGCTGCTGCTTGAGTTGCGGCGGCGCCTGCCCGCACGCATGCCGCTATCGATCACGGCGTTAGCGTCGTGGTGCGAATCCGACGGCTGGATCGAGGGCCTGCCTGTGGCCGAGGCGGTACCGATGCTGTTCCGCATGGGGCCGGATCATTACTCCGCGGGCGGCGATTTCAGCAGCGATCTATGCCGCTCCAGTGTGGGCGTCTCAACCGACGAACTGCCGGCCCGCATCCCCGCCGGACGGCGTGTTTATGTATTCGATCCGCGCGCATGGTCGCCGGACCACTTGCAAGCGATGCTACGAAAGGTCAGCCAATGGCAAAGCGCATTCTGATTCTGTCCCTCACATTGATCATGGCCGGGGCGTTGATCGGACCGGAAGATCTTTCGAGCTGCGGCCCGTTCATCCCCGAGACTGTGTTCACCAGCAAGGCCCAGCCGCTCGATGAGCCGCGATTTTTCGGCGGCCAGCTCGACATCCTGCAACCTCAGTATCGGCGCATCTATCTGATGACGGCTTACCGCTATCTCACCGGTGTTGGTCTCAGCAAGGCGGACCAGCAGGCTCTCGTGGAGAAGCCTGCCGGGCCGGATTATTTCTGGTTCGACCAGGATTCCCCAGCGATCAAAGGGTGGCTGGACGCACGCGTCCAAGTAGGCGCCCCGTCGTTCGATCCAGCCGATCCTACTCCAATCCACCACCTCAAGATCCTGCCCGGCTATGTCGCGTTTCTGAATTGCGGCGACGACGCATTCCGCAACGCTACCGCCCACCTGGTCGAACGCGGGCGCGCGGGCGCTTCGCATGATGATCTGAGGGCCTGGGTGGCCGCGCAGGACCAGGTCTTCGCGAACTGTTCCGATCCGCAGCCGGGGCAACTCCATCCCAGGCCGGCGGGGCCCGTGATTCCCGCAGCCCTGCCGGCCACCGCCGCGCTCTGGATGCAGCAGGACCGCGCCTACCAGATCGCGGCAGCGGAGTTCTACGCCGGCCAGTTCGACGCGGCATCGGCGGAGTTCCTGCGGATCGCCGGCGATCGCTCCTCGTCCTGGCACGGCATCGCGCCTTATCTCGTGGCGCGCGCCCTCATCCGAAAAGCCATGATCGACGATCCCGCCGCCGCTCCGGCTGCCCAGGAACAATTGCGCAAGGTGTTGGCCGATCCGGATGCCGCCGCCTGGCACGAGAGCGCCCGCGGTCTGGCGCGTTACCTGCTCGCGCGCACCCAGCCCGGGCGTGCGCTGAGCGAGTTCGCCCACGCGGTCGCAACCGAAAAGACCGGCGTCGCCGGGGAGATGCAAGATTACCGCCTGATGCTCGACCAGTATGCCAATCGCAACAAGGATGTGCCGCGGGACGAAGACATCGCCGACTGGATCGCGGCCATGCAATACACCGCTGACGATCACGCCCTCGCGAAGTGGCGCGTCACCCGCTCGCTGCCGTGGCTGGTGGCGGCGTTGACCTATGCCGACCAACCGGACCGGGAGTTGATGGCCGCGGCCGCGCAGGTGGCCGCCACTTCGCCCGCATTCACGACGGTTGACTTTCACCGGCTGCGCCTCATGTCGGCCGGCGACGCGCGGCCCAAACTGGACGCGGCCCTTCGCCGCAAGATGCCGGTCTCCGCGCGCAACTTGTTCCTGGCGGCGCGCATGCGAGTGTCGCCCGATTGGGACGACCTGCTTCGCTATGCGCCGCGTACCGTCGCCGGCACTACCGCATTCGGCCCGTGGGGCGTGCCCTACCTGCCAGCCGGGTCGGGCGAAGGACAGCAGCCCGCCACCAAGCCGGAACTGCATTTCGACGACGATGCCGCGCGTATCCTGGATCGTCAGGCGCCGCTCGCGATGTTGTGGTTGGCCGCGGGAAACTCCAGCCTGCCGCCCAACCTGCAATTGCAAGTTGCGCGCGCCGTGTGGGTGCGGTCCATCCTGTTGAACGATACCGGTACCGCGGCCGGGATCGCGCCGGCGCTGGCCTCGCTCGCCCCACAGTTCAAGCCATACATCGACGGCTACCTGGCCGCGCCGGACGA
>JBEKPZ010000465.1:0-4781 GCA_049520215.1 Bryobacteraceae bacterium | reverse complement strand
ACCCTTCGTGGCGATGCTGGACGACAATATGCGCCAGGAGCGCATCATCGCGCAACTCTCCACGGTCTTCGGCGGCGTGGCCCTGCTGCTCGCTGCAATCGGCCTGTACGGCGTGCTTTCCTACGCGGTGGCGCAGCGCACCAATGAAATCGGCATTCGCATGGCGTTGGGGGCGGAGCGAGGTGCGGTGGTGCGCATGGTCCTGCGCGAGACGGCGGTGCTCATCGCCATCGGACTAGCGGCCGGAGTGCCTGCCAGCCTGGCCTGTGCGCGCCTCATCCAAAGCAAGCTGTTTGGCCTGAAACCCGCCGATCCCGTGACGTTGGGTGGGGCCGTGGGAATCATGATCGCCGTCGCCATTGCGTCCGGCTATTTACCCGCGCGCCGCGCGTCCAGGGTAGATCCGCTCATCGCCCTGCGTTACGAATAACCTTGTGGGGCAGGTTGCCAACCTGCAGGCCGATTGTCAATCGGCCTTTCCCTTGACCGCGGCTTGCCGCAATGTGGGGCAGGCCCGTGGCCTGCGGCGGCCTCTCAGGCCGCCTGGCTGCTAGTTCATTCGGCGTTCATCGCAATCCATGCAGGAAATCTGGACGGGCACGCTTGCGCCGCGTCATCGTATCCCTCAAGCGGCGTCATCGTCCGCGGTGTCGTATAGGGAACCTGCGCAATCACTCCCCGATGGCCGGGTTGGCGATGGGACGCAGCACGCGCCCCGGCGCGTCTTCTCAGCTTCGTTGGTGTAGAACTTCACACTGCGAATGGGCGGCCCTAGCACTTATGTCGCCAATCCCTATCTTTCGTAGCGCCCGGTCTCGAAATCCTTGGTACTTGCGGAGATGGCGTCCGTGATAGTTGGCCGCGATTCCAGGTACAGATCTAATAGGGAAACAGTCAGACCAAAAGCGGCTCCGATAGCTTCATCGGCCTGCGCTTGAACCAACACGTCAACCGCTCCAAGCTTCTTCATCAGCCGTTTGCGGTCTACCGCCCGGATTTGGTCGAAGACCGCGACGGAGCGAACCGTCAGGCCGGTGGAAGAATCGGCGGGCAGTAGGACATGCAGGGGCGAGAGAGGAAGTCTCACGGCGGATGTGATCGGCGCTACTAGGATCGTGGCGCTACGGCGGCTGTAAGTGTCGTTCTGGACGACCAGGGCAGGCCTGGTTTCCGTGACCTTCTGCCCTACCGCCGGTTCGAGTGCGATAAGGTGGATTTCTCCTCTTTTCGGTCGAGTTGCCATTCTTTCATCCACATTATACGTCGTGGGGCAGGCCCGCGGCCTGCGGCGGCCTCCCAGGCCGCCCTCTTCGAAACGCCCCCTCAATCCCCTCCCGCCGCGCGCGAATAAAAGCCCGCCAAATCCGATTTCAACTGCTTCAACGCATCCACGTTCAGATAAATCATGTGACCCGAATGGTAATATGCGAACTCGATATTCCCGCGCAGCTTCGGCTCCAGCTCCATATGCGCCAGATCGTACTCGGTAATGAAGAATGGCGTCGCCAGATCGAACAATCCGTTTGCGGAAAACACTTTCAGCCGTGGATTCTTCCGCATCGCATCCGCCAGATCTCCCGCCACATACGGTTCCCGCAGCGGCGGCCCTTGCGGCCCGGGTCCGCCCGCTCCCGGCGGGTGGTGGGCGTGATCCCAGTCCTCATTCACTTTCGGACCCCTCGGGAAGTAAGTCTCCTTGGTCGTGTATTTCAGCTCGCGGTCCAGATAATCGTGGAACGCGGATACAAACGCCCCGGTGATGCCGGAGCTCGACGGATCGTAGCCCGGGGTTTCGCCGGCCGCGTCGGCATCGGTTCCTTCAAACCGCGCATCGTATCGTCCCACGATCATGCGCTGGTCCCGCAGCAGTTCTTTACGGAAACGGCTCGGACTCACTCGCAGATTGGCTTCCTTAAGGTACTGCACGCTCAGCCCGGTGTAGCTCGCCAGCCTTGCGGCCATCGCGTCCACCTGCGCCTGCGGCAGGTTCTGGCCCTGCGCCATGGCTTCCGCGTAGGGGCCGCGCGCGAACGCCCGCACCTCGTCGAGAAACGTCTTTTCATCCCGTCCCTTGTGCACGATCTTCTCGTAATGCCAGGCGATGGCCGCGTAGGAGGGCAGGTTCCCGATGTAGACCGCATCGCTTCCCGGTGCCAGCGCGAAATAATTCAAGATCGTGGACATCAGAATCACGCCGTTGAACGACATGCCGCCGTTCTCCAGCGCATCCACCAGGGCCGCCGAGCGCGTGGTGCCGTACGATTCGCCGAACAGAAATTTGGGCGAGTTCCACCGGTGGTTCAAACTCACGTAGCGTTGGATGAATTTGGCAAATGCCTGCACATCCTGGTCCGTCCCGGCGAAGTTCTTGATCGTTGCTTTTCCAACCGGCCGCGAATAGCCGGTCCCCACCGCGTCCACGAATACCAGGTCGGTCTTGTCCAGCAGCGTGTACTGGTTCGGCTGAACCTGGTACGGAGCCGCGCCCGTCGCTTCCGGACTGGCGGTGGCCACGCGCACCGGCCCGATGGAACCCATGTGCAGCCACAGACTCGCCGAGCCCGGCCCTCCGTTGTAAAGGAAGGTGACCGGTCTCGAGCGTGGATCGCTGACGCCGTTCAGCGTGTACGCCACATAGAAAACGATCCCATAGGGCTTTTCGTCGTCGCCGTCGATCAACAGCGTGCCGGCCGTGGCCTTGTAGCGGATCGTCTTGCCGTCGAGCGGCAGTTCGTGGTCCGTCGCGGAAGTTGTCTCCGACGGGATGGGAGCAGGCTTCTCTTCGGCGGCCGGGACGGCGGGCGATTCAGCGGCGGGCGGTCTCTGAGCCAGCAGAGGTAGAACGGCCGCGGCTGCCAGGAAGGCTGCGTAGTGTATGGGTGACATGCATCTCCTTTCGGCGTATTCTCTCACGGATTGCGATGGAACAGACTGCCTGCCAATCGGCGTACAATCACAAGGAATGCATCCCCGCGCTCGAACCGTCTGGCTTCTGGCCTTCGCCGCCTCGCTGGCTGTGCTGTCGTTTGGCGTCTGGCTCCAGGTTTCCCTCGCCCAACACTGGACTCGCCCAGCCGCGTTGCCCTATGGAGTCAATAACCCGGTGCTCGCCATGCAAATGGCCAGGCCTCCGTGGCCCGTCGAAATTCTCACCCCCGGACAGAACATGGCCGAAATGGCTCACCAGCAATACATCGACTTCGGATACATCCCGAGCTACGTCGCGCTGTTCATCTCCATCGCCATTTTGCAACGGCGGTCGGATCGCCGCTGGATCGCTGCGCTCGGCCCGGTCTGCATCGTTCTCATCCTCGTCGCGGCAGGCTACGACGTTGCCGAAAACCTCGCTATCCTGGGAGTCACCCAACAACACAGCCCAGCGGCCTGGGCCTCGATCCGCCCGCACTCCCTGGTCAAATGGGCCTGCGCCTTTCTCGTGATCCTGCTCCAAAGTTCGTTCTATCTGACCGTGCTGGGTCTCTCGCCCGTCGCGCGCCTGCTCGCGCGCATTCTGGGGGTTGCCGCCATCCTCGCCGGACTGCCCGGATTCCTCAGCGCCATCGCCGGATACGAAAAGGGCATCGGCATGGCGACGCTCCCTTTGCTCGTATCCATGCTCGCCATGCCGCCATTCCTTTTGCTCGGTTTGGGGCAGGCTGGCAGCTTGCGCGGGACTGTCAGTCCCGCCGCTTCCGCGTAGTATACTGAACCGATGTCCGCCATCTCCGACAACCTTATCCACTTCTTGGCACGCAGCGACAAAGACGCGCCCAACAGGCAACTCGAGATCTTCAAGCTGATCATACAGAACGGACTGCGGACGGGAAAGGTGTTGATTAAGTTCTCCGAAGGCGCCAGCATCATCAATCAGATCATCTGCTTCACCGACATTCCCCTCCGCGAGTGCAGCGAACACACCGGAATCTACGGGAAGTTCGGGATAGGCTTCAAGAAGTCCTACGTCAAGAACGCCGGAGGCAACCCCGCGCGCTACTTCCTGGACTATATGCCCGGTCAGACCGACGCCAAGATCGAAACTCGCGGCCTCCTGTACTTACTCCTCTGTCAGCAGTACAACTTCCTGGCCAAGCTTCATGCTCTGCGGGACGCGTGCGTGGCGAACGGCCTGGATTTGACCAATCCCAATCCTCAGCCCCAGTTTGACCTGTTTGATACCCATGGCAACACCGTGTTCACCGCCCGCGAATGGATTACGCAGTGCAATTGGATGATCGCCGGTTTCTCTTTCGACAAGCAAATGGGAGACCTCGGCCCGGCGCGTGACGAGACGCAGGAGATCGACCTTTATTACAAGGAGCGAGAGTGGCGTCTGGTGCCATCCGATCTTTCCTTGTATTCCGGCGCCGCGAAGCACGAAGAGGCCAGCGACCACTTCCTCTATCCGTTTGAGCGCAGCGACGTCAACATGGTCGTAGTGCCGAATGAGGAGATCCGGAGCGATGTCCTGGAGTACTTCATCGGCCTTCGCAAGTCGGATGACAAGCGCCTCCAGCGCTTTGGCGAGAACCCCTTGCCCGTCATCAACTATGACGATATGAACCGCTGGTAGCCGACGGCGTAAGCAAGCCGTCCCTTCGGGATGATCTGGGTCTTGCTGGAACTTACCCTCTCGCCAAGCGACTTACTAACCCGCTAAGCCCGATTCAACCCACGACTTGTTCATTTGGTCTTTTGGCGAGTGATAAAAACGCTGTGGGGCAGGTTGGCAACCTGCAGGCCGATTGTTAATCGGCCTATTTTTCGACCCTCAGCCCCGCTTC
>JBEKPZ010000464.1:0-5229 GCA_049520215.1 Bryobacteraceae bacterium | reverse complement strand
GCTGATCGAATTCGATCCGCTGGCGGTGCGGCCGGTGCCGATTCCGCCGGATTGGGCATTCCTGGTGGCCCACAGCCTGACTGTCGCGGAGAAATCCGGGACCGTCAAGCAGCAGTACAACGCCTGCCGCACGGCGGGTACGACGGCCTTGCAGCGACTGGGCTTCCCTTCCTACCGGCGGGTTATCGAAGGCCGCACGCTCGCGCAATTGGAAGAACTGGCCGCCCACAATCTGAACGACGCTGCCGAGCGCACCGCCTTCCTGCACGTCGTCAGCGAAGCCCTGCGCGTCCACGCCGCCGTCGCTGCCATGGAACAGCACGACGCGGCGGCCTTCGGATCGCTGCTGGTGGCCTCGCATGCCAGCCTGCGCGACCGTCTGCACGTGAGTTCCACCGCGCTCGACCGCCTGGTCGCGGCCGCCATGGATTCCGGCGCATTGGGCGGCTGATTCAGCGTTACTATGCTGAATCAGCGCAATTCGACGAGCGTATGCATCTGATCCATGCCGAACCCGGACCCGGCGCGTTGCAGTCGATGAAGGATCTCAATGCACCTCCACACCCTTGATTGGATTATCGCCGCGGCCTCGATTTTGATTTGCTTCGTGCCCGCGCTCTTTTTCGGGAAACGCTCCGGCAAGAGCACGGCCGAATTTTTCGCCTCCGGGCGCTCCGTGCCCTGGTGGCTGGCCGGTCTCTCCATGGTGGCCACCACCTTCTCCAGCGATACGCCCAACCTGGTGGCCAATTTCGTCCGCACCCAGGGAGTCGCGGGCAACTGGCAGTGGTGGGCGTTCACGCTCACCGGCGTCGCCACGGTATTCTTCTACGCGCGTCTCTGGCGGCGCTCCGGCGTCCTTACCGACCTGGAATTCTATGAAATGCGCTATTCCGGAAAAGCCGCCAGCGCCGTGCGCGGCTTCCGCGCCGTCTATCTCGGCTTCTTCTTCAACTGCATGATCATGGCCACCGTCGATCTTGCCGCGGTCAAGATCGCCGCCGTCCTGTTCGGTTTCGACCGCTGGCAGACGCTGCTTGCCGTGGGCCTGCTCAATGTCGTGTTCGCCGCGCACTCGGGCCTCTGGGGCGTGCTGGTTATCGACATGATCCAGTTCTTCATCAAGATGTCGGCGGTGATTGCCGCGGCTTACTTCGCGGTCGAACTGCCGCAGGTGGGCGGCATGCACGGCCTGGTGGAGAAGCTCTCGCATGTGCGCGGGCCCGGAGGCCTGCACTACCTCAACATGCTGCCGGATTTCACCAACAACTGGGATCTCGCGGTCGCCATATTTATCATGCCGCTGGCGGTTCAGTGGTGGGCGGTGTGGTATCCCGGCGCGGAACCGGGCGGCGGCAGTTACATTGCCCAGCGCATGCTGGCGTCCAAGACCGAAAAAGACGCCCTGGGCGCAACCTTGTTTTTTAATGTCGCCCACTATGTATTGCGTCCGTGGCCCTGGATTCTGGTCGGTCTGGCGTCTCTGGTTGTTTATCCCGAGCTATCCGATCTCCAACGTTCCCTCCCGAATCTGAATCCCAGCCTGATCGGTCACGACATCGCATTTCCGGCCATGCTGCGATTTCTTCCGGTAGGTTGGGTGGGACTGATGCTGGGTGGCCTGATCGCGGCTAACTCGTCCACGATTCTGACCCATCTGAATTGGGGCGCATCTTACCTGGTGCATGACTTCTACCGCCGCTTTCTCAAGCCGGGCAAGAGCGAGAAACACTATGTCCTTGCCGGCCGCCTGGCGATCGTCTTACTCTTCGTGTCTTCTTCCGCCCTGGTGTTCGCATTGGATACCGCCAAGCAGAGCTTTAGCATTATCCTGCAAATCGGCGCCGGCACGGGACTGTTGTATCTGATGCGCTGGTTCTGGTGGCGAGTGACTGCCTGGTGCGAAATCGTGGCCATGAGCAGTTCCTTCGGCATCTCGATCCTCTTCCTGATCATGGCTAAGATGGGAGTGGTTGTCGGGACCTATCAGCAATTGCTGTTTACCGTCGCATTCACGACTGTCTGCTGGATCGGCACCGCCTATTTTGGCCCCCAGACCGACCCGGCGGTGCTGGTCGCGTTCTATAAGAAGGTGCACCCGTTCGGCCCCGGTTGGCGGCGCGTTCGCGAGGCGGCGGGCATTTCGCCGGCCCAGGCCGCGGAATGGTCGCAGCACGAGAATGTCCCGCTATCGCTGCTCGGCTGGAGCACGGGATGCGCCATGATCTGGTCGGCGCTGTTTACCGTGGGCAACTTTCTTTATGGCCGGATGGACTACGCATTTGTGCTGCTGGCCATATTTGTGGTGACCGCCGCCATCCTGATTCGAGTCATCAACCGCCTCTGGAACTAAGGACTATGGAGGGCGGGCTTGAGCCCGCGCGGGGCTTTAGCCCCGCTCCACCTCGCGATAGTAGAAGACCAGATCCAACTTGGGCGGCACATGGCCCATGGCGCGCAGAAACCCCGACACTTGGCCCCGATGGTGAGTCCCGTGATTCACTACGTGCAACACGAGCACACCGAGCTGCTGCCGGAAGGGGTTGCCGCGCATATCGGCGTAAGATACGTCTGCCTGTGCAGCCTCGTCCGTCAGTCCGTCAGCCCACGCCGTCCACCGCCCATACAGTGCGGGCCAGTCGTTTTGAAGAACCGTCAGCCGGTAGTCCGCGTCCGTCAGAAATGTCGTCGCAGGCTCTCCCTTCAACCGGGGCAGCCACAGCCGGTCCGCGACAAATACGTGCACCAGCGTGCCCAACACGCTCTCATCCGCCGTGCCGAAATCGCGTGTCAGTTCCTTTGGTGTAAGTTGGCCGGCGGCTTCCACCAGCCGTCCGCTCGCCCAGGCCGTGTAACCGATATGAGAACGCAGCGCTTCCGCCGATAAGAACATATCACTCTCCTCAGAAGTGTTCTTTCAAATCCGTAAACCGCTCCAGCACCAGCAGCCTGCCCTGGCCCGGCCGGATATCCTGCCGCTCCAGCGTCCACGTATGGGCGTGCGGAATGAAAACCGCATTCAGGCCCGCTTCCAAAGCCGGATTGATATCCGACTTGGCGCTGTTGCCGGTCATCCACGCCAGGCTGGGATCGATGCCGCGCTCCTCGACCAGCGTCCGGTACGCAGCCACGTCCTTCTCCTTCACAATGGCCGTGTGGCGGAAGTAAGTCCCCAGGCCCGAGCGGTCGATCTTCAGCTTCTGCTCGTCGGGATGGCCCTTGGTGAACAGCGTCAGATCGTGCCGCGACGCCAGGTATTCCAGGGTCTCCGGGACGCCCGCGATCACCTCCATGGGGCAATCCAGAATCCGTTCCGCAAACGACATCACCGTGTCCAGATCCTCCTCGCAGACATCCCGCTCGGCGAGATGCTGGTAGCATTGCCGCAGGTTGCGCCCGAAGTTCAACGAGCCGTAACCGTGGATCTTCGCGTTGGCCAGTTCGATCGCATCCAGCACGTCGCGGATCTCCGGCGCGCTCAGCGTGGAGTGATCCAGATACTCGACAAACTCGTCGAACGCCCGCTCGAAGTAGATATTGTTCTCCCACAGCGTGTCGTCGGCGTCGATGATCAGGTATTGACGGGTCATTTCGCTCCCTTGGGCGCTAAGCGGAACGGGATCTCGATTAATGCGTCGACGTCCACGGGTTGGCCGTCGCGCAGCGCGGGCTCGAACTGCCATTTTTGCATAGCATCCGCGGCGCTCCGGTCCAGGCGGTCGTCCAGGTGCCGCAGGAGGCTCACCGAGTCCACGCGGCCGTCTTTGCGAATCACCGCAACCAGGCGCACCTTCCCCTCCACGCGATCCGCCATCGCCGCGGGAAAGTACTTGGGGTCCACGATGTGCCGGGGAACCGGCGGACTCAACGGGCCGCCCGTTTCGGATTCCTCCCGCCGCTCCGCGAACCAGATGAGGCAGCTTCCGGAGTAGCTGGTGATGTTGGGCATCTGTACGGACATGGCGTAAGTGTCGCGCCCATGCCACAACGCCTCGGGCGCGGATGAGACGCGAGTCGCCGAGGCATGCGGTCCGGCGATCGGCGGGCCCGGCAAGCTGCTGCGCAACGCCGCGCGCAAATTCGCCGCCTGGGTCGCCGACTTGAGCGCCATCGCCGTGGGCTTGGCATCTGCAACGTCGCTGCGGATCAGCAAGCCAGGCACAGTCAGAGATGCGCCATCCGCTGCGGCATCCGTTCCACCCGTGCGGCGCGGTTGCGGGGCGGCTGAAAACTGGGCGTTGCGCGCGCCTTCCGGCGCTGGCGCGGGCGCATTCGCACTGGGGTTCAGCCCCACGATTGCCATGCTGACAGTGGCAGGCGATGCCGGCTCAGACAGCGCCGGAGGCTCTGGCAGCGCCGGTCCGAAGGGGCTGGGCTTGGCCCCGCGGCTGCGCAGAATCGGCGGAGCCGCCATCGCGGCATTCGCGGCTGCGGAGACTGCCGGCGCATCCGGAAGCGCGGGCGCCGGTTTGTCCACCGGATGGCCGGCCGGCGGCGCCACGAACTTGCGAGGCGGCGCTTTCGCCGGTAGCATGCCGGGCAGGTTGGCCGCGCCCTTCACGTTCCGCTCCGAACGGATCTCCGGCGGCGCCGCCAGCACCGGCGCATCCGCTGTGGGCGGAGGCGTTTCCGGAGGCGGCACAAATAGCTTCGGCTTAGGCGGCGGCTCTGCATGCGGCGCACGAATCGCCAGCACGTTCGGCGACCGCAGGTCCGTGTGCAATTCCAGTTTGGGCGCAGGTTGCCAGACGAATTGCCGGGCGGGCCGCGCCTTCGCCGTACGGGCCACGATCTCCTGGGTTGCGAGCTTCACCCTGGTACGCGGCGGCTTCGCGGGTCTGCGCGCGGGGGTGGGAGAGACATTCGGCAGCTTCTCGCGAAAGTCGTACCACACCAGCTTGCTCGCGTGTGGTGCGATCGCTTGTGCGTATAGCGGCTGCGGCTCTTCGCGCACGGGCCCGGCCGCGACCCATGCCAGGATGAGTCCGTGGGTCGCCAGCGAAACCGAGAAAGATGCCAGTCTGGGTCGCGCAAACATGCTCTCTAGATGCCGGGCGGCTTGCCGCCGAATCCGTTTCCAGGGGCCACCTGCCGCACGCGCGTAATGTGCCGTTGGCGCGGGACATACTGCGCGAGGAACTCGCTCAACTCCCGCAAACGCTGCGCTTCCGACCGCGTGCGCAACAACGCATTCAGAAAATCCAGGTCCGGCAGCCCCTGCGCCAGTTG
>JBEKPZ010000463.1:0-4793 GCA_049520215.1 Bryobacteraceae bacterium | reverse complement strand
CAGCCGGGGTGCCCTCTGGGCCGGGACTCTCAGTGTGTGCCCTAAAGGGGCAGATTACCAGTGGGGGAAGGACCCACTCGAATCCAGTGGGGGAAGGTCGTGTGCGGAACTTTCTGAGACGGCGGCACCAGGTGACCTCGCTAGGCACTCGCCAGTTCCCCGCGGAACGGGTGTATGGGACCTTGGGGTACTTCGAGTCCAAGGACCACGGGCCGCGTGTAGGTGGGTCTACGATGAAGCCAGTCGGAAAGCCGGATGCCCGAAATGGGCACGTCCGGTTTGATGAGCGGGGATGGGAAACGGGGCCGGCCCATTGCGTCAGTACCCGCGCCCATCCTCGACTCTACCCCGCTCCAACGCGACTCCAGCTAATGCTTTTCCTCCGGCAGTCCGGTCCCGTTGCCGTAACGGGGACTTGAAATCGTTGTACAATCTTAAAAGTACTTTTACGAGCAAAGGGCGAAGGAGCCTTCGTGATCGAGTCCCCAATCGATGGAACGCCCTCACAGCTTAAGGGCGCCTGGCCCGAGAGCGGACGCCTTAGCCTCCTTCGCGCAACAGCCCTGATCGCGGTGCTGGCTGGGGCCGTGGGATCGGCCGGTTTGACGCTCTACGCAGGCCGTCATAATCATTCCCGAATCCTGCCGGCACTTTTCACGCTCTGGGTGCTCTCCCCATTCATGGTCCTGCTGGTGGCCAGCGTCGTTTCCAAGCGCTGGTCGTTTCCTACCCGAGCGGCGCTTTATATTGTGATGCTGGTTCTCACGCTGGGCTCTTTGGCCCTATACGCGGATGTTGCCTTGGGGCCTCCCAGGTCGAAGCCCGCTTTCGTGTTCGTTGTGGTCGCCCCAGCGTCATGGCTGCTGATTGCAATCGTTGTCCCGATAGCCGCTCGAATATCTGCCAGGCGGTCGCGTCGGGGTGGCATAAATAGATCTTGACTGGCCCGTCCCCGATCCTGCCACCCTCAGTCACACACATCGGCAAGAAAAACAGTGCCCCTGAATGCAGAAGAACGCAGCCGTTCCGAATCCGGATGTATTCCAAAATAAATCTCCAAAGTAGTTAGCCGTTTCCACGCCCTTCCGCGCCTGTACGGGTAGCGGCGTGCGCCGCGAACGATTAGAAGGGACCAACGACGATGAGAATGAAGAGTGGGAAAAGGATTGTCTTCCTGGCAGCCTGCATCATGGCTGGCGGGGTGTCCGCCTGGGGCCAAGACCTCTACAGGATGAACGCCGACGGGAGCATCTGGGAATACACGGGACAGCCTTGCAATGCCAACGGCTGCGGCGGCTGGATGGAACTCGATTCCAATCCAGGTACGTATATGATTGCATCGAGTGGAATCAACCTTTACCAAATGCACACTGACGGCTCGATCTGGGAATATACGGGCACGCCCTGTATCGCCAACGATTGCGCCGGCTGGGTGATGCTGGACGACAACCCTCAGGGCGCGGCGATCGGAACCGGCCCGGGAGGCACTCTCTATCAAATCCATTGGGATTCGTCCATCTGGCAGTATACCGGCCAAATCTGCATTAGTGGTTATTGTCCTGGTTGGGCGCTGCTCAACGTCTCGTTGCCGGGCGTCCTGACGGCGGGGGCCAGCTTGTATTTCGGAGAAACCGGCAACGCATATATATATGAGTATCCGGGGACGCCTTGCAGCGGCGGAATTTGTCCTGCATGGCCTAGCACCAACAACCCGTATTACGACGGCACGCTGGCTGCCGGGCCAAGCTATCTGTACATAATCGGCTCGGGCAACTCCCTTTGGCAGTTAACACCCAAGGGGCCGTGCCTCCCGCACAAATATTGTTTCAGCGGTTGGCTGCAAGTCGACAACAACCCGGACACGGGCTATATTTTCGCCGGCGACGCCGGCTTCTACCAGATGCACTACAGCGATAGGTCGATATGGTATTACACCGGACCTACCTGCATCGGCAACAATTGCGGCGGCTGGATAAAGATCGACAGCAACCCGTTTTCAGTTTCTGTGGTCGTCGGATCGAATACCGTCTATCAGTATCGCGGAGATGGCACGGCCTGGCAGTATACCGGAACGCCCTGCAACACCAACGGTTGCCCGGGCTGGCAGCAAATCGACGGCCCCGCGGACTGGCTTGTCCCTATGTACTACGTGGCCGGTCCTATCCCGTTCAATCCCGGATTCCAGATTCCGAGATAATCGATCGTCCCCGCCTGGGCAACGTCATAATCGGCGCGCCAGAACATACAAGGTAAGCGGCCGCGTGCCAGGCTCGATCACTTGAAAGCCGGCCGCTTGCACGTGTTCGGTCCACCAGGGGCGTATCAGGGCCTGGAGGTGCGTTGTCATTCGGCGGTGGGGACGACGCACGCGCAATCGCCGTCACGATGCGCGACGTTCGCCGGATCCCAGGATCTCGCCGCCGTTGTAACTGACGTGGGTCTCGCCGAAGGGGTAGCTCGGCCGAAGACCTGCAAACATAAACCGGCCCCATACGGTGCGCGAACCAACATTAAACGCCCGCAAGGCGACTACCAGCGCATCAATACCCGGATTGAAAGGATCGCCGCGTCGCCCCATCGCCCCATCGCCCGCTCCTGACATCGACGCTTTTTGTCGATGTCGGCGAGCGCAGTTCGCCCTATTGGCTCCGTTGGTTCAGAAAGAGGTAACTACATGGCAACAAAGAGACAAATCGCGGCAAATCGCCGCAACGCACGGCATTCTACCGGTCCGAAAACTCTCCAGGGAAAGGCCGCCTCCATGAACGCGCTGCGCCACGGCCTGCGCGCCCGTACCATGGTCGTGCCCGGCGAGCATCAGGAAGACTTTGACCAGATCCACGCCGGCCTCCAGGGCCTTTACCAGCCTGAGAATCCCGCCGAGCAGTACTTGGTTTCGACCAGGCCGCCATCGCCCAGTGGAAACTGGTGCGCGCCGGAGCTTTCGAAGCCAGGTGCTATGCCGATGAACCGTCCGCCCAAGCCCAGGCCGCCATCTTGGGCCGCATGACCCAAATTCAATGCCGCCTGGAGCGTACCTACTTCAAGGCTTACAAGGAGTTGGAGCGCATCAAGGCCGCCCGCTAGAGACAGCCGGAACAACCTAAGGCAAACCACGAAGCCGACCACCTGGCGCCCAGGTTCCAGGTAGCCTGGGTGAATCCCGAGACCGGCGAGCGCGACGTCATCTACCGCGCCGAGTACGGCAAGTCGGTGGAGCAATTCAGCGATGCTTCACCCTCGCCCGCCAAACCAAATGGAAAGGAGGGCGGACTTTAGTCCGCGCGGGGCTTGAGCCCCGCTTGTTTTCCAGCACCCCGATGCCCAAGAATAGTAAGAGTTATGACCCAAGATCAATCTCTGCGGGAACACCTGATCTACCTGCTGGACGGCGGCGGCGCGCACCTGGATTTCGACGCGGCGGTCGCCGGTCTGCCCGTTGCGCTGCGCGGTGTCCGGCCCAGCGGATTGCCGCACACGCCGTGGGAGCTGCTGGAGCACATGTGCATCGCCCAGTCGGACATCCTGGAGTTCACGCGCAAACCGAAACATGTTTCGCCAGTGTGGCCCGCGGGCTACTGGCCGGCCACCCAAGCGCCCCCCGACGATGCCGCGTGGGACAAAAGCGTCAAAGCCTTCCGTGCCGATCTGGCGTCCCTACGGCGCATCGTGAAGAATCCGAAAATCAATCTGCATGCGCGCCTTCCGCACGGGACCGGCCAGACGGTTCTGCGCGAGGTGCTGCTGGTGGCGGACCATAACGCCTATCATCTGGGTCAATTGGTGTTGGTGCGGCGCCTCCTAGGCGCATGGAAGTAGCCCGAGCTCCCGACCCACGCTACCGAGCCACGACCCTCCGCGCCACGACCGTAAGGGAGTGGTCCGCATGTGGCTATAATTATATTCCCTGCCGCCCATGTCACTTTATTGGTCGCCGCTATGGCTTAGCCTGCGCTACGCCGGCTTGGCCACGATGCTTGCCACGCTGCTCGCGCTGCCGCTGGCCTGGCTTCTCGCGCACCGCCGCTTCCCCGGCTGCGAGTTGCTGGACGCCGCCGCCAGCCTCCCGCTGGTCTTCCCGCCGGCCGTGCTGGCCTACTATCTGCTGGCCGCACTGGGGCGCTGGCCGCTGAAATTCAACTGGCATGCGGCCGTAGGCGTGTCCGCGATCTACACGCTGCCGCTGTTGGTCCGTATGACGCGCGCGGGCCTCCAAGCCATGGACCACAGCGTCGAGAACGCCGCCCGTAGCTTGGGTGCCGGCGAGTGGCGGATCTTCTGGCGCGTCACGTTACCGCTCGCGTGGCGTGCGCTGTTCGGAGCCCTCCTGGCTGGCTTCGTGCGCGCGCTTACCGATTTCGGCGCAACCGTCATCGTTGCGAGCGGCGCCGCAACCGCCTGGCTGCTGCCTCTCGCAGCCGTAGCGCTGGCTGCCCTCTACATTGGAAATCGGGTGCGGCGCGCCCAGGTGTTGGCATGATCCAGGTGCGCCTCGCGGCCCACGGCGTGGATGTCGAGTTCCAAGCCGCGCCCGGCATCACCGCGCTGTTCGGACCCGCCGCCGCGGGCAAGACCCTCATCCTGGATGCCATCGCCGGCTTCGCGACCCCCGCCAGCGGCCGCATCATCCTGGACGATGAGATCCTTTTCGACGGCGCATCGCGCGTGAACCTGCCGCCCCGCCGCAGGCATTGCGGATATGTCGCGCGCCACTGGGCGTTGTTCCCGCACATGAGCCTGCGCGACAACCTGCTGTTTCCGCTGGCCGGTTTGCCGCGCCTGGAACGGCACCG
>JBEKPZ010000462.1:0-5168 GCA_049520215.1 Bryobacteraceae bacterium | reverse complement strand
GCTCAGGCCAACCTGTCGCGCCTTACCGAACTGCAAGACTACAAGAGCGTGCGCGCGCCCTTCGCGGGCGTGATTACGGTGCGCAACGTGGATGTCGGAGCGCTGGTCTCGGAAGCCAGCACCCTGCTGTTCCGCATCGCCCAAACGGACCGCCTGCGCACCTACGTAAACGTGCCCCAATCCGACGCCGATTCCGTACACGTCGGCCAGGTCGCGCACCTCGCCATCCTGGATCTCGCCGGCCACCAGTTCTCCGGCGCTGTCACGCGCACCGCTAACGCGCTGGATCCCGCCACCCGCACCCTGCTCACCGAGGTGCAGGTGCCCAACTCCGGCGGCCTCCTGCTCCCCGGCATGTACGCGCAGGTCGACCTGACCACGCCGCGCCGCAATCCGCCGCTGCTCATACCGGGTGATACGCTGGTGGTGCGTAGCAACGGGCCCCAGGTTGGCGTGGTCGGCGCCGACCATATCGTGCATTTCCAGCGTCTCCAATTGGGCCGGGACTACGGCGATAAAATCGAAGTTCTCTCCGGACTCGAAGGCGGCCAACAGGTGGTCGTGAATCCCGGTGATACCGTCCAGGAGGGAGCCAAAGTGAATCCCGTGCCGCTGCCAGCGAAAAAGCGGCCCGCCTAACCCAATGCGCAAATACCGCCTTCTGTCTTCTGACTTCTGTCTTCTGCCTTCTGTTTTCTGTCTTCTGACTTCTGTCTTCTGTCTTCCGTTGCTCTCTCAATCCCCCGACTTCCACAACTCCCCCCGCGTGCACGATCTGATCCGCGCCGGCAACCTCTATCTCTCGCAAGCCGACGCGCTGGCCCTCGCCATCGAAAACAATCTCGACGTGGAACTCGACCGCTACAGCTTCCGGATCGCCGACTCCGACCTGCTGCGCGCCAAGGGTGGCGGACTGCTGCGTGGCATCCCCTTCCAAATTAACGAAGCCCCCACAGGCGCCGGTGGACCGCTCAGTCCCGTGGTGACCAACCCGGCTTCGTCCACCAGCGTCACCACCGGCACTACCGTTTCCACCAGCGCGCTGGAACTGGGCGCCCTCGGCGAGCCGCAAACCAATCTCTCGATCCAAGGCTCCATCCCCCAGTCCACGGGAACCGCGGTTCCCATCTTCGATCCGTCCGTCGTCGGACAATTGAACTGGATGCACCAGAACACACAGGAACTGGACCTCCTTTCGTACGGCGTACCCTCACTGGTCGCCAATGAGTTCAACGCCAACGCCGGCCTGGTGCAGTCCTTCGCGAGCGGCGCGCAAGTGAACCTGGCGTTTGATAACACGCACCAATCGTTGAATGCCCTGACCACCAACTACAACCCGTACACCGGATCGAGTCTGGGCCTGACCGTGACGCAGCCCCTGCTGCGCGGATTCGGACCGTCCCTCAACCATCGCTTCATCCGTATCGCGGGCAACGACCGCAAGATCACCACGCTGCTCTTTCACCAGCAACTGATCGCCACGGTCTATGGAGTGATTCGGCTGTACACCGATTTCGTGGCCCTCTACGAAGATGTGAAGGTGAAGCAGGAGACCGTCGCCGCGGCCGAAAAACTATTCTCGGACACCAAGGCGCAGGTGGACGAAGGCACCTTGGCGCCGGTCGAGATGACCCGCGCCAACGCCCAGGTCTTCGCCACCCGCCAGGACCTGATCAACGCGCGCGGCCTGCTCGAAGAACAGCAGGCGATTCTGAAGAACCAGCTCACCCGCACCGGCAATGCGGACCCGGAAGTGCAGGCCGCCACCATCATCCCCACCGACCCGCTGAATATTCCTGAGAAGGAAGAGGTCCGGCCCATACAAGACCTGTTCACCGAAGCCATGGCCAATCGCCCCGATCTGGGCCAGGCCAGCCTGCAGATCGAGAACTCCCAGATCGGTTTGAAGGGAGCGCGAAACGCCACATTGCCCGAAGTGGACCTGGTCGGCATCGTGCAGAACAACGGCCTGGCCGGCCCTCTGAATCCTGCTGCGCCGGCTACCAACACGCCATTCACGGGCGGTTATGGCACTGTCCTCGATCAGTTGGCCACCGCAAAGTACCCCACGTATGAAATCGGAGTGCAGGTGACCGTGCCGATACACAACCGTATCGCCGAAGCCGACTTGGCGCGCGATGAGTTGCAACTCAAGCAATCGGAGGTGCGTCTGCGCCAGTTGCAGAACCAGGCGCGTCTGGAAGTGGAAGACGCGGTGATCGCCATGCGCAGCGCGCGCGCATCCTATGATGCCGCCGTGCAGGCCAGAAAGTACCAGCAGGAGTCGCTGGAGGCCGAGCAGATGAAGTACGAAGTGGGCGCGTCCACCGCCTTCTTCGTGATCCAGTACGAGAGCCTGTTGGCCCAGGCGAAGTCCACCGAAGTGGCCGCGAAAAGCGCCTATGTCAAGGCCCGCGCCGCGCTCGAACGCGCCACCGGCAACATCCTGGAGCAACACCAGATTTCGCTGGACGCGGGCATCAAGGGGCGGATGTAAATGGCGCCTATCATCCGCTCAGGCGCCTCCGCATCAGCGTTTCCCTATTGCCATAAGGACGCGCGATAATGGTTTCGTGTACCTCCCTCGGGCCTTCGCGCAGCAGCCTCTGTTCCAGGCCGCGGTAGGGCGAGCCGCGCTGCGGCTCGCGCCGCAGGTCGTCGACATCATACCCACCCTGGGAAACGACTGGCGTGGCGAGCCCGCCGTTTTCTTCATGGTCATTCTCGTCGATGCCGCCAGTCGGCGAGACCAGCTCTTAAAGGTCACCAATCAGGCATCGGCTTTCATCGCTCAGCACGTTCAACCGCTAGAGGAATGGGGTGTGTTGCCATACTTCAATTTCCGCAGCCAATCGGAGCAGGCAAGAATCAACCAGCACGCCTTGGCCTCTTAGATGGCATTCGCGGACGACCTTCTGGCACTCGCTCAGGACATCGCAAATCTTCCATCCGAGGAGCGGCGCCAGGCAAATCTGCGAAGATCTGTTTCGACTGCTTACTATGCGCTCTTCCATTTGCTGATTTCGGAAGCGACGTTGAATTGGGCGCGTCCGGAACTTCGGCCAGTGCTGGGGCGGCTATTCGACCACGGCCCGATGTGCACCGCCTCCGACGCGAAGGGAGCCGAACTGAATGCCTATTTCAACGGCAACCCTCCTGAGAGCCCGGAACGAACGGTGGCCCAACATCTCCGGACTGTATGCAAAGCCTTTGGTCAGGCCCAGCAGAGAAGAGTCGATGCGGACTACAACATGGGCAGAGAGCTCCCGAGACCGAAGCGCTAACCCAGATCGAATCCGTAACGGAAGCATTCAGGAGCTTGGCGCATCATCCGAGACGAAGCCACCGCGCAGGCTTATCTTCTTTCCATGCTGGGCAACCGGGATCGCCGGGAAAAGAAGGCCAACCCTCCAAAGCAACCGAAGCCGCGCAAGAGTAGGCGGCAGTGAAGGCATGGTAGTCTAGCGGACGCCCTCCCGACTGACCTTCTTCACAAAATCCTCCAGCGTCCGTCCCGCGACCTCCTCAAACCTCTCATCTCCCATCCGCAAGCTCCGAATCCGGTCCAGCCGGAACACCCGGAAGTCCTCGCGGGATTCGCACCACGCCGCAATCGACCAGGTGGTACCCCAGAAATTGAGCGCCAGCGGATCGATCGTCCGGTTCGAAGCGCGGCCGTCCCCATCCACGTACTCGATTTGCAGCTTGCGGCGCTCGAAGATCGCTTTGCGCACCGTTTCCAGACCAGCAGCCGCGCCTTTCGGCACCAGAAACTCGGGAGCAAATAACCGGGTGCGCTCGATCTCTTCCCGGCGGGCCGCTGGCAGCGCCAGTGCGATCTTGGCGATGGCCGATCGCGCGTGGCTTCCCAGAGCGGTCCCTCCCCACGTCTCCACCATGCGCGCGCCGGCGACCAGCGCCTCGACTTCGTCCATGGTCAACATGATCGGCGGAAAATCGAAACCCGGCTTCAGCCGGTATCCAACGCCCGCCTCTCCTTCCACGGGGACGCCGGAAATCGACAGATCGCGTATGTCCCGGTACACGGTCCGCTCGGAGACCCGCAGCCAGCCGGCAAGCTGCGCGGCGGTGGTCAGGCGTCGCCCTCGCAAGTGTTGGACGATTTGAAACAACCGATCGGCGCGCCGCATCTCAAACTATCCTGACACAACGCTGTCAGGATGCCTGCGGCATACTCAGCCAATGAACACTCAAACCAACGAAGGCCGGGTCGACTATATCGAATTTCCGGCCACGGATATCGCCAAAACGAAGGCTTTCTATGCCGGCGTCTTCGGCTGGAAATTCACCGACTACGGCCCTGACTACACCAGCTTTGAAGACGGCCGGCTCGCGGGCGGGTTCTTCACGAAAGACGCGGTGACCGCCGGAGGGCCGCTGGTGGTCATCTACTCCGGCGACCTTGCCGGTATGCAAACGAAAGTACAAGCGGCGGGTGGCGCAATCGTCAAGGAGATCTTTTCGTTCCCTGGCGGGCGGCGTTTTCATTTCACCGATCCGTGCGGGAATGAGCTGGCGGTATGGTCGGACAAGTGAGGGATACCCTGCTGCGCATTCCCGGCGTCGGACCGTCGATAGCCGCGGATTTCAACCGGCTGGGAATTCGAGACGTGGCGGAACTACGAGGCCGCAACCCCGAGACGCTTTACTCCGACCTCTGCCGCGAAGTGGGCCACCACGGTGCGTCCTCTACGTGTTCCGCTGCGCCGTGTATTTCGCCTCGGAGGCGGAGCATGATCCCGAGTTGCTGAAGTGGTGGAACTGGAAAGACCAGGCGCGGAGCAAGGCTAGAGTGTAGCCAACTGCTCCGCCACTCGGGCGGCCGTGGCGGGGGCGAGCAGTATCCCATTTCGATAATGCCCATACGCCAGCCACAGGCACGTATCGCCCAGGCGGCCGATCACCGGGGCGAAGTCGTCGGTCGCCGGACGAAACCCGAGCCACGCCGTGGGCTTCGCAGCCGAGCGCACCCGCGGCAGCAACTCGGCGGCGCGCGCGTGGATGTCGTCCACTATCTGCGGGTCCAGTTCGCGGATGAAGCCTACCTGCTCAGACGAAGTCCCCGCGATGGTGAATCCGCTGGATCGCTGCATCACATACGTATGCCCGTGCCGCAGAATGGGGCCGACCGATCCCGGCTCCAGCGC
>JBEKPZ010000461.1:0-4873 GCA_049520215.1 Bryobacteraceae bacterium | reverse complement strand
GCCATGTGCAACCCTCTTGGTAAGGATACCAGCGACCGCTTCGTAAATCATCTGGCGACAGCCAGGCATATTTTGGTGAGCAGCGACTCGGGCGCGGTGTGGCCCGGCTGATTCAAGTAGAACTCCAGCGCCGGAGCGTCGGATATCTCGCCATCCCCATGCCGCAGCCACCAGCGGATCAGGCCGGCGTAGGCCACGGCCAGTCCCGCATAGGGGCCTTTGTGGATCGCAGTCGCGTAATCGCGCGCGGGCAACTGTAGTCCCTGGATGTCGCCCTCGCCCTGCACCGCGCGCGGCGCCGTGAAGGCCGCATCGTAGCGCAGGTGTTCCGGCGGAGTGACTTCCGGGTCGTCGTAACTAATGCCCAGACCCTGCGTCCAAGGGCCGAAAAGCCCGTGCGCTCCCACCCAAGCGGCCAGCCGCTCGAAGGTCTGTCCTACATCGCCATAAGGACCGGCGTGCCTGAGCCGGATCAGGCTCAGCGGCCCGATGCGCTCCATGCGGGCCGACGTCTCGGCCGGATCGCCGGAAGCGATCGATGGCCCCAGGAAGCTCCGTTCCGTGCGATAGTGGCTTGGCGATGTTTGAAACGCGGCCTCGAACGCGCGCGTGAAAGATTCGTGCGCCTGGTATCCGGCTTCGAGCGCAATCTCCAGGATGGACCGGCTGGTGTTGCGCAGGCGCGCCGCCGCGCGTTCCAGACGCAGCCTCCGCACGCGCTCCGCCACGCCTTCGCCGGTGAGCGCCCGAAAGATGCGATGGAAGTGAAATGGAGAAAAACTGGCGATGCCCGCCAGTTCCAGCAGCGACAAATCGTCGTCCAGGTGTTGCTCAAGATGTTGGATCGCCCGTCCAACCCTTAGTTGATAATCGTCCCAGGTCGCCTGCCGCGCCACGAGACCAGTTTAGTCCAGCCCAGCATCGTGGGGCGGGCGTCCACGCCTGCGGCGGGTCTCCAGACCCGCCCCTATTTTGTGCGGGCGACCGGAATCCGCAGAATGGTCCGCAGCTTTTCAGGCGCCACACGGCGCGGATCGGACAGGTAAATCTCATGGTGCAGTCCGTCAAACCGGTAGCCTTGCCCGGCGGCGAGGGCTTCCATCTGCGCGATGCTCTCCGGTTCCCGGTCGTAGGGCCCGATATGCAGCATCTGCACGCACTGGTTCTCGTTGAGGGTGGTCATCTCCACCTCTTTGAAGAGCGGCCCTTTGCCCTTTTCCGCGAGCTTCTTCCGCGCGGCTTCCATCTCGCGCTTGCCAATAAAATCGGGAGTCCGGATCAACAGCCGCCACGACCATTGGTCCTTCGGTTCGGTCATGAACGTATGACCCGAGTCCACCCACCACAGCCCTTCCAACTTGCAGACACCGTAATCCCGGCCCGCAAACTTACTGGCCATTTTGATGGTGAAGGAAACGCTGTAAAGAGCCCCTATGGCCTGCTCGAAAGCCTCTCCGCCAGGCTTGCCACGCCCTGCGATTCCTAGATAAGCTGCTTTGGCAATGCGCAGGAGCACGGGCTTACGGGGTGTCGCGTATTCTGCCTTGTTGATTTGGTAAAGATCGAGCTTCGCGATCGGAGCGCGCGCTGCAATGGTCTTCATGCTCACAGCATAATTCCCCGCGCCGCACGCGTCTTGATCGAATTTGCGATTTTCATGCCGGCACGGCCGCCCCCGAGCGCCGCTGCCCAGGCTTTGGGCGTGGCCCCGAAGGTCCGGCGAAACATCTCCACGAACGCGCTGGGTTGGCGGTAGCCTGTCGCGAAGGCCGCTTGCTTCACCAGGCTGCCCGCAGCCAGCAGTTCCACGGCTTTCATCAGGCGGGCTTGCCTGCGCCACGTCGCAAAGTCGGTGCCGACCTCGCTGCGAAACGCCCGTTCGATGGTCCGCACGCTGGCGCCCGCGGCGGTGCAGAGCGAGTCGAGTGACGGATTGTCCCCCTGATTAGCGATCAGAGCGTGGGCTACCGCCAGCGCGCGCGGGTCTTTGGGCAGAGTGAGGAATGTGGGAACCGGAGAGGCGCGCTCGAGATGGAAGACTACCAAATCCCGCAGCGCGCCGTGCAGGCGGTTGCGCGTGCGAAGCTGACCGATCCGGACGGCTTCCACGATCAGTTCCCGCAGCAGCGGGGTCACGTGCAGCACCCTGCACGTCGCGGGCAGGCGGGGCGCGAGGCCACGCCGCAGATAGAGCGTGCGCATCGATACCGCGCCGGGCATGCGAATCGAGTGCATGGTCGGTGCGGGAATCCAGACGGCGAATTGCGGCGGGATCAGCCAGAAACTTTGGCCCACGGAGACTTCCATCACGCCGCGCGTGGCGTAGATTACCTGGTCCGCGCCGTGGGCGTGCTGCGGCACGAGGAAAGCGGGCGGATACTCGTAGGCCAGGGTGGAAATGGACGTGCCCGGCTTGGGATCGTAATAGTCGCTGAGGCCTTGTCGCATGAGAGATATATTATGACGCACAGCGGGCCTTACGACAGGGCCTCGGGTAGTCCACACTGTGGTGATGGGCACTGTGAGCGGGTTGCGGTGGGTTGTCGCGATGCTTGTCATGGGCGCGCTCTGGGGAGCACAAGCGCCAGGGACCTGTGTGGGGGCGGGATACGGCGCCTTGAGCTTCTGGGTGGGTAACTGGAGAGTGTCGGACCCGGGCGGCAATGAGATCGGCAAGAGCAATATCGAGCTGGGGTTGGACGGTTGCGAGTTGACTGAAACATGGGCGTCCGGCGGCAAATTCAGCGGCAGCAATGTGCATGCGTATAGTGCCGAAGGCAAACACTGGCTTCAGCTCAACGTAGATAACCACGGTCACGTGCATGCGTTCGAGGGCACGGCCAACGACCGTGGTTTAGAGTATTCCGGCGTGAGCAAGAACGAGGCCGGAGGCGACGTCTTGAACCGCATGGACATCGCCAAAGAAGGCGCCAATCGGGTCAAGGTTTGGTGGCGAAAGTCCGCGGATTCCGGTAAGACTTGGACGACTGCCTACGAAGCCACTTACATTCGGATGGATACCACAAGATAGGGAGGGAACGATGCTGGGCAAACAGAAACTCGTAGCTTTTGCGGCGGTCCGCGACCGCGACGCCGCCAGGAATTTCTATCGCGATACGCTAGGCTTGCAGTTGATGGGCGAGGATCAATTCGCAATGGTGTTTGACGCCAATGGAACTACATTGCGAATCTCGCCCGTGCCGGATTGGACGCCGCCCCAATTCACCGTGCTGGGCTGGGAAGTAAAGGACATTGTGGCCGCCGTGAAGGATCTCCGGAGCGCCGGCGTCGAGTTCCAGCGCTACCCCTGGATGAAGGACCAGGACGAGATGGGTATCTGGACTTCGCCCAGCGGTCCCGGCGTGGCCGCCGTACACGCAGGCGCGCGAGTAGCCTGGTTCAAAGATCCGGACGGCAATGTACTGAGCGTAGCGCAGATGCCGGAATGAGAATGCAGAAGTCAGAAGTCAGAATTCCGCCTTCTGTCTTCTGACTTCTGACTTCTGACTTCTGTCTTCTGTCTTCTGCCTTCTGTCTTCTGCCTTCTGTCTTTCTGCTACCATCGCCTGCATGAGGCCAAACGCCGCCGTCGCCAAGGCCATCGCCGCATTTGCCGGGCGGCATGTGCTGGTCGCCGGCGATCTGATGCTGGACCGCTATTGGTCGGGCGATGTGGATCGCATTTCGCCGGAGGCGCCGGTGCCTATCGTGCGCAAGGTCGGCGCATTCGGCGTTCCAGGCGGCGCGGCGAATACCGCATGCAATGTGGCCGCGCTGGGCGCGCGCGTGACTCTCTTCGGCGTTACCGGCCAGGACGAAGCGGGCGCGGAGCTGCGCGCCATGCTGTCCCAGCGGGGCATCGATTGCGCGCACCTCTCCGTCGCCGCCGGGCGCCCCACCACGGTGAAATTGCGCATCGTGGCGCACGACCAACAAATCGTGCGCATCGACGAAGAAGATACGGCGCCGATTGGCGCCAGCCTGGCCGATGCGGTGGTGAAGCGCGCCGCGCGCTTGATGCCGCGCGTGGATGCCGTCCTGGTGTCGGACTACGCCAAGGGCTTCGCGACAGCCCCGGTGGTGAAGGGCATCATCGCCGCGGCCGTGCGCCACGGTAAGCCGGTGGTGGTGGATCCGAAGGGTTCCGATTTCGAGCGCTATCGGGGGGCTACCGTGCTCAAGCCGAATCGGAGCGAACTGGCCCTGCTCACCGGGCTACCCGCCCGCCATCATGAAGAAACCATGCACGCCGCCCGGCACCTGCTGCGCCTCGCGGAGTCGACGTCCATTGTAGTTACCGAGGGCAAAGACGGGATGACGCTGCTGCGGCCCCAAACGGAGGAGATGCCGGAGGAGCACTTTCCCAGCTTCGCCCGCGAAGTCTACGATGTCACCGGCGCCGGCGATACCGCCCTGGCCACGCTGGCGGTAGCGCTCGCGGCGGGTGCGCCCCTGGGCGACGCCGTCTGGCTGGCGAACCTGGCCGCGGGCCTCGCGGTTGGCGAATCCGGCACCGTGGCCATCTCCCGCGAGAAACTCGCCAAGGCCATGGCTGGCCTGCGCCGGAGCAAGCGCGGCGTCTCCGCATGACAAAAATCCTCACCAACGACCAGGTGGATGGCTGGGTAGCTGAGCTACGAAGCGCCAACCGGAAATTCGGATACACCTGCGGCGCTTTCGATCTGCTGCATGCCGGCCACGTGGATTACCTGGCGCGCAGCCGCGCCCAGTGCGATGCGCTGCTGGTCGCGGTCAATTCCGATTGGTCGATTCGCCAATACAAAGACCCCCACCGGCCCATCTGCTCCGAGTTGGAGAGGATGACCGTGGTCGCGGCGCTGGAGTCGGTCGATGCGGTGACGATCTTGAACGA
>JBEKPZ010000460.1:0-5254 GCA_049520215.1 Bryobacteraceae bacterium | reverse complement strand
GCGCAGCGCGACTTCGCGATAGACGCCGCCGAAGGTCAGGTAGTCGATGTTCTCGCCGAAGGGCGGGATATCGGGCCGCTCGGTGGAATCCACCTCGACGGCCAGGACGTTGGGGGCGTCCGGCTTCAGGTGCGGCGTCAGTTCGAAGGAGAAGGGCGTGTAGCCGCCGCGATATTCGCCGAGCTTGTGGCCGTTGATGGTGACCGTGGCTGCGGTCATGACGCCGGCAAAGTCCACGAAAACGCGGCGGCCGGGCTGCGGCGCCAGCTTGAAGTGGCGGCGATAGATGGAGACGAACTGGAAATCCTTTTCGTCGAAACTGTGCCAGGGGAAGATCTTGTTGGAGTGCGGGATGGTGACGCGCTGGAATTTGGTGTCGTCGAAATCCGGGGCGGTCGAGCCCGGGACCGCGCGCCCGCCGAAAAGCCAGTTCCGGTTCATCGGCAGGATCCGGCGGAGGGCGCCGTGTGAAGCCGGGGCTTGAGCCGCGGCGGCTTGCAAAAGGGCTGCGGCGCCGCCCATTCCCGCCGCGCCGGCCTTGAGAAAACCTCTTCGGTTAAACGTGTCCATAACTAGAGAATTGTAGCGCCATTCTGACTTCTGACTTCTGTCTCCTGCTGCTCTCTAGAACAGATCCATCTGGCGCAGGCGCATGGGCCACATCCGCACCGGCACCGGCGCCACTTCCAACTCGTCGGACAGCCACAGTTGGCCGCGCTGGCGGGCGCGCGTACGGCGAGACATAGCGGTAACGTGAGCGGCGTTATGTTTGGAATGGCACCTTGGGCAGAGCACGGTCAGGCGCGTGCGGTCCGCCGGATCGTTCGAGAGGTGTACCACGTTGAGCAAGCGGTGCGGCTGGTGGCACATCTGGCAGACGTGGCCGGCGGCTTCCAGCATAGTCAGCCGGAATTTGCGCCAGCGGGCGCCATAGTATTTCCGGTATTCGGCTCGAATGGGCATTTTGACCGCTAAGTGCCATTGTCCCCGAACACAAGCGATTGTCAAGCCCAACGACTGGCCGAAGCCTGTCCCACCTACTGAATCACGGCGTGGGTGAAAAGATCTTCGAAGGCTCCGCGCGGGTCGCCCAGCTTCTCAAAATGGTACCGGCTCATGCGCATGGCGATACCCTGCGAGTCGCTACGGACCAGACGTCCGAAAATGCGCAACTCGAGAAACGGCGCGTTCCCCAGAACCGCGGGCCAGCGGACCGCGAGTTCCACGTGGGGTCCGCTTGGCACGCCCTCCGGGGCAAAAAAGAGAACGCCTCCACTGCTCATGTTCCCCGTCTTGCCTGTGCCCGTTGACACGACTTTGTCGTCTTCGACGATTCTGAATTCCAAATCCAATTCTACGGGGTAGCGCCGCTGCAGCCGGCGGTCGCCCTGGATCTTCTCTCTGGTCACCTGGATCTCCTGGAAAGCCTAATTATCAGGCAGGACTGCACGAATACGTAGTCATGCGGGTACTAGCAGGGTACGTACCGGGGGTGCCCCACGTCAGGGCTCACGTCACGGCAGCATTTCGGCGGGGTCTGGGACCGTCCAGCGCAGCGCGGCGCGGAGGCTCTGCGATTCCGACAGCCGCAGCATGGCAAAGACCGAACGCAGCAGCGCGGGCCCTTCATTCGGCCAGAGTTCCGCGATGGGACGCGTCACGCCGTCTTCGCACTCATAGAAGAAGCGATCCACCCAGCGGGGCCGTTGCGCTTGGGGATGGCAGCGCACGATGTCTTTTACGGTTTCGAACCAGCGCATCCCGAGCGTTTCCCGATACTGCGGCATGAACAGCATGGAGCTCAGCCGCTCGCGGCGGATCTCCGCCACGAAGCCGGCGAAATTGGCGGCGTGCGTCAAGTTCAGGTTGGCGTTGGGTTCCAGGCCGTGGCGGTCGCCGCCCGATATGGCCGGCAGTTGCCAGGCGCGCGCCAACTCCAGCGCTTCGTTGTTCTCGTCCCAGGATCGCAGGCCGTTCAGCTCGATGGCATGAATCCAGCGGCCATATCCGGAGAACAAGGCCGCCAGCGTCTGGCGATGGGCGGGCGCGCCGATATCCGCCTCGTCCCAGAGCGGATGGTTCAGCACGATGAGCAGATCTTCGTGCGCATGGAGCATTTCGAGCAAGTCCCGGAGCCGGCTTGGTTCCGGACGCGCCGTGTAGTCGTGCAGATCCGCAAACACTGTGCGGGCTTGCGCGGTCGGCAGATTGTGCACGCCCAGATGAAAGAAGGTCGGGCCAAACGGAACGGTCCACTCGAAAGAAACGGGCGCGGCGGGCGCCACCGGAGTCCGCCGCAGGGCTAAGCCGCTCTCAATATCGTCGTGATCGGTGAGCGAGACGATGGGCTGCAGGCCGAGATTCGAGATTTGCCGGGCTTCCAGGCGATAGGCCTCATCGGGCGCGAGCGGCGGAGTCCACAGCACCCGCGCCAGCGCCATATCCCGCCCGGTGGCGCGGCGATGTTGCCAGCCCGCGACGCGCAAAACGGCGGGAATCAAAGGTAAAGGGAGTTTGAACGAGTTCAGGAAACGCAGGTTTTCCCAGGAATGCAGCGTGTGGCCGTGCAGCGAAACAGCCGCCGGGTAACGATTTGGCGTGCTCCGGTCTTTCCACAGAAAATGCAGTGAGGTTTTCTTCACAGGGCCTCCTCTGGGCGTATCAAAACATTTCGACTTAGAAATGTTCTTACTTAAGAGTAAGGCCCGGTCTGTTGCAGAACGATGAACACCGGGTGAAATTATGGTAGTGAGTCAGTTTGCAATTGGAGGGCGGGCAATTCTGCCCCGATTCTGCCCCGGGGTCCCCTCTGGGCGCGGCTTTCAGCCGGCTCTGGCCGCCTAAAAAGGCGTCCCCAGAGGGGACCCCAGGCCAAGGTTGGCCGCCCCAAGGGGCTGCGCCAATTCGGCAGGCGAGCGTGTTCTACACTGGGGAAGGGGCAGGCGGGTGCAAACATGCAGGTATTTCTGACTGGTGCTACCGGATACATCGGGAGCGCGGTGGCCGAGGCGCTGGTGAAAGCGGGTTACGCGGTAGTCGGCCTGGCGCGGTCGGACGATCAGGCGCGCCTGCTGGCGGCCAAGGGGCTGGGCGCGCACCGCGGCGATCTGCGCGATCCGGCAAGCCTGGCCGAGGGCGCGCGCAACGCCGATGCCGTGATTCATACGGCGCTGGCCGCGGCCGCCGATGCAGGACAAGTCGATCGCGCCGCCGTGGAAGCCATTATCGGCGCGCTCTCGAAATTCAACCGGCCGTTTGTCTATACGAGTGGCTGCTGGGTGCTGGGCAACACCGGCGATAGGGTCGCGGACGAGGACACACCGCTTGCGCCCACGCCGCTGGTAGCCTGGCGTCCGGCCAACGAGCAACTGGTGCTGGAGGCCGCGCGACATGGCGTGCAGGGAGTTGTGCTGCGGCCGGCCATGGTTTATGGACACGGCGGCGGACTGGTCGATTCCTTCGTGCAGTCGGCGCGTGAGCACGGCGCCGCGCGCGTGATCGGCAACGGCGAGAATCGCTGGACGTTCGTGCACGTGGACGATTTGGCCGCCCTTTATGCACAGGCGTTGCGGGCGGCCGCGGGCACACTGCTGTTTGCGGCGCATGGCCCGGCCATCCGCGTGCGGGATGTGGCGGAGGCTGCCAGCCGCGCGGCAGGCGCGGGCGGCAGGGTAGAAACCGTGCCGATCGAGGAAGCGCGCAGGACTATGGGGCAGTTCGCCGACGCTCTGGCCCTCGATCAGCAGATATCGGGCGAGCGAGCACAGCGTGTGCTGGGCTGGCAGCCGCAAGCGCCTTCGGTGCTTGAAGAACTGGCGCGCGGCTCATAAGTATTTCGTGGGGCAGGCCCTCGGCCTGCGGCGGCCTCTCAGGCCGCATCTGCTCTGTGAGGGAGGACTCCAGTCCTGCGGCCGACGTCCACGTCGGCCGGTTGAAGAGCGGGTCCTGGAGGACCCGCGCAGACCTGGAGTCCGCCCCACAAGACAGCGGTGCTACTTCGGCTGCGGCGCTGGTGGCGGGATGTTGACAGCCGGCCTCTGAGCGGGCGGCGCCATGGGCGAAGGGGCCGGCGGTCCGAAATAATCGGGGTTCATGACGACAGGCGTGGCGGCCTTCAGATCGTCCTGGGCCTTCTTGACCATGTCCGCAGCCAGCTTCCTCTCGATCTCCGGCCGCACTTCAACGAAGGTTTTCTCCTGCCGCGACTCGACCTTAATAATGTGATATCCGAACTGGCTCTTCACCGGTTGGCTGAGCTCGCCGACGGGAATCTTGAAGGCCACTTCTTCGAAAGCCGGCACCATGCGGCCGTGTCCGAATGTCCCCAAGTCGCCGCCGTTGGCGCCGGAGCCCGCGTCGTCGGATTCAGCCTTGGCCAGCGTGGCGAAATCCGCGCCATCCACAAGTTTCTGCCGGATCTCCTTGGCCTTCGCCAGGGCTTCGTCGTCGGTCAACTCCTTCGCATCCTTTTTCAGAGGAACCGCGGACCCCTTGGCCCGAATCAGAATGTGACGCGCCTTTAACTGCAAGTAATCCGATTTGTGCTCGTCGTAGTATTTGCGCGCGGTGGCTTCGTCCACTTTGGTGGTGGCCGTCAGATTCAGGGTGTACTGCTGTGCCAGTATTTGTTGGATCGCGAAAGCCAACATGGCCTTGTACTCGGGCGTTTCGTCAAGCTTCAGACGCTGCGCTTCCCGCGCCTTCACTTTTGAGTCGACGAGGCTGTCGGCTAACTGCATGCGGGCGCGCTCCGGGACCACAGTCTGAATCAAGTGATCGAACTCGGCGGCGGTCATCTTTTCCTCGCCAATCGTCAGCACAACCGTTTCCGGAGGAACCGGAGGGAGGGCGGGTGGAGCGGGTGGCCGCATCGGCATGGCCGGCGGCCTGGCCGGTTGACCCGCGGGTGCGGGTGGGGCCGCAGGTTGCGTAGCTGGCGGGGTCTGCGCGAGCAGACAAGCCAGGGGTGTCAGGAATACGAAGAGTTGCCAGGATTTCATCTACTCCATGATACCAATTTGCCGCGTCCGCTCGCTTACGCGCGCGGCTCAGTAACGCTTGCGCACTTCCAACGCCACCGGCCGTGCCACGGCGCTTACCGCGGGATCGTAGTATTCGTACACTCGCGACTGGAACGTCCGCGCGCGGATGGGATACTTGGCGCGCAGACGAAACTGCAGCGTTAACGTGTCGCCCGCGCCAATCGAATCGAAATACAGAATCGCCTGCGTAGCCGTCAGGCTGAACTTCTCCA
>JBEKPZ010000459.1:0-4882 GCA_049520215.1 Bryobacteraceae bacterium | reverse complement strand
GGTGGCCACTTCGCCCTTGGTCGCCAGCGCGGCGTTCGCCTTGGGGAAGTATTCCACCTTCACCCGCCGCGACCCCTGCGCTCCGCAGCTCAGCTTCAGTTCTCCCGCGCCGCCCACAATCGCGACCTGCGCAGGATCGGCCACCAACAGCTTCACCGTCTTGTGGCCGTCGTCCACGACCACCAGGCGGAGCCGTTTGCCGAGACAATCCACCTGCTTCAGCACGCCCGTGGTCACCCCCGACGGCTGCGGACCGTCCCACCATGGAACCACCTTTTCGTTTGGCGACCGCGGAGCTTGCCCCTGATTGGCGCGAGCCTCCGCCGCGTGCAGATCGGCGCGTGCCTGCTGCTTCAATCGGTCGAGCTCGCGCGCCTCTTCGTCGGCCTTGCGTCTCTTTTCGGCGTCCTCCCAATCCAGCCGTTGCGCCTCGACCTCCAGCCGCAGGCGGTGCATGCGGGCGCGGTCCCCGGGCGTCGTGGCGGCCTGCTCCGCGGATGTCCAGGCCTGCGCGGCCCGCGGGTAATCGTGCGCCTCCAGATACGCTTCGGCCAGCGCCTGCCAGTAGGCCAGTTTGCGCGCATCCAGCTTGGCCGCCAGCTTGAGCTCCTGAATACGTTTGGCCGGCTCGGTTTCACGCTGCGCCATCAGAAAATGCGGCTCCGCCAGTTTTGGATTGATCTTCGCGGCATGCTCCAGCGCGGCCACGGCCTTGGCCTTGTCCGTCTCCAGACGCGCATATTCCATGTAGCACGCCGCGCTCTTTGCGCCGGCTTCCATGGCGGCGGCGAAATCCTTGCGCGCTTCGTCCGTCTGCCGGTCCCCCAGCGCCAGCATGCCGAGACCTTCCCAAGCTTCCGGCACGCGCGTCTTTTGCGCGATCAGCTCCCGATAAATCGCGCGCGACCGGTCGCCCAGCAACAGGTCCGCGATGGCCAACTGCGCCGCCGCGGGCTCCACGCTCCTCTCCGGAAAATCCAGCGGACTCATCGGCAGCGGCGAAATCGAGGTGGCCTGGAAGCGGCCCTCCGCCAGGTGCAACTGCGCCTGCAGTTCAATCTGCTCCGGAGACTTGCCCAGCGCGTTCTGGAAGGCCGCGTCCTCGTCCACGCCCTTGCGCAAGTTGTAGGTGAGCACGCGCAGCTTGCCGTAGTATTCCGGCTCGACCGCCAGCAGGTGTACGCGCGCCCAATCCATGTCGGGATGCAAAGGCGGCTCGCCGAGCGTGATGCGGATGCCGTTCACCTGGATGGTCGAGAACAGCGCCACCAGGCCGCGCTCCAGCCGCTCCGGCATGCGCGCCGTATTGGCGTCCAGAAACAACTGGGTCAGACGCGCGAACACCTCGTTGGGGATCGCCTGGCCCGCGGTGACGACGACACCATATTGATCGCGGCCCCGCACCACCGGCTCGGGAATCTCGGGCGCGCCGGTTTTGAAAAGCAGGATGCGGATCGGCAGCGGCAGTTGCAGATCGTTGTCGCCCAGCACCTGCCCCAACGCGTGCCGGAACTCTTCGAACTGGACCAGGGTTTCGCGGCCATCCTTCGTGCCGGCGCTGCTGAATACCTCGATGGGACCGGAGGTGAACCGGATCCAGTGCTCGCTCGCCACCGCCGTCAGGGGCATGAGACCGCACAGCAGAAACAACCGCCGCATGGCTACATCGTAACAGGCCCGCCAGTGCGGCCCGCGCATCGTTCCCTATCATTCGATCCGAAGGGCCTCGACAGGCGCAATACGCGTGGCGCGATAAGCCGGGATCCAACATGCTAAGAGCGCGACCGCAATGAGCAGCGCCGCGACCGCGAAGAGCGTTGGCGGATCGGTCGGTCGCACTCCGAACAACAGGCCGGTCATCAAACGCGTGACGTATAACGTCACCGTCATTCCGATTGCCGTACCCACCAGCGCCAGCTTCAGTCCCTGGCCTATCACCAGCCGCAGCACGTCGCCACCTTGCGCACCGAGGGCCATGCGAATTCCGAACTCGTGGGAACGCTGGCCCGCGGAGTACGCCACCACACCATACAGTCCCACCGCGGCCAGCAGCAGCGCCAAGCCGGCGAAGAGCTCGAACAGAAGAAGGTTCAAGCGCCGTGGCGCGACGGTCTCGTCGATCCGCTCCGACATCGTTTTGGCATCGTCGATCAGCAGCGCCGGATCGAGTTTGCGCAACGCTCCCTGAACCGCGGCCATGACGGTGCCGGCGTCGCCGGCGGCACGCACCGCCAACTCGAATCGCGACTGCGGACGGGATGCCAGGAGCTGATAGGTCGAAAAGGGAGCTGCGGAATCGAGTCGGATCTGGCGGACATCGCCGACCACCCCAACGATGGTCTGCCACTGCGCCCTATCGCGCGGGCCCACTTTGAAGCGTTTGCCGATGGGATCGGCGCCGGGCCAAAAGCGCTGTGCAAACCCCTGGTTGATGACCACCGGATGGTGGCTGGAACCTTCATCGCGGTCCTCCAGCACACGGCCCCGCACGAGAGGGATGCCCATCACGTCGGAATAGTTCGGCATCACATTGCGGAATGTGCTGGCGCCCAGTTCGCCTTCGGCGGACGGCCGGCCTTCAATGGCAATATCGCCGTTTCCCTCGCCTCCGGTGATCGGCAGTTGGCTGCCGATGGTGGAGGCACTGACGCCGGGCAGAACCGACAGGCGATCCTGCACCTGCCGGTAGAAAGCGTTCACCGACGCGTCCGAATCGTAGTTGAGGGGCAGACCGATCCGCAAGGTAACCAGCCGCTCGATTCGGAAGCCCGGATTGACTTCGAACAAGCGGTGAAAGCTCCTCATCAGCAGGCCCGCTCCGGCCAACAACACCAGGCAAAGGGCGACCTCTGCCACGACCATGGTCTGTTGCGCCAAAGCGTGTTTCCGCGAGCCGCCCGCGCGGTGTCCGCTGCGCAGCGCTTCGGCCGCGCCTGCACGCGCCGCAGCGATGGCCGGCACGATTCCGAAGAGAATGGTGGTCGCCACTGTAACGGCCGCGGCAAAAGCCAGCACCGAACCGTCCATCGGCACACTCTGCAAGCGAGGATCGCGGGTCAGAAACACGAGCGATCGGGTGGCAAGAAACGCCAGCCCGATTCCTGCGATACCGCCGCCGGCGGCGAGCACGGCGCTCTCGGTAAGCAGTTGACCGAGCAGCCTGGCGTAACCTACTCCCAGAGCCCGCCGGATGGCCATCTCTCTGGCGCGGGCCGTTCCGCGCACCAGCATCAGGCCGGCTATGTTGCCGCAAGCGATCAGAAGCAGGAAGCCTACGGCGCCCAGCAATACGAGCAGCGCCGGCCGAAGATCGCGGCTTAGTGCGTCGGGCAGCGGCACGGTGCGCACCACCAGCCCTCGCCTGGTCTCCGGATGATCCTGCCGGATCTGAGCGGCGATGGCCTCCACCTCCCTGCTCGCGGCGGCCGGTGATATTCCGGAGCGCAGGCGTCCCACCGGATCCAGCACCCAAATATTCCGGTGGGTCATTTCGGCGGGGCCAATCTCCTGCTGAAGCGGCGTCCAGAACTCGGCCTGACGATATTCGAAGCCAGCCGGCATAACGCCGATAACCGTGTAGGAAGTTGGTCCGAAACGGATGGAGCGGCCCAGGACGGCGGGATCGCCGCCCAGCAGCTCCGTCCACATGCGATGGCTGAGCACGATTACGGCGGGCACTCCCTGACGGTCCTCCGCCTGGCCGAAGAAGCGCCCCATCAGCGGGGCGACACCCATTACCTGGAAGAAGTCGTAAGAGACCGCCGCGCCGGAGATGCGGATCGGATTGGTGCCTTCGCGCAGGATTTTCTGGACGTGCATGACGCCGGCAAGAAGTTCGAACGAGTTCGCGCGGCTCCGCCAGTCGACCAGGTTCGGCCACGACGCGCCCCAGTAGTTGTCGGGATCGTGAGCGTCCACTTCTCCCACCATCGCCAGACGTTCGGGATGTGGATACGGAAACGAGCGCCAAAGCACCGCGTGGGCGACGCTGAACATGGCGGTGTTCACGCCGATTCCCAACGCCAGCGTGAGCAGCGCGACCACGGTGAACCCTGGGCTGCGCATCAGCGTACGCGAGGCGAACCGAAGATCCTGAAGCAGAACGGTCATGACCTTGTCTCCTTTGAGGTGTGGAACGCGGGGCGCGTGGGCGGAGCATCGTACCTGCACGGCGGCCAATACCAGATCGAGCGCGGTGCGTGTGGCCAGGCGCCAGCCGGGCTGCTCCTGCCATCGCCGGTCGAAGGTGGCGAGCATTTCGGCACCGAATTTCCGGCGGAACGCAGGCGGAAAAAGGAGCAACAGCGCGCCAACCAGCCCACGCATCAGGAGCGGCTCTCCGGCAATAGTTTTCGCGCGCGCGAAAGTTCGACCAGACCGGCAAGGCGCGCCGCTTCCGCTTTGAGCACGCGATGCCCCAGACGGCTGAGGCGATAGTAACGGCGGCGCTCATCCTCGTCAGCCTCCTCGATCAGGCCGTTGTCGAGCAATCGCGCGAGCAGGCGGTACAGAGAGCCGATCTCCAGCCGGACGCCGCCCTGCGACTCACGCTCGACTTCCTTCATGAGTCCATAACCGTGGCGGGGCCCCTGGGTCAGCGCCATCAGTACGTGAAAGTCGGCGGGCTTGAGAGCGTCCGGCATATAAGTATTTTGAGTATATGTAATCCGCCTGTATTTAGTCAAGCGTCGCAGGCCCCCTGGACCCGCCCTGAAACACCCGCGATGCGCCGCAACCCCCAACGTGGATAGAATGCTTATTCATCCCCATGGACACCGTAAAATATCAGCTCGACGAGACCCGCATCCCCAAGGCCTGGTACAACCTGGTCTCCGACCTTCCCAAGCCACCCGCGCCGCCCCTGCATCCGGGCACCCTCCAG
>JBEKPZ010000458.1:0-5597 GCA_049520215.1 Bryobacteraceae bacterium | reverse complement strand
CCCGCCCGCGCGCATCCCCATCCGCCCGCCGGCGGTCGCGGCGACGGACTACGGGCGGCGGGGCCGGGACGGGCCGCCGGCGTCGGGTTGCGGGCTGCGCGTTAATGGCGCCCGATCAGGGCTTGCCCAACAGCTTACGCCGACCTTCCGCCGCGCCGTCAATCTGCTCGAAACTAATTGCCACGTCTTCGACGTGCCGCCCATCGCGTGCTTATAGGGGTGTTTGGCGGTGAGTTCTAGCATCAAACCGCTGACGCCAGGTACCAAACGTCCTATAACTAAGACATTCAACAAAAGTGGGCGATGTTTAACAATCACAACGGTTCAATTAGGTGTATTATTTATAGCGCCAGATTGAATTGCGGGTCAGTTTTTCGCGCGTTTATGCCCGCGCTTCCGCGCCCGCGCCGCGGTCATCGCGCCGGCCGGGCAGCGCGGCGGGCAGCCGGACGTATCGTCTCGGCGCAACCGCGCCACGCGCGTGGAGGCCGCGCGACGGCGTCCCGGTGAGGTGGCCGCCCGACGACGCTCCCGGAAGCGGGCGCCTTCCGTCCGGCGCGCATCCCATCCGCGCGCCGGCGGTCGCCGGCGACTCACATTATGTCGAAGTGCATCTCTACTGTCGACTCCACCGCGACTGCTTTGTCCATCTGCAGTGCGGGCTCAAATCTCCAGAGCGGAAAGACTTTCATCGCATTCTCATCAAGGCCGAAGCCCAGTCCGCGCATGAGGCGAACTTTGTGCGCTCGGCCATCGGTTCCGACAATCAATCTCACTGTGACCGCTCCCTTCAGCCGCGCCGACCGGGCCGCAGAGGTATATGCGCCATCTACGCGCAGCAGAGATTTTGGATAGATAATGGGCGGTGGAGGTTTCGCTGGAACCTCCTCTCCTGCTCCTGCCGGGATCGAGAAGTGAACACCTTTGGACGCTAGGTACTCGTCGGGAGTCTGGAGCACTTGGCGTACAGAATTCAAGACCGAATCGGCAGCTTCGTTGGGTCCAAATCCAGAGAGCTGAAGAACGATCTCGTCCTGCCAAATGCGGCAGACGCTCCGCGGCTGATTCATGACTGAAACCGTTCCGATGTTTTCCAACCTAAACCGGATTACCTCCGCTTTCCAATCGGCATCTTTTACCATAACGGCCACATCGCACTCGCCTTTCATGCGGCTCAATTGAGGCTTCTTGAGTTTGATGCTATACTGATCGCCGCCCTTCGGAAGAATCATCCCCTGGCCGACGAAGGACGCCACCGCTTGATCCGGAGTTTGGCTCCAGGAAAGCCCAGAAAAGAGGGTTAACACAGCGATATGGCTGGAGACGTGTCTGATTCGAGGACAGTTTGGAATTCCCATCTTGAGCTTCCAGATCTATTCATTTTACACATAGAGTCATGGTCAGCGGGCAGACATTGACGCACTGATGTCTGGCCGTGGGACCTGCCGATCACACCGGCGGTTTGGGCGCGATCACGCAACGCAGGGCCGGACGTGAGAGGTACCCGCTCCTAGCCCCACAAGCTGTGTGGGCCAGTAGGCGCGCCAATACGCCCGTAGACCCTCCCAATAGGAAATCTCAATCGGCAGTAGGTCGTGCTCGCGCGCATCGTTCATCAGCCGGTTGAGCGCCTGCCTGCTGGCTTTCTTTTCGCTGATGGTGTCGACGTATTCCTAGGCGACGCTCCAGCCGCGGCGCTGCGCGTACTCGCGGAGCGCGCTCAGCTGCAGAGAACAGTCCAGGGTTGACAGAGTCTTGCGGGTTCCCCCCTCTTGCTGGAGATGCCAGCATAGCCAGGGCAAGGCGGCGCGACGTCACCAAAGAGTTCGATGAAACCATGACGGTAGCTGCTGGCCCTGTTGGAAGACAAGCATCCGCCAATACAGATTCAAGCGCCGCTCGCTGAGCGTTTTATTACGGTTGTTTGGGATCGGGTGGCGGCGCTGGAGGTTCGATGGGTGCCGGTGGAGCTTCCGGGCAAAGTTGAGCTTCAGCGTCGGGCGTCAATTTTCCCGTGCCGCATAACGCATTTGTCGTATTCGTTTTGGCAGAAGCGGGTTTGAAATGTCCATTGGTTGCAATGACTTTTTCCGGGTTTTCAGGATTGGGAAGTCGAATTCTGCAATTCCAATGCTTATCACATGCGGCACTAAAAAGGACTTTGTCGCCTTCGTGTAAATCATCCATAAACCATTGTTTGTGGGCTGCGGCCGAATGTCCATTGGTTGCCATACTACTCAAAACGCTCAATCCCACATTTGTTGGAGCGTCGATGTAGTAAAGACCTTCTGGTGTAGACAGAAGATGAACATTGTGGCCAACATTGTGGGATTCACTGAAGCCGCCATTTCCGCTGGAATAATTGCCATCGCTGGCTTGCAAACTGGCTTGAAATATACCAATTTCATAAGCTGGCTTATCCTTACCGAAAGACATGCTCATGGATGCTACAACGAGCACCATGAACAAGATCGAAAACAAAAACTTTCTCATAGATTCCTGTCAAGTTCCTTCTCTCTTAGGATAGCAAACTCAGATGTACCTATTTCTAATCGGCTGCGAATCCACTGGCACAATGCTCCCTTTTGTTAATAGGGTATTCGGGTGCGGTCCTCTGGATTTGTCGACCATTCATGCCGGGTCCCATGCGCCTGGTGGGCCCAGCACGCCGATGATGTGATGGTTCCCCTCCGGCTTTTCGGGCTTTCCGGCTTTCGGTCTCATGCGGTTTCCCCCCATCGTAGCGCCCGCGCGGCGCTCCGAGGGCGGCTTAAAGCACGGAAGGTCTGGAGGCTTGGTGTTGCACATCGGTTCGTCGCCGATCATGTCCGGCATCCGCCCGTGAGCGGCCGCGGCGACGAACCACGGCGGCGAGCGTCGGAACGGGCGGCGGGGAAAGCGGGCGGTGTGAAGCGTTCTCGCACCCCAACCGGGTCGTCTGGAAGTCATCGCCGGGCGCAAACTGCGCCACGGGCGTGCAGGCTGCGCGTGGGCATCCCGGTGAAGTAACTGCTCACCGACCCGCCCTGCCCGACAATCATGCATGCAGCCGCCTTCCGCGCGGCGCGCATCCCCATCCGCCAGCCTGGCGGTCGCGGCGACGGGCCGCAGGCGGCTGGCGCAGGAACGGGCAGCGGGGCGCGGGCTGCGCGAAGCGCGTTATGCCACCCAACCAGGGTGCCTGGAGGTATCGTCCAGCGCAATCCAGCGGCGTGCAGCGTCCGAGGCGTGAAGTGGCCGCTAACACGCTCGCGCCGACCAGCCCCGCGCAAATCGTGGACGCGGGCGCCCTCCGCCCCGCCGCGCATCCCCATCCGCACGCCGGCGGTCGCGGCGACGGAACACGGGCGACGAGTGGCGTGACGGGCCGCTGAGCATCGGTCGCGGGAAGCGCGTTATGGCGATTCCGGCCCCGCAGGCCTCGGGCATCAGAAGCATCGCGCGCCGCACCTGCGCCACGGGCGTCGAGGCTGCGCGCCGACTGTTGCCGGATGACGGCGCAATGGTGCGTTCCACCGACCGGCCCCGCAAACCGTGGATGCGACGCCCCTCCGCGCATTGCGCATCCCATCCGCACGCCGGCGGTCGCGGCGACGGAGAACGGGCGACGGGCAGCGGGCGGCGCGAAGCGCGTTACCCACCCAACCCAGGGCGCCCGGAATCAAGCGGGCGCGGGCAGGCCGAAGCCTGCCCCACCTCAGGGCCAAAGAACGGTGCCGTCCAGCGCTGACACGCGGTTGATAGTGGCGTCGGCTCCGGCCACCTTGAACCTTGGCACGGCTTCGCTGCCACTGGCGATCCATTTCGCCGCATAGGGCATGGAAGCCACGGTGGTGTTGAACAAGGCGGTCACCCGATGCAGCAGGGCGGTCGCGAGATCCTGATCGGCTATGGCTGCAAGGCACCGATTGCTGGTGGGCGCGTGGGAGCGTCCGGCGTCATAGAGGGCCGTAAAACCCTGCGCGTCCTCGAGCGCATGGAAAACGCGCGTGAACGTGATCGATGCCAAGATGCTGGAGGACTCCACGAACTTTACGGCCAGTTCCGGAAACTTTTCCTGCTGCTTCGATTTGGTGTTGAAGCCCGACCCTGAGAGCATCACGAGATAGAGTTGCAGGCGGTCGGCATAACGGTAGACGGTGGCATCCGGGCCCTGGTCGACCCGCACCTTGAAGAACGGGGCCTGCGGCGTCGAGGCGATGTTCGCTTCCGCCCAGGTAGTGGGGATTTTCTTGCCCGCGAATCTCTTTTCCAATAGCGGGAACGCGGTCGCCGTGCGGAACTCCGTGGCGATGCTTACCGACGTGTGCAGGCAATTGTCCCCCTGACCCTCGCGGAACCAGTAATCGCTGCGGTTGGCGAGCAGGGAAAACGGGTTCCATGCCTCCCGCAGATTGCAGCGGGCCGCGAACCCGTTGATGATCGAATCGGCTCGCGCTTTGAACCCTCCCGCGGTATCCAGTTCCTGAAACGTCCGCGAGTCTCCGCGCCAGCCAAAATCGCAATTGAACCGCTTGGTCTGGTCCGGGTTCTCCAATCTGACGGCATTGAATACCACCGATGCACCGTTGTCCTGAACGGCGTTTAGGCCGTCCACGGCCACGGGGATTCGCGTGAATCCGGCGAGTAGCAGGCCTTCCAGGCAGTCTCTCAGGACCCCGTCCGGGCATTGGTTCCATACGTCGCCGCCCCCCCGGAGGTTCAACCGCTTGATGCGCCACTGAGTCTCCTGGCTGCGATAGGCCCAGACCCCACCCTGCTTGATTAAGTCGTCCTTCGCGAACTCGTTATCCATGTCTTCATCCCACTTGTAAGGCAGGCGAAAAGCCGAGTTAAAGAATGGCAGGATCTGGGCCGATTGCCTGATGAATTCCGACTTTCTGGATATGGCTTCCTGCCAGAAGTAGCGGAACCAGAACGGCTTGCTCCAATTGGCCGGCTGGTTGGAGCCGATGACCGCCTCCATGGGCAACAGCCGGATCAATTCGATGTGCTCGTGCTCGAAAGTGTGTGGCATGGGTCCATATATCCTATCAGGGCCCAGCCATGGGATGGGACGAGCGCTAAGTCAATTGTTCCCCGGACTTCACTGGGGTAAACCGCAGGGTTCTATGTGAAGTGCGATCATGATGCGGACGCTTCCGCGCCGCGCGCATCCCCATCCGCCCGCTGGCGGTCGCGGCGACGGGCGGCGGGCGGCGGAACGGGCCGGGGTCAGGATGCTCTGACCGAGCGCAACCGGGAAGCCCAGCCAACCGCCGAAACCAGCGTGGTGGGCCAGCCAGCGCCGGGATTGAGCACGCCAACGGTGCAGCCCAACCACGGCGAACCCGGCTGGGTTGGAAATCAAGTGCTTGGCTGGGCGTGCCTGGACGCGGCGCCCTCCGCCCCGCGCGCAGGCGGTCGCGGCGACGGACCGCGGGCGGCGGGCGCCGGAACGGGGCGGGCGGCGTCGGGCGGCGAGAAGCGCGTTACGCAATGTGGCTCGGCGGATCGGCCCCTGGTGAGCGCTTGGCCGGAAAACGAGGCACTGTTTTCCAGAACCCCCGTTGCTCACTGAAGACCTATGTGCCTTTGCGTCACACCTGCCTACTTGA
>JBEKPZ010000457.1:0-4967 GCA_049520215.1 Bryobacteraceae bacterium | reverse complement strand
AGGTCGCCCAGGATTTCCTGGTAGGCGCCCAGCAGAAACGCGCCCAGATAGTAGTCGCCGCCATCGAAGGGGTGCAGGGCCAGCGTGCGCTTCACATCGCGGCGGTCGATGAACTGGTCCACCTTGCCATCGGAATCGCAGGTGATGTCACCCAGAATGGCGTGCCGTTTGGGCTCTTCCTCCAGGCGGTGAATCGGCATCACCGGGAACAACTGCTTGATCGCCCAGCTATCCGGCATGCTTTGAAACAGCGAGAAGTTGCAGAAATAGGTGTCCGAGAGCATGGCTTCCAGACCCTCCAACTCTTCCGGGAAATAGTCGAGCGACTGCGCCAGGGCCTGGATGCGCCGGCTGATCGCCCAATACAGGTTCTCGCATTGGCAGCGCTGTTCGAGCGACAGGTAGCCGAGGCTGAACAGGTTCAGCGCCTGGTCCAGCGCCTGCTGTGCGTCGTGATAGCTCTCCAGCAGGTTCTTGCTGGTCAGCGACCGATTGGTCTCCTGCAGGTCGATGAGCGGCTGTTCGGCGTCGGCCGAAACTTCCGCAGGCACGTCGGACTCACCCATGCCCGACACGCCCAACACGTTGAACACCAGCACGCTGTGATACGCGGCGATGGCGCGCCCGCTCTCGGTGACGATGGTGGGGTGCGGTACGCCCACTTCGTCGCACACGCTCTGAATGTGATAGACGATATCGTTGGCGTATTCCTGCAGCGTGTAGTTCACACTGGATTCGAAGTCCGTCTGCGAGCCGTCGTAATCGACGCCCAAACCGCCGCCGACATCCAGGTAGCGCAGCCCGGCGCCGGCGCGGGCCAGGTCCACGTACACGCGCACGGCCTCGTTCACCGCGGCCTTGATCTGGCGGATGTTGGTGATCTGGCTGCCCAGGTGGAAGTGGAGCAGGTTCAGGCAGTCGGCCATGCCCGCGTCTTTCAGCTCCTGCAGCATGCGCACGGCTTCGCTGACCGAAAGACCGAACTTGGAACGATAGCCGCCGGAAGATCGCCATCGCCCGGAGCCGCGGCTGGCCAGCTTCACGCGCAGCCCGATCATCGGTCTTACCCCGACTCGCTCGGAGTAGCGCAAAATCAGCTTCAGCTCCGTATATTTCTCGACCACCGGAATGATGTGGCGGCCCAGCTTCTGGGCCAGCATGGCCATCTCGATGTACTCGTCGTCCTTGAAGCCGTTGCACACGATGGGAGTTTCGTTGTCGGCCATGGCCATCACGGCCATCAGTTCGGGTTTGGAGCCGGCCTCCAGGCCGAACTTGAACGGCCGGCCGAACTCCAGCACTTCTTCGACTACCTGCCGCTGCTGGTTGACCTTGATCGGGTAGACGCAGCAGTATTCGCCCTGGTAGCGATGCTCGGCGATGGCGGTCTGAAATGCGCCGGCCAACTCGCCAAGACGGTGCTCGAGTATGCCGGCGAAGCGCACCAGGACCGGCAGCGAGATGCCGCGCAACACCAGCGTGTCCACCAGTTGTTTGAGATCGATGGAGCGCTGCGGATCTTTGGCGGGATGCACGCACAGGTGGCCGTTGCCGTCGACCGAAAAGTAGCCCTTGCCCCAACTGGCCACGTCGTACAGTTCGCTGGCGTCCTGCGGGGTCCAGCGCTCCGTCGGCTCCATGACGAGCGAGCCCTTCCTGGCATTCTTCTCCACTCCTGCCTCCAAGACTTCAGTTTCCTAACAATCGCCGGGAAGGGCAAGGGAAATTTGCCCGTCACCACTTTGTAACACCGGCCGGTGTTTGTGGTGCAGGCCCTCGGGGGTGCCCGCTGGGCCCGGCGCCCTCTCAGGCCGCCCCTACGACCTCCACTTGATATTGCAGCCCATGCTCGGCCGCTGCTGCGGATTCACTGGTTGACCGGCCAGCACCGCGTCGATTGCCGCCCGCATATCGGCGCCGGTGACCGGCACGTCATTGCGCGGCCGCGCGCCATCCAACTGGCCGCGATAGACCAGCCGCCGGTGTTCGTCATACAGGAAGAAATCCGGCGTGCATGCGGCGTCGTACGCTTTCGCCACCTCCTGCGTTTCGTCGTAGCAGATCGGATAATTCAAATCGAGTTCCAAGGCCATCGCCCGAAGGTGCTCTGGCTTATCTTCGGGATATTGCACAACGTAGTTCGACGAAATGGCCACGATCCCCAGGGGCCGCCCGGCATAATCCTTTCCGAGCCGCGCCAGTTCGTGTTTAACGTGCTGCACATAAGGGCAGTGCCGCGAGATGAACATCACCAGCAGCGCCTGCTTGCCGGCGAAACTGGCGAGGCTGAGCGTCGCGCCGGACACCACATTCGGCAAATGAAAATCTGCGGCAGGCCTGCCCAGCGCGGGCATGGTGGATTCTGTTTGCGCCATAACCTGTCCTTACACCCTGTAATCGTCGGCCTTCCAGTTCTTGATGGCGCGCTTGATGTCGGCGGCGGGCATGTTGCCGTCGGCCGCTTTCCGGGCCAGACCGGCGAATTCGTCATCCGGCGCGAAGCGTAGCGCGATGATTTGCTTCACCTCAAGCCGCGGGTCGAGCAGCTTGCCCGTCAGCACGAAATGCCGCAGGTTTTCTTCGGCGCGAATGGCGCGGTCCTGCGCCTTCAGCGGAAACACGCGGGCGTAGTTGAAAAGCATGCCACAGCAAACCACCAGCACCACGATCAGCGCGGCGCTATAGAACTGCCCGTGGATGCCCCACGACTTATACAGATTGACCAGCGACCCGATCAGCGTCAGGAACAGGATGCCCGCCAGGACGACGTGGAAGCCGAACACGTAGCGGACATGGTTGGAGTAATTCTGGGTGGCCATGCCGCGATTGTACCGTGGCGCGCGCCTCCTCGGGGGCGCGTTTGGTCATGACGTGCACACGCGGTCTAGCGCGTGTAAAAGCTTCGCGGCGAACGGTGATGCGGCCCTGACTCTTGTTGGGTCAATCAGAGCGAGAATTTGGAATGAATGCTCCCCCTTAGAATATTCACCCTTTTGGCAATCCTTCGTCGCCCGTTCCAGTCCTCCAAACAGCTCGACCTTGGGAATTGCCTCTATATGCGGTCGTGGGCTCAACCCGGCGATTCGAAAGCCTTGTCCATAATAATGCCGAAGAGCGTCCTTGTCGGCGTGGAACCGCGCTTCCATGGTTTGTACCATCAGGTGGATCTGATCCTCCGAAGCTCCTTGGGGGCGCGCCCACCCGTCGCCCGGACGTAGCCTGACATGTTCCCACGAGCTACTTTTGACAACCGGCTCTTCGCCGTCAACCAGCAGAATTGGGAAATCATCCCCGCCCGCGTTCTCGTGGGAAGTTCGAAACTTCTCGTAGGCCTGTTGGCGCCCACCGCACCGGACGACCCTCGGCATCCGGTTTTCCAAACCGCCTTCCTAAAGAATTCCGAGAAACCGCGCCGGCATTGGGTCTCGAGCGCCTTGTTGTGGTCGCCACCTCCCTCCACGTATACCTTTACGGTCACCAGCGGTTCCCTCCGATCTCGCCGCTGCGCCAGAGTTGTCCGAGCCCGTAATCCTCTTTCAACCACTTGGCGAGTTCGTCGCTCGTTCGGCGGCCCATCACGGTGGATCTATTGCGTTTCTCGCAAACGATCACTGCCTCGGGCACCTTAGTTAGGCCGTCTACGAGCGCGTCGGAATGCGTCGTGACGATCAACTGCATGCGATGGGACGCTTCCACCAGGAGGTCCGCGAGGCCGGGTAACAGGTCCGGATGCAGTCCCAGTTCGGGTTCTTCCAGGCAAACCAGCGGCGGCGGCGCCGGATGGCAGAGCACGGCCAGAAGGCACAGATAGCGAACCGTCCCATCAGACAGCCGCGTGGCGGGAACCGGGGATTTCAAACCGGAATAGTGCAGGAACAACTGGATCGTTCCTCCCAAAACTTTCGTAGAAAAGTCCTCGATGGATTCGTCGGCATTCTTCAACTTTTCCACAAGGCTCCTTCGGAGGTTGGACCGGTGCTCGAGATCATTGAGGACCAGTGCGATATTGGCGGCGTCTTCGCGTAAGAACTCCGATGGTAGGTCCGTTGGTTGCGGTCTCCGAGGTTGGGTGTTACGCCCGAGATTCCATTCGCGGAAAAGCTTGATCTTAGCGTACTCATTCCCGAGGTACGTCACCTCCGGATACTGATCCGGGTCTTTGCGTTGGGACAAGATAGACTGGTCAAGTAGCAGATCTTCGCGCCGAAGTTCACGCCGCACACGATCGACACCGTGTGGCACATTCGTCTTCACGTTCAAAGCCGGGTGGCCGTGTCGATAGCGATAGTAATAGTCCACATCCGGTTCACCAGGCCAGTCGGGATGTGCGTTCTCAATCGCCTCGTCCACCAGTTCAGTGCGCTGCCCCACCATCGTGAATTCCAGCCGGTGGCGAAGCGGCGTTCTACCTTTAAGATAGAAGGCAGTCACATCAATTTGCGCGGTTGGCGCGCTATCCCCGCCCTTCCACAGCCACTCGCCAATTCCACCGCCCGCCCGTACGGGCTCGAGCAGATTTCCGGGCGCCGCCTGAAGGAGGGCAATCGTTTCGATGAGGTTCGATTTTCCAGCGCCATTCGGACCGATGAGCACGTTCAGAGATTGCAACTCAAGTTCGGGGCTGTCGGGACCAAAGGAAAGGATATTCTGCGCTTTGAAGGTCCTCAAGAACCGCTTGTCGCCGAGCATTTAGTCTCTATTCTACTCGACCGACCGACGAGAGCCGTCCAGCACCAGCACCCAATCCTGAAATACGGGAGCCACCGGCGGCTGCCACGCGCCCGCCGCATCCGCCACCGCCGTTCCCGCCGGAAGCTCCGTGCCGGTAGCCGGATTGAAGTAGAGCGCGCGATATGACACGCCCGCTTCGAGCTGCACCATCTTGGGCGCATCCCACATCGCCGGCATAAACACGATCCGCAACTCGCGCGGAATGCCGGCGCAGTACGGCTGCATATAGTTCGCCA
>JBEKPZ010000456.1:0-4981 GCA_049520215.1 Bryobacteraceae bacterium | reverse complement strand
CAACCGCCAGGACCAGTGTCCATCAACTGAATCAGCTAGGCAAAGCAGCATGACCAGAATCGTCGCGGCGCGCAAAGATTTCAGAGTTTAGTAATACAGGCTTCAGCCTGTGAGAGCCTTTTCAGCATCCTATTTAGATTAGGCGGCTCTTGGAATCCGCGCCACGGGCCGTATGCCGACCGGATACGTCGAACAGCGCGAAGGCGGATATTACATTGTTCGCGCAGTTCCTCAATACCAGCTCGAGTCCAGGGCCGATTGTTGTCCCGCAAGATCTTAGTATCCGTCCCGCCATTGACGCGGGGTGGCTGGCAGCCGCCAAACCCCGGCCACAAGCCACCCCGCGGCCGCCAGTCACCAAAATAGTCCACGAAAATTCCCAATTCCTTCACCAAGGGTCTCCTCCTGCCTCCACTCATACTCTACTGGAACCGAGAACAGCCGACGTGTCTCCACGCTCACGCCCGCCTGAACCCGAAATCGGAGAATTTGCTGCTTCCGAAAATCCGGTAGTGTATCAAACTGATACACTACCGAAAATCCCGAGGCCGTCGGCCAAACGCGCAGCAATCACCCAAGTGCCCAAACCGCGCCTTCCGAGCAAGCAAGCCATCTATTGGAGCAGGCATGACGCGGCGCCGCGAATTGGTTTCGTCATTTTCGGAAACTATTATAAACAAGCTACTTATTGGCTTCGTTCGTCACAAAATGAACGCCTGCCACTCCCAAGACACAAGTCCGGACTGCCGCCCTGCCATGCAACGAATGTTACGCGATGCAACACGAAACCGGGAACACCCCGCCCCGCCGAGAAACCACCACTCCGGGCGTCCACCCCAGCTCCGCACAAATGGCATAATGAAACCGGAGGTCTCACTTTTGGCAAGCACCACGTTGTCGCTCGAACAAGAGAAAAACCCCTGGCTGGCCGCTGAAGCCCGCTTTGACGAGGCCGCGACCCGCCTCAACCTGGACGACGGTCTGCGCAAAGTCCTGCGCACCTCGGCCAAGGAAATCACCGTCCACATCCCCGTCCAGCTCGACGATGGCCGCCTGGAGGTCTTCACCGGCTACCGCGTTCAGCACTCCATCGCCCGCGGCCCGGGCAAAGGCGGCATCCGCTTCGGTCCCGATGTCACGCTCGATGAAGTGCGCGCCCTGGCCTCCTGGATGACCTGGAAGTGCGCCGTCGTCAACATCCCCTTTGGCGGCGCCAAAGGCGGCGTCATCTGCGATCCCAACCTGCTCTCCCTCAGCGAGTTGGAAAAACTCACCCGCCGCTACACCTCCGAGATCATGGAATTCCTCGGCCCCGAGCGCGACGTCCCCGCGCCCGACGTCAACACTAACGACAAAGTCATGGCCTGGATCATGGATACCTATTCCATGCACGCCCGCCACACCGTCACCGCCGTGGTCACCGGCAAGCCCATGGCGCTGGGCGGCTCGCGCGGGCGCCCGGAAGCCACCGGCCGCGGCTGCCTCATCGTTTCCCTTGAGGCGCTGAAGCGTTTCAAGAAGCCGCGCACCGCCACCACGGTCGTCATCCAGGGATTCGGCAATGTCGGCGGCATGGCGGCCAAGCTGATGTCCCGCGAAGGTTTCAAAATCATCTGCATCATCGAATACGATGGCGCGGTCTACAATCCCAATGGCCTGGATACCCGCGCCTTGTTCGACCATCGCCAGGATACCGGCTCCATCCGCGACTTCCCCGGCGGCGAAAACATAGACCCCGCCGAGGCCCTGTTCCTCGAGTGCGACATCCTGCTGCCCGCCGCCACCGAGAACGTGATCACTTCGCAAAACGCCGACAGGCTCCGCTGCCGGATTCTCTGCGAAGGCGCCAACGGTCCCACCACCTCGGTGGCCGACCAGATCCTCGCCGACAAGAAGATCTTCGTCATTCCCGACATCCTGGCTAATGCCGGTGGCGTCACCGTCTCTTATTTTGAATGGGTGCAGGACCGCCAGGGGTTTTTCTGGAACGAGAAACTGGTGAATGAAAGGCTGCAGGAGATCATGGTGGATAGCTTCGGCGCGGTCGTGGAATATGCCCTCAAACACGAAGTGAACAACCGCACCGCGGCCTACATGCTGGCCCTCGACCGAGTGGCCGAAGCCATCAAGCTGCGAGGCATCTACGCCTAGTGGGGCAGGCTCTCAGCCTGCGCGGGGCTCCCAGCCCCGCTCTTTATAAATGACCACCGACCCATCCACCCCGCTGATGCGGCAATACAACGCCATCAAACAGCAGGTGCCCCACGCCCTTCTCTTCTTCCGCCTCGGCGATTTCTACGAGCTCTTCTTCGAAGACGCCATCCTCGCCGCGCGCGAGCTGGAGATCACCCTCACCTCCCGCAACAAGGAAAAGGGCGCACCCATCCCCATGTGTGGCGTCCCCTATCACGCCGCTGAAGGCTACATCGCGCGCCTCATTCAGAAGGGCCACCGCGTAGCCATCTGCGACCAGATGGAAGATCCCGCGCTCGCCAAGAAACTGGTCAAGCGCGAAATCACGCGCGTGGTCACGCCCGGCACCGCCACCGATTCGCTCGCCCTCCGCTCGCACGAGAACAACTACCTCGCGGCCGTCTCGCGCATCGGGCATCGCGCCGGCGTGGCCCACGTGGATGTCTCCACCGGCGAGTTCCGCGTCACCGAAATGGACGCCTCCGAAGTCAACGCCGCCATCGAACAGCTTGGCGCGCGCGAGGTCCTCTACCCCGCCGATCTGCCGTTGCTCGCCCCCGAAGATCAAGGCCCGCGCTATCTCCGCACCGACCTCGAAGACTGGGTCTTCAGCTTCGATTACGCCGACCGCACCCTGCGCGATCACTTCCGCCTGCTCTCGCTTGATGGATGCGGCCTCGCCAACCGCCAAGCCGCCGTGTGCGCCGCCGGCGCCATCCTGCATTACCTGCGCGAAACCCAGCGCGCCGCCCTCGAACACCTCGACCGTCCCACCTTTTACGACCGCGCCGCAAGCATGCTGCTCGACGCAGTCACCGTGCGCAACCTCGAACTGGTCGAGCCGCTGTTCGCCGGCGAGCGCACCGACGCCACGTTGCTGCACGTCCTCGATCAAACCGAAACCGGCATGGGCGGCCGCCTGCTGCGCCAGCGCCTGCTCGGTCCCTCGCTCGATCGCGCGGAAATCGACGGTCGTCTGGATGCTGTCGGCGAATTGCTCCAGCAAACCATCCTGCGCGCCGAATTGCGCAAGCAACTCAGCGGCATTCTGGATATCGAACGCCTGTTGGCCAAGATCACCATGGGGGTCGCCAACCCTCGCGACGTGCTGGCGCTGGGCCGCTCGCTCGAAAAGATCCCCACGCTGAAAGCCACTTTCGAAACCCAGCGAGCCGCCCGCCTGCGCGATCTGCACGAACGTCTGGACGAAGTCGCCGAAGCCCGCGACCGCATCCTGCAATCCATCGCCGACGAGCCGCCCATCAACCTGGCCGATGGCGGCACCATCCGCGCCGGCTGCAACCCCGATCTCGACGAACTGCGCGACCTTAGCCGCAATGGCCGCCAGGTCATCGCCCAGATCGAGGCCCGCGAGCGCGCCCGCACCGGCATCCAATCGCTGAAGGTCCGCTTCAACAACGTCTTCGGCTACTACATCGAGATCTCCAAGGCCAACCAGCACCTCGCCCCCGCGGACTACGAGCGTAAGCAAACCCTGGTCAACGCCGAGCGCTTCACCACGCCCGAGTTGAAGGACTACGAGCGCAAGGTCCTGGACGCCGAAGACAAGATCCTCACGCTCGAAAAGGAACTCTTCGCCGAGGTGCGCAAATTCGCCGCCGCGCACGCGCAGCGCATTCGCTCGACCGCCGCTGCCGTGGCCGAAATCGATGTAACCGTCGCGCTCGCGCAAGTGGCCGCGGAGAATCGCTACGTGCGGCCGACGTTTTCCGATAACGGCGACACGCGCATCCTCGCCGGCCGCCATCCCGTGATCGAGCGCCTCGAACAACAGGATGCCGGCCGCTTCATCCCCAACGACCTTTACCTCAATTCCGATACCGACCTGATCGCCATCATCACCGGACCCAACATGGGCGGCAAGTCCACTTATCTGCGGCAGGCCGCGCTGATCGCCATCCTGGCGCAAATGGGTTCGTTCGTTCCAGCCGATTCCGCCACGCTGCCGCTCACCGACCGCATCTTCACCCGTATCGGCGCTTCCGACAACCTGGCGCGCGGCCGCTCCACCTTCATGGTCGAAATGACCGAGACCGCCGTCATCCTCAACACCGCCACGCCGCGCAGCTTCATCGTGCTCGACGAGATCGGACGCGGCACCGCCACTTACGATGGCCTGGCGCTGGCCTGGGCCGTGGTCGAACACATCCACGCTCGCACGCGCGCCAAGACTCTCTTCGCCACGCACTATCACGAGCTCACCGAACTGGCCGAGCAGCTTGATGGCATCCGCAACCTGAGCGTCTCCGTGAAGGAGGCCGGCGACCGCATCATCTTCCTGCGCAAGGTCGAGCCCGGCAAAGCCGACCGCAGCTACGGCATCGAAGTCGCGCGCCTCGCTGGACTGCCGCTGCGCGTGATCGAGCGCGCCAAAGAAGTGCTGCGGCTGCATGAGCGCACCGAGCACGTGGTCACCGAAGAGCTCTCGCCCACCCAACCCGTGCAAATCCAGCTTTTCGAGCCACTCACTTATGGCATCGCCGAGCGCATCCGCAATCTGAATATCGATGAGTTGCGCCCCGTCGAAGCCCTGCGCCTGCTGGCGGAATTGCAGGACGAATTGAGGCGCGCGTGCGTGTAGCGGGCGTGATGAGCGGCACGTCGTTAGACGGCATCGACGTGGCCATCGTGGAGATTAACGGCCGCCGCGTCGAAACCATCGGCTTCCAATCCACGCCGTATTCCGAACAAGTGCGGCGCGCCATTCTGGCCGTCTCCAACACAACCACCACCACGGGCGAAATCTCGCGGCTCGATTTCCAATTGG
>JBEKPZ010000455.1:0-4987 GCA_049520215.1 Bryobacteraceae bacterium | reverse complement strand
TACGGCGAGATGTTCGGGGAGCAGCGGCTCACCGATTTGCTGGCTAAGAACGTGCATCGCGATTCGCCTGAAATCATCGCGCGGGTGATGGAAGCCGTCCTGCAGTGGTCGGGCGACGCCGCCGAATTGTCGGACGATATGACCATGCTGGTGGCGAGGCGCCCATGAAAGTCCTGACCGCCGCACAGATGCGCGAAGTGGACCGGCGCACCATCGAAATGGGCATCCCGGGCGTGGTGCTGATGGAGAACGCCGGGCATCGCGTGGTGGAACTGCTGGCCGAAAAGTTCGCGCCTCTGGCCACGCAGCGCATCGCCATTCTGTGCGGCAAAGGCAACAACGGCGGCGACGGCATGGCGGTGGCGCGCCAACTTTTCACGCGCTTCCAGCCGCGCGCGCTGCACGTGGTTCTGTTCGCCGCGCCGGAAGACCTGAAAGGCGACGCCGCGCAAAATTACCGCATGCTGCAAGTCTGCGGCTGCCCGGTGGCGCGCGAAATCCCCGCCGAGGCCCGCCTGGCGACGATCGTGGTGGACGCGCTGCTGGGCACCGGAATCAGCGGCCCGGCCACCGGCGCCATGCTGGAGGCGATCCGCGAGATCAACCGCGGCTTTCCGCTCGCCAAAGTAGTGGCGGTCGATATTCCCTCGGGGATGCCCAGCGATGCGGGAGAGCCGCTGGGCGAGCAGGCACGCACGGATTACACCGTCACTTTCACGGCTCCCAAGCTGGCCCAGGCGCTGGCGCCGAATTGCGATGCCGTGGGCGAGTTGCGCGTGGCGGCTATCGGCAGCCCGCCGGAGCTTTACGATGCCGACGATTCCATCTGGCTGTCGCTGGTCCAGCCGGCCCTGTTCCGGGGCGTGCTCGCGCCCCGCCCGCGCGCCGGCTACAAAGGCAGCTTCGGCCATGTGCTGGCCATCGCCGGGTCGCGCGGCAAGACCGGCGCGGCGGCCATGTGCGGCATGGCTGCGCTGCGCGCGGGCGCGGGACTGGTCACCGTGGCATCGGAGGAATCCGCCATTCCGGTGATCGCCGGCCACGCCGCGGAGTTGATGACCGAAGCGCTCTCAAGCGGAGGGATCTCCGCGCTCGCGGCCAATAAAGACGTGATCGCCATCGGGCCGGGCCTGGGCGCCAATCCCGAAACAGTTGCCCTGGTGCGGCGCGTATTCGCCGAATTCGCGCAGCCCATGGTGGTGGATGCCGATGCGTTGAACGCCCTGGCCGGCACGGCGTGGGCCGGTGGCGGCAAGCTCCGTGTGCTGACTCCGCATCCCGGCGAAATGGCCCGGCTGTGCGGCAAGACCATCGCGGAGATTTCGGGCGACCGCGTTTCCGCCGCGCGCGGGCTGGCCACCGAGCGGCAGGTCACCGTGGTGCTGAAAGGCGAACGCACTCTGATCGCGTTTCCGGACGGGCGCGTATGGATCAATCCCACCGGCACGCCCGCCATGGGCACCGGCGGCACGGGCGATATCCTCACCGGTATGATCGCCGGCTTGTTGGGCCAGTTTCCGAAAGACCCGGACCAGGCCATCGCCGCGGCCGTGTATCTGCACGGCCTCGCCGGAGAATTGGGCGCCGCGGCACTCACCGAAAAATGCCTGATGGCCACCGATCTGCTCCGCTATCTTCCGGCGGCCCTGGAGGAGTGTGCCCGTCTTCCGCACCGCCTCTGAAGAGGAGACCATCGCCCTCGGCGAGCGCCTGGCGCGCACACTGGCGCGGGGCGCAACGGTGCTGCTGATCGGGAACCTGGGCGCGGGCAAGACCACTCTGGCCAAGGGTATTGTGCAGGGACTGGGCGCGGCTCCGGCCGATGAGGTTTCCAGTCCGACCTTCACGCTGATCCATGAATACGGCTCGCCGCCCGCCGTCTACCACGTGGATCTGTATCGCCTGGACAGCGCACGCGATGCGGCCACGCTGGGTCTGGACGAGTTGTTCGACAGCGCCGCGCTGGTGATCGTGGAATGGGGCGAGCGCTTCCCGGAGCTGATGCCGCCGGATCGTGTCGAAATCCGGCTGCGCGCGCTGGCGGACGACGAGCGGGAGATTGAGTTGGTAGTCTGAGTTCGTGGGGCGGGACTCCAGTCCTGCGGCCGACGTCCACGTCGGCCTGAGGCGGGTCCTGGAGGACCCGCGCAGACCTGGAGGTCCGCCCCACAATCCGATTTGTCTACCCGTGCAGCTTCTTGAAATTCGCCAGACAACGCTGCGCCGTTTCTAACGCGGGATAATCGCTGCCTTCCTGCTCGACCAGGTAAAACTCCAGGCCGCCGCCCTTCTCCGCGGCCGCGAAAAGTTTCTTCCAGGGCGCCACGCCCTCGCCAAGCAAAACCTTGTAGCCCTTGTCCTTGGACCAGTCTTTGCAGTGCATGGAGCGGATCCGCCCGGGATTGGCCTCCACCCAGGCCACCGGGTCGGAGCCGGCTTCGATGCAGGTGCCCACATCCAGTTGCAGCATGACGTCTTTGGTGGTGTTGGCGGCCAGCACCTCGATCGGACGCTTGCCCTCGATGGGTGTGAATTCCAATTGGTGGTTGTGATAACCGGCGCGCAGCCCTGCCGGTTTCATCTTCTCGGCGCCTTGATTGAGCCGTTCGGCGACCGTCTTCCAGCCGTCCAGCGTCTTGGGATTTCCGGCGCTGGCCCACACGATAAACTGGCTGCCAATGATGTGGTTCAACTCGATGGCGTGCGCCGTGCCGTCGGGCGTGAACGATTCCGGGCCATTGTGCGTGGACAAGCAGCGGATGCCGGCGTCGTCCATCATTTTGCGCACTTCGCGGGCGTAATCGGGGGTCCAGGCGTAATACGGCGAGAAGAATTCCACGCACTGATAGCCCATCTTGGCGACGGCGCGCACCGTGCCCATGAGGTCTTTCTTCAGTTCGTCGCGAACGGAAAACAGTTCCAGGCCGACGGGAAGGTCCTTGCCCCGCGCGAAGGCGGACGCAATAGGGGCAGCCGCGGTCAACGCGAAGAATCCGCGGCGGGAGAGCGAATGGAGTGGCATAATCGGAAAAGCAAACGATAGCACACACCATGCTGAACAAACTGATTCATACTAACCCCGACGCCGCTCTAACCATCTTGCGCCTGGCGCTGGGAGTGGCATTCTTCGCGCACGGAGCGACCAAGGTGCTGGGCTGGTGGGGCGGGTACGGCTTCTCCGCCGCCATGCGCGGCTTCGAACATACGGGCATTCCGCCGCTGTTCGCTTTTCTCGCGATCATGGCCGAGTTCTGCGGCGGGATCGGCCTGATTCTGGGCCTGCTCGGCCGGGTGGCGGCGTTCGGCATCGCGTGCGTGATGGTGGTGGCGATCTTCAAGGTACACCTCGTGAATGGCTTCTTCATGAACTGGACCGGCCAGCAGAAGGGCGAAGGCTTCGAGTATCACGTGTTGGCGCTGGCGATGGCGGCGGCGATCATGATCGCGGGATCGGGCGCGTGGTCGGTGGACCGGGCGCTGAGCCGGTCCGGTCCGGCGGCGCGGGGGTAAAACGAAAGGAAAGGCCGTGGGGCGGCATTATCGCAGCATGAAACCGATTCTCTGCCTCTCGCTCCTATTCTCCGCCTGCATGTGGGCGGATGAAGCCGGCGATCGCGTCGCTATCGAGAAGGTGATTAGCGGCTTCAACGAGCCCCACAGAGGCCCGCACGCAAAGCCCCTATCCGCATTGTTTACCTCCGATGCGGACCCGGCCGAACTTCGCCGCCTGTCCGATATGGAGGGGCGTATGCGGCAAGCATCCGACGGGCCCTGGTCGGAGGTGACCACCCCACGGATGGTCAGCGAGTCCATCCGCTTTGTGACTCCGGACGTTGCGCTTGTGGATGCAGTGATCGCGCAGTATGGCTCCCTGTTAGCCAGCCGCGAACCGGTGCTGTTGGTGATGAAGAAGCAAGGGACGGAGTGGCGGATTGTATCTCTCCGGGTGTGCGCGACATAAAAGTGGAATAGCTAGCCCGGCGTGGCGCAGACGATCGTTGTTTGTCGTCGGCGCACCGTGCTCGAACTCGGCAGGCCACGAAAAACGATGGCCTGCCCCACAGCTAATCTGCTGTCAAACTCGGCCTCGATATTGCGGAATTGCACAACAACACTCCCGCCGATCTGGTAGACTTCGAGGAAGCACGGGAGGATATCAGACGGGTCCTCACCATGATCGAAAAGCATAGAGGGCAGCAACGGAATAGCGAACGCTGGGGCGCGTTCCGATGCTGCAAGAGATGTTAGTTCGGGGTGCCTCGGGATTTGAAAGAGCTGCTCCGGAGGGAGGATGTCATGACGAATTACTTGAGATTATCTGGCCGCGACGTTACCAGCCAGAGAGCGGGCGCTAAGAGAGCGCTACGCCTGATTTTTATCCCATCGCTGGCTATTCTTATGGCAGCCGTCGGCGCTGCGCAGACCTATGAGACGATCTACAGTTTCAAAGGCAGCCCCGATGGTGCCCAACCTAACGGAGGGCTCGTCATCGGCGCCAATGGCGTGCTCTATGGCACCACTCTTGCTGGAGGCGCCTCCGTCCTTGGCACTGTCTACCAGTTGACATACGCCAAAGGCAAGGGATGGAAAGAAACCGTGCTCCACAGTTTCAGTGGGTCCGACGGACAATACCCGCAGTCGCCCTCAGTTTTCGGTAGTGCGGGAGCCCTTTACGGCGTCACCGCGGGAGGCGGACCGGGTGGCTCGGGCACGATCTTCGAGCTGGCGCCACCCTCTACCGCTGGGGGCGCCTGGACGGAGACGGTCCTATATGGCTTCTCCTACAGCCAAACGCTAGTCGGCCAGCAGAACGTGAATCCGAATGGGCCGTTGCTAAACACAGCGTCTTAAGTTATTGCGCATAAGCGGCGCAGAGTTTCGCTGGCGTCCGTCCATTTGTTGAACTGTTCCTCAACCGCCGTGACGACGTCCTCCAACGCATTGAAGTAGCGATTGTGCAGGCACAGACGGCGAGTCAGTTTCCAGA
>JBEKPZ010000454.1:0-5440 GCA_049520215.1 Bryobacteraceae bacterium | reverse complement strand
AGCCCGCCGATGTGATCGGCATGCGCGTGTGTGCACGCCATCACGTCGATGTGGCGGATGGAACGCTCCCACAGGTAGGGCGATACCACGTCTTCGCCGATGTCCATTTGCGAGGGCGCGCGCCGCCCGAAGGTGGGGATACCGCCGCCATCCACCAGCATCAGCTTGCCATCCGGGAAGGTGAGCAGGATGCTGTCGCCCTGGCCCACGTCCACCACGGTCATCTCCAGCGAGTTGCGCGCGATTGCGGGCGCGAACGGATGCCAAAGCAGCAGCGCGAGCAACGCCGCCAGCGCGCCAGCGGCCGCTGCGAACCACAGACGGCTCGCGGAACGGGCCAGGACGGCCAGAATGAGTCCCACGCCGATGGCGATTCCCAGCCACAAGGGCGGATCTGGAATGCGCCAGTTCGGTTCGAGATGCATGTGCCAATTGACCGCCGCGTGGGATGCGCCACCCACGCCCAGCCGGTAAAGATGGCGATGAAGCCCACCGGAATCACGGCGCACATCAGCGGCACTACGATGGTGTTGGCGGACACGCCGGAAAACCCGATGCGATGAAAGTACACCACCATGGGCAGCGCCAGCCCAAGCTGCACGATGGCCGAGACCACCGCAAGCTGGAATGCGTATAACAGCACGCGCGCCGGGATGCCGATGGCCAGGCAACTGGCGCGCTCCGGAAGTCTGGTCCAGAGGCGCACGGTTTCGGCCAGCAGCCGCATCTCCACGCGGAACTGCGCGGCAACGGGCGCCAGATGGAGGTCGCGCCCGGTATCCGGCAGGTCGGCCAAGGCGCGGGAGCGCGGGTACGCGGCGCGCTGCAACATTGGCGTGGCGAATGCGCCGATGAAAGCCACCGCCAGAAACGTGAGCTGAAAGCTGGCCTCGAACATCTGCTCGGGATCGAGCAGTAGAAAGCCGATGGCCACCGCGGCTAGGATGTTCAGGATGCGCCGCTGACGCGCGAAGTAGCTGGCGACGGCGAACAACGTAAAGCCGGCCGCGCAGCGCACGCACGGCGATCCCCATCCGGTCACGAGCGCATAGAGCCACAGCAGCGCCGAAGTAACGAACAGAGCCGCCTCGCGGCGCACGAAGCAGAGGCGCAGCACCAGCATCAGGAACAAGGCGAGCACCGCGGTGTGCGTGCCGGAAATCACAATGGCGTGGTAGGTGCCAGTGTTGCGGAACTGCTCCGTCCAGACGCGTTCGACCTGGTAGGTCTCGCCGATCATGATGGCCTGCATCATGCTGGTCTCATAGGGCTTGCCTTGGTAGAGCTGCGCGAGGCGGTCGAGGGCCATCACGCGAAGGCCAACGATGGCAGCTTCGAAGCGCGATCCGCACTGGCCGGGCAACACGGTGACCTCGGCGCCGGGACTCATGGAAGCGGTCCAATAGATGTCGCGGCGCGCCAGATAGCGCGCGTAGTCGAACGCGCCTGGATTGCCATAGTTGCGAGGCCGCCGCACGCGCGCCTCGAACTCTACGCGTTGGCCGTAGCGGAGCGCAGGCGGCGCCTGGCCTTCGCGCGTATACGCGGTAACCTGCACGCGCGCGCCTGGATCGAGTTCCACGACGAAGCGTTCCCGGTCGCCGGAAAGCGCGGGCGGTTGGACCACGCAGCCGCTCAAGATCACGGGCTCGCGCCCCTCGGCATCCAACTCCGGACGGAGACGCGGGCGATGCGCCAGATCGACGAGCGCGCCGGCGAATGCGAGCCCCAGCAGGCAGCATGCCCCAGCCAGCACGCGAGCCTTCCGCCACAACGCGATGGCGCACAGGATCGCGAATGCCGCGATGACTATGCATAGCTCGCGAACTTCGACCGACACAAATCGCGAAGCCAGAATGCCGGCGCCGATGGCTGCCAAAGGCGGGAGCAGCGGATCTTGCATGATCGGCTACCGTTCAGCGGCGATGAATCCGATGCGCGGCTTTCGCCGGTTGGGGGTCCGCAGATTCCTGAATCCCTTCATCACCTTCTTTTCGAGATCCTGAATGTCTTTGACCATGATTGAGAGGACTTCCGCATGATCTTTCTGGGTGTGCTCCATCCGCTGCATCTTGCGCGCCAATTCCCGGTGGGTGGCCAGCACTTCGCGCAATTTCACGAAGGCGCGGACGATCAGGATGTTCATCTGCACCGCGCGTTCGCTGTTGAGGACGGACGAGAGCATGGCCACGCCGTGCTCGGTGAAGGCATAAGGCAGATAGCGGCGGCCGCCGCGGTTCTCGTTTGAGGTGCCAAATTGGCACCTCAAAGATCCGGCTTCGTCATCGGTGAGACGGAACATGAAGTCGGCGGGAAAACGGGCGGGGTTGCGCTTCACCGCCCGGTTGAGGGCCTTGGTTTCGACCCGATACAACTCGGCCAGGTCGGAATCGAGCATGATTTTTTGGCTGCGGATGACGTAGATCCTTTGCCCGATGAGTTCCATAGGCGCCGGACGACGTCCGGCGGGGGTGGGAATGCGCCTGCTTCCGGCAATGGCAGCCGTGGGCGCGGGGAGTAGATGTTGCATAGGCCAGCAGGTTAGTGGCTTCGCTGGCCAGGACTTCTCAATTCGAGTTGCTTTCGCGGATTATTTGTTCTGCGCCGACGCTTCGGTCAGGTCCAGCCGCGCTTGCCACGCATCGCGCTCCGCGACCGGGCCGGCGTTGGTGAAGTTCATCAACTGATCTACGCTGGCGCTGTATTGGGGCCAGTGCGGCCGCCCTTCGCCATCGGGATCGCCGGTCTTTGCAAACGCCACCCAGTAAGCCAGGGCCGCTTTGGCGGTGGCCTCGTCCGGGGGCGCCAAATCCTTGCCGTAGCGCGCAGCGACGGTATCGAAGACGAACGGAATCTCGGTCGCGTGCGGCGCGCCCTTCCACGTCTTCCGCAGAGACTCCGCCACGTAGGAGAAACGGTACTCATACGCGCGCTGGCCCGTGGCGGCTACGGTCCGCACCACGAACCGGGCCGGCTCGACCATCATCCGGTCCGACGCCACCAGCATGCCGATCTTGCGGAATTCGCCCGATTTCTCCGGGTCGTAGAGGGATTGCGCTTTCTCCTTGTTGGCGCCGAACGGCGCGAGCAACTCATCTATACTTTTGGCGAAGGAGAATCCGATGTCGCTGCTGTTGGCCCCCGCGATCACCGGAATCTTCATGGCATGTCCGGCCAGAAACGCTTGCTCGGGCGTCTCCGCGACAATTTTGCCGTCGATCATCGGACCGGCATACGTGGGGTTGCCCATGCTCGCCATGTTCAGGCGATCGCAGACACGCTCGGCGGGCAACTCGCGCAATGCGGCAAGCGCGGCGGCGTCTTCGCCCTTGATGCCGGCTTTCTCGGCGAAGGCGATGCCAACCGCTTCGCCCGAGAGCAGGTTCGGACCGGATTCGCGGACGCGGCGCATCGGGCCGATGCCGGTGCGGCCGCCGCCCGACTCGACGATGGCTTTGTGGAACAGCCCGCGCGCCAGCGGCGTGGTCATCATGGTGAGCACCGAGCCGCCACCGGCGGATTCGCCGAACAGGGTCACATTGCCGGCATCGCCGCCGAACTTCGCGATGTTCTTGCGCACCCATTGCAACGCCGCGATCTGATCGAGGAAACAATAGTTGCCGAGCAGGGCATTGGGATCTTCCTTGGTGAGCGCGGGGTGGGCGAAGAATCCGAAGCGTCCGACCCGATAGTTGAAGCTGACGAACACCACGCCGCTCTCGGCGAAATGCGTTCCGTCGTAAACGGCGGGCGAGCTTCCGCCATTGACGAAACCGCCGCCGTAGATCCAAACCATGACGGGCAGCTTGCCGGATGCCCGCTGGACGGGCGCCCACACGTTGAGATACAGGCAGTCCTCGGCGGGCTTGGTGCCAAGCGGCGCGGCGTCGCTGGGGAACGGAAGCTGCATACAATCGGACGCATAGGCGGCGGCGGATCGCACGCCCTTCCATGCCGCGACAGGCTGTGGCGCGCGCCAGCGATTCTGGCCGGTGGGAGACGCGGCGTAGGGAACGCCTTTGAACGCGACCACGCCACCGGCGATCGCGCCTTTCAGCGGGCCGCTTTCGATGCGCACCTGGTCGACGGTTGCCGCGGCGGCGCTGGCAGCGATGGCCGCAAATAGGATGATGTTGTGAATTCGGATCATATATGTGTCAGTTCATATGTACAGAGCCGCGCAGGGACAGGTCGCGCGATGAGGCGCCGGCTTGGATGATATACTCGCCCGGAACCAGTTCCCAGGCGTCCTTTTCCGCGTTGAAAATCGAGAGATATAACGGATCGAGGCGCAGCGTTACAGGCTTCGATTCGCCGGGCGCAAGCCGAACTTTTTCCCACGCCACCAGACGATTGAACTGCTCGCCCGAGGCCGGCGGAAGAGTGGCGTAGACCTCGGCGATTTCCAAGCCGGCGCGCGCGCCGGTGTTCTTCACCTGGAAAGTCACGCTGTCTTTGGACGCCTTTAGGTTCGAATACTCGTAAGTGGTATAGGAGAGCCCAAAGCCGAATGGGAACAGGGGCGTCTTACTCTGGGCGTCGTACCACTTATAGCCGACCAACAATCCTTCGTCGTACGTCACATCGAACTTCCTGGTATTGTCCTTGAAACCCGGAAACATTTCGACCATGTCTTTGTCGCTCGCCGGAGGCGGCTGCTCGGTGAGCTTCGGGTGCGGCAGGTCGGCTTCCGACTTAGCGAAGGTCAGCGCCAGCTTGGCGGAAGGATTCACGTCGCCGAACAGGATGTTGGCGATGGCTTCTCCGCCGCGAATGCCCGGATACCAGGCTTCCAACGCCGCGCTTACCTGGCCGATCCACGGCATGGTTACCGCGCCGCCGGTTTCGAGCACCACGATGGTGTGCGGATTAGCGGCGGCCACCGCGCTTACGAGGGCATCCTGATTGTGCGGCAACGACAGGCTCTGATGGTCGCTGCCTTCGCTGGAAGGTTGGTTGACGAACACGATGGCCACGTCGGATGCCTTCGCCAGACGTGCCGCCGCGGCCGGATCGGTTCCGGTGTCATACTGCACGTCCGCATGCGGCGCCTTGGCGCGAATGGCCTTCAGCGGCGAGGAGCGGTGCCAGATCACGCGATCGAAGAACGGCGTGCCGGCCGGCTGCAGCACGGGATTCCCGCCCATCGGATCGACCTGGGCCGATCCGCCGCCCGAAAGGACGCCCACATCGGCATGCGATCCGATGACCGCGACGGTCCTCACGCGCGCCGCCGCCAGGGGCAATTGGCCATTCGCATTCTTTAGCAGGACGATGGACTGTTCGGCGATGCGCTCGGCCACTTCGAGGCCGTGGAAAACATCGGGCACCTGGCGCTCCGGCGAATTATCGAACAGGCCCACCGCGAATTCACTGCGCAGAATGCGGTGGACCATGTTGTCGAGGCGCGCCACGGGCACCTGTCCTCCCTCCACCGCTT
>JBEKPZ010000453.1:0-9230 GCA_049520215.1 Bryobacteraceae bacterium | reverse complement strand
GAAGTCCGTGTTTTTCTGCCCCAATCCCCTGGGTCCCAAGGCATTCGTGTGGGCAGCTTCAATAAGCGTCGCCCCGTCTCTCACTCTCGTGCAGACTGCGCATCCCAACGTCCGTATCCAAGCCAGGTACTCCGGGCATCTGTCCGGACCTCGCCGAGGTTGGAGCCGCTTGTTGCGCACCGGCACTCTCCGTTTCGGAGGCAAGCCTCGCTGCAACGGCGCACTCCGGCGTAATGGCACACGTCTCCTGATCACAATCACCTCGGATTTCATTTGGAGGACAGCGCCCGACCCAGGGCTGCCGCAACGGCACCCTGAGCCGGGCGTTTTCGTTTAGAACGTAGGGTCGAGCGTCAGGACTGCCGAACGCGGCCGCCGAACTCCTCTTCGCACTGCTTCCAGAAGCTGCAATGCTTCTGGCTGCAGAGCAGCGATTGCCGGTTCGGACAATACATCCCGGAACCCATGGCCTTCTGTGCCATCGGATACAGGACCTGAGTGGCCCGGATGTCCGGCTTTTCCACGGTGTAGGCCTGCTGTACGATTTGGACTGTCTGGGTCTTCACTAGGCTATCGATCCGTACCTCACCGCTGGCGCCGGGAGTAATCTGCCGGTAGGTCGCTAGCTGGAACGCGTAGTTGGGCGAGACGCAGGAAGGCCGGCGGGCGGCTGTTTTGAAGTCGATCAGCCGCCCTTCCACATCCAGCGGCAGCACGCGGAAGGGTGGGTTCCTCAAAAGCGCTCCGCAAGGCGTGACGAGCGGGCCGCGGCAACGGCAGATCAATACGCACCTGAACCGCGCGATTTCCCGCTGCAGGGTAAGCAAGGTGGTATTGCACAGTATTCTGAGCTTCGGCAGCCCAGGCGCCAAACCCAATCAATACGGCAACCCACTTTTTTCATTTCTTCTCCGTGGCCAGCGCGCTCTCAAGTCGCCCGACCCGCCGCCCAATCCGTAAAATCCGCTTCGCGTTTTCGCTCGCCACCTTCACCCTGTCTGTGTCGGAAATCTTCGCGCCATCAATAAACTGCGCCGCCAGTTCCGTCTTCTCAAACGGATAATCGACTGAAAACATCACGCTGTCGCTTCCCATCGCCTCCAGCGCGCAGCGCAGCGAGAAATCGGAACACACTCCTGACGTCGTGATCGCGATATTCCGCTTGATATAAAACGACGGCGTCTCGGCAAGCGTCCGCGTGCCCCTGTTGCACACCAGCCATCGGCTGTCGAACCGCCACAGGGAGAACGGCAATGTCTCACCCATGTGCCCCAGCACCACCCTGGCCTTGGGATAGCGTTCAAACACGCCGCCATACACCAGCCGCAATGCGTGCGTAGCCGTCTCAAATGCCCAACTGCACACCGGACCCCACAGCTCGGAGTGCCCCTCGTACATGGCCGGATGATCCACCGGATTGGCAGGATGAATGTAGATCGGAGCTTCCAGCGCAGCGGCCCGCTCCCAGAACACCGAGTACTTATCCAGATCGAGATACTCGCCGTTCGTCTGGCCATTGATCATTGCCCCCTGAAACCCAAGGTCGCGCATGCAACGCTCCAGCTCATCGGCCGCCGCAGCCGGATTCTGCATGGCCAGGTGGGCAAAGCCCCCATACCGGCTCGGCCGCTTTTGCACCGCCGCGGCCAGAAAATCGTTCACCGCCCGCGCCTTTTTCCCCGCAACCGCAGCGTCCTTCTCCACCTGCACTCCCGGCCCGGCCAGCGACAACACCACAAAGTCGATGCCGTGCTCGTCCATGATGGCGATGCGCTTGTCTCCCAGGTCATCGAGCACAGTCGTTCCAAACTTCCGAATCTCCGGACTGATATTCGGATAGGTCTCCGCGAAATACTCCATAAAGTCCGGCACCATGAAGTGCTCTTCAAGCGCGATCTTTCCCAGCCGCACACTCGCAGCGGCCGCGGCAACAGCAGGGTCAGCAAGAGCAATGGGCAACGCGGCAGCGCCGTCACCCGCAAGCAATGTCGCGCTTTTCAGCAATTCTCTTCGATTCAAGGGAGGCACCTTTCGATGGAGTATATCAGATTAAACGCTTGCTGCCGGGTTGCCATAACGAGCTTCGCGTCGCCCGATGCCGGCGGCCGGTTCCGGCGCCCGCCGCCCTTGCTCCGTCGCCGCGACCGCCGGCGGGCGGAGGATGCGCGGCGGGCGGAGGGCGCCACTTCGCCGGGACGCCGACGAGCCGGCTGCACGCCCGTGGCGCAGACCGCGCCGGACGATACTTCCTGGTGCGCCGGTTGGGTGGCCATAACGCGCTTCGCGCAGCCCGATGCCGCGGGCGTTCTTGCGCCCGCTACGCGACGGAAACACGACACTTTGCTCTCTCGCAGCTCGGGCGGCCATCAAATTGTCCCAATCCGGCTCGAGCTTGCGGATCTGCCGTTTCACCGCGGCGCCGATATCCCAGTCGTTTCGCAGCCGTCGCCACGCGCCCGGTATTCAGGCACGCACACCAGCGCCGAGGCGGATCGCCTTCAGAATCATGCCCTGCCGTTTCAGCAAGAGTCTTTGCTTTGAGGTAGGCTGTTCGCTAGTATGCCGGTCGCGACAGTGGTGCGCACAGGAACTGCGATCTAGGGCCGGGCATGCTGCACGACTTCGCCTATGTTCCAAAGAATATGAAAATCTCCTATTTCCTCCTCTTCGCGCTCGCCGCGGTGGCCCAGACGGGGACCGGGCAGACCGTGAGCGCTAGCGTCGACGCCTCCAAAACCGGCGTCGCCATTTCTCCTTATCTCTATGGCCAGTTTGTAGAGCACGCCGGGAGCCTGGTCTACACAGGGCTCTGGAGCGAGATGCTCGACGACCGCAAGTTCTACAATCCGGTCGTACCGGCGACAGCAACGCTACCGGACGCCGGCGGAGCAGGGCGCGGGCCGGGGCGAGGGCGCGGCCCTGCGCGGCGATGGGTCCCCATCGGCCCACCAGAATCCGTCCTCATGGACACGCAGAATCCCTTCGTGGGCGAACACTCGCCGCTCATCAAACTGGAAGCCTCGGAACATCGGGGCATCCGGCAATCCGGTCTCAGCTTCGTGGAGGGTGCCACGTATAACGGGCGCATCCAACTGGCCGGCGACCCCACGGCAAAGGTTTCGGTTGGCATCGTCTGGGACGCTAACAATCCCGAAGGGCGCCAGATGGTGTCTCTCGGTCCACTGAGGACTTCATACAAGAGGTTCACCTTCTCATTCAAGGCGGAAAAGTCCGGCACGGCGCAATTCGAAATCAGCGGCACGGGAACAGGTTCCTTCCGCGCCGGCGCGGTTTCGCTGATGCCAGCGGACAACGTCAACGGTTTCCGCCCCGACGCCATGGCAGCCCTCAAGAGTCTTCGCTCCGGCGTGTATCGCTGGCCCGGCGGCAATTACGTTTCCGCCTTTGAATGGCGTCACGCCATTGGCGACCCCGACAAACGCCCGCCCGAAATGGACCCGGTCTGGCGCACGCTGCAATCCAATGATGTCGGCACCGGGGAGTTCATGACGATGTGCAAGCTCCTCGGCGTGGAAGCTTATATCACCGTGGACGCCGGCTTCGGCGACGCGTGGTCGGCGGGGCAATATGTCGAATACGTCAATGGCGCCGTCAGCAGTCCAATGGGCAAACTGCGCGCCGCCAACGGCCATCCCGAGCCCTATCGCGTGAAATTCTGGGGCATCGGCAATGAAATGTGGGGCAGCTATCAGTATGGATATATGCCGCTCGAGCAGTTCGAACACAAGCACAACCTGTTCGCCAAGGCCATGCGGAAATCGGATCCGGCCATCGTGCTGATCGCCAGTGGCGCCATGCCGGACACCATGACCGGTTCCAAGGAGGCCCTGAAACTGGGCACGGATCTGGTGCCGAAGATCATGTCCCCCGCGGATTGGACCGGCAATCTGCTCAAGAATTGCTTCGACAATATCGACCTGATCAGCGAACACTTCTACAACTACGGCGGCACGCACTTCGATCTCGCCCAGGGCAAACAAGTGCCGAACGATCCCACCGAACCGATCACCGATTGGATGCGCCGTCCCGCCAACCACGTGCGCATCAAATACGAGACTTACAAAGAATACGAAAAGGTCCTGCCGGAACTGGTGGCCCATCCCAAGCCCATCAATATGGACGAATGGGCCTATGCGGGTAACGGTAAGTATCCGACATATCCGGCGTACGCCTGGGTTTTCCACGAAATGTTCCGCCATTCCGACATCCAGATGGCGGGCTACACTTTCGCTACCTCGCTGCTCAGCCGCAATGGAGCGCCCGTGAAGCTGAACGCCAACGGCGAGGTCTTCAAGATTTATCGCGACCACTTCGGTTCGATCCCGGTGGAAGTCTCGGGCAATTCGCCCCAACCCAAGGTGACAGACCCGGTGGGCGGCGAACAACCCGCTGTCAACGCCGGCAGCGCCACGTTTCCGTTGGACGTGGCCGCCGCCTGGACCGCGGACCACCAGACCCTTACCGTAGCTGTGCTAAATCCAACGGACGGCGATCAAGCGCTCAAGCTGAGCATCACGGGCGCTTCGCTCGCGGGCAAGGGTGCGTTGTGGAGGCTGGGCCCCAGCGGCGACGACATCCAGAACCCGGCCGTCACCAGTTCGCCGGTCGATTCTATTCCCGATACACTGACTCTGCCGCGCTACAGCATCAGCATTTACGAACTCGCGGCGAAGCCATAAGGAGGCGGTTGCAATGAAGAGAATTCTACTGCTCGCAATGATCGCGGCCGCGCTTTGCGCCGCCGAGATGCCGGCGGCGGTGAAGGTCGAGGGCGGGCTTGTGCAAGGTGTCGTCGAAGGCAACCTGACGGTCTACCGGGGCATTCCGTTCGCGGCACCGCCCGTCGGCGATCTCCGCTGGCGCGTTCCCGAGCCCGCCGCGACATGGGAGGGAGTGCGGCAAGCCGTTAAATTCGGGCCCTCTTGTGTGCAGGGCATGAGACCTCCCGGAGCGGGTCAGGGACCCGAAACGAGCGAGGACTGCCTGTATTTGAATGTTTGGACCCCGGCGAAGTCGGCGCACGACCGCATCCCCGTGCTGGTTTGGATTTATGGCGGCGGGTTCAATGCGGGTGCTACCTCCGAACCGAACTACAGCGGGGAGAAACTCGCCCAAAAGGGCGTCGTGCTCGTGAGCATCGCCTACCGCGTGGGCCGACTCGGATTTCTGGCGCATCCGGATCTGAGCGCCGAGAGCCGGAATCATGTCTCGGGGAATTACGGTCTGCTGGATATGATCGCGGGGCTCCAATGGGTGCGGAAGAATATCGGCGCATTCGGGGGCGATCCCCACCGCGTGACCATTTTCGGTGAATCGGCCGGGGGAATCGCGGTGAGCATGCTGTGCGCATCGCCGTTGGCGAAAGGGTCGTTTGAAGGCGCCATCTCGCAAAGCGGCGGATCGTTCGGACCGCCGCGGCCTACGACCTTTCCGGGAGAGAACATGAAGCGCCTGCCCGATGCGGAGCGCGCGGGCGAAACGTACGCCAAAGCCGCGGGGGCCTCATCGATTGCGGAACTGCGGAAGCTGCCCGTCGACAAGCTTCAAACGGTCGGCCGCGGTATGGGCTTGGCTTGGCCAATCATCGACGGGTGGGTGATTCCCGACGATCAGTACAAGTTGTACGAAGCCAAGCGCTACAATGACACGCCCATCCTGCTGGGCTACAACTCGGATGAGGGCGCGAGTTTTTCGCCGCCCAAAACCCCGGAGGAGTATGTCGCGGCCGTGAAGGGGCGCTACGGCCCGTTCGCGGACAAGCTGATCGCAGCTTATCCACCCGGCTCGGGAACGGTTGCGAAGACCGCGCGCGACCTCACCCGCGATGCGGCTTTCGGCTGGCACACCTGGATCTGGGCGCGACTCGAAGCGCAGACCGGGAAGTCCAAGGTGTTCTACTATTGTTTCGATCAGCACCCCGAATATCCTGCCGATTCTCCACGGGCGGGGTACGGCTCGCCGCACGGCGCGGAGGTGGCCTACGTTTTCCAACATTTCAATACGTCGAATCCGCAGACAACCAAGTCAGACTTGGCGATCTCGGAGGCCATGGCTACCTACTGGACGAACTTCGCCAAGCGTGGCGATCCCAACGGGGAAGGCGTTCCCGCGTGGCCCGCCTTCAAGGACGCCAAACCTGTGGTGATGTACTTCGCGCAGACACCCCACACGGGACCGGTTCCCAGCGCCGAAGCGCTCCAGATTTTGGACGCATATTTCACATGGCGGCGCACGCCGGAAGGGGAGGCCTGGGCTAAGTAGTTCCCGTCCGTTGAAGCCCATGGCGTACCGGTTTCGACCGACGGTCGCCAAGCGAATCCACGGTAACACTGGTCGGTACCTCTCCGTCCTTTTCAAACACATAACCCAAGGCGATTCGATAGGCTGAATCCACGGCGCTTGCGTGCTATCCTCGCGTCAGACAAATACTCTATGCAAAGCCTCGCACAGTGCCAGAGCCGCAGCCCGTCCGGTCACGTGCTTCCCGCAAGCCGTCACCGTCGGCGCCATATGACTTCCGCTTTTCCAGCAGGCATTGACTATAAAGCACTTATTGGCTTTGTTCGGCCAAATGAAAGCGCCTCACCTCGGTCTCGGTGTCGGATGCTCCTGCCCGCCGCGGCCCTTATTTTTACGGGCCTGCTCGCGGCTCAGCCTCCGGCGGGCCAAACCGGCCCAGGCGCGCCGCCCCGGGGACGAGCCATGCCGCCGTCGCCTAAAGCGGGAGTCTGCCCACTTCCGATCCTCCCCGCGTTGCCCGCCTATACCGACCAGACCTTCTTCGCGAAAGCCGACGGCGCGCACGGGAAGATCGAGCAGGCCAACTACAAGAACTACGCCGGCGAGGACAAACGCATGCATGTGTATCTGCCGCCGGATTACGTCGGCAATGCCGGCGCCCGATACCCTGTGCTTTACCTGAACCACGGCGGCGGAGACGACGACTCCAAATGGAGCAGTGAAGACCTCCGCAGCGGTGGTTACGCGGACGGCATTCTGGACAACCTGATCGCCGCCGGCAAGGCGAAGCCCATGATCATTGTCATGCCGAACACGCGAGGCTGCGCGACGTTCGATCCTTCGCCCATCGGCACCGACGACAAGTGCTCGCAGGAGTACTTGAAGGACATCATTCCCTACGTTGACAGCCACTATCGCACCAAGGCGAGCCGGGAATATCGGGCGTTGGCGGGACTGTCTATGGGCGGCATGGTGGTGATCCACACAGGTTTTCAGCACCTCGATACGTTCAGTGAGCTTTATATCTACAGCTCCGGTCACATCGGCGAGGCCACGCTGAAGAAGTTCGACGATTATTACGGAGCGATGCTGAAGGATCCAACCACCAATGACAAGTTCCGCGTGCCGCTCTACATGGCCGCTGGCGAAACCGACATCGCACTTAAGAATGGCCAAAAGGATCTCGCGCTGTTCGATCAGTACGGGTTGCGCAATTTCTGGGTGCTCAGCAGCGGCGGCCACGAGTGGGCCAACTGGCGCCGGTATCTATATCAAACCGCTCAGATCATGTTCCCCGATTGTCCGGCGAATTAGCGGAGCAACCGCCCAACGGGCAATCAGCATCAATAAGCCCCGCATTAAAATGGGGGATATATGAAGCCGCTTCTCGTTTTTGGCCTCGGTCTGCTGGTTGGCCTTGCCGCGGACGCGCAGTCTACACCCGTGCTGGCCGTCGATGCCGCGGCAAACATTCACCCTATCAGCCCCTTTATTTATGGGATTAATGAATGGTCCGACAATGGACTGCTGGAGATGATGCGCGTACCGCTGCTTCGATGGGGCGGCGATAGTGCCACCAGTTTCAACTGGCAGAACAGCATCAGGAATATCGCCTCCGATTGGTACTTCGAGAACTACACCGTAAGCCCTGGTTTCGACGCGTTTCATATCGCGAACCTCGCCGCTGGCACGGTCAGCATGGGAACAGTTTCCCTGATGGACTGGGCCCCCAAATCCGGCGGCGAGTGCAGTTTCAGCGTGCAGAAGTACGGTGCGCAGCAGGCCACCGATCCCTATAATTCGGACTGCGGCAATGGCGTCCTCGTGAATGGCGCGCAGATCGCGAACGATCCCAATGACGCCTACATACCTGTTACACCGGCCTTCTCACAGGAGTGGGTGAGCCAGATCTTGTCCACGTACGGCCCTGCCAGCGCGGGCGGCGTCCGCATCTGGGAGATGGATAACGAGCCCGAATGGTGGGATGGCGTTCACATCGATATCTATCCGCAACCCGCCAGCTACGATGATATGATGGCCCGCAATTTGCAGTGGGCCCAAGCGGTGAAGGCCGCCGACCCCACTGCCCTCGTCAGCGGTCCGGTGCCCAGCGGCTGGAGCGGCATGTTGTTTTCGAGCCTCGACATGCACGATGGTTGGGGTAAGTCACCCTGGCAATACTGGGACAACCCGCTGGATTACCAGGCGCACGGCAGTGTCTATTGGATTCCATATTACTTGCAGCAGATGAAGCAGTTCGAGCAGCACAGCGGCTATCGCCTGCTCGATGTGGTGGACGTTCACGGGTATGTGGCGCCAGGCGGTCTGACCGGTAGCGTGGGCGACGCGGCTATGGAAACCCTGCGCATGACCTCGACGCGTGCGTTGTGGGATCCCAACTACTATCCCCCCGGTGGCGGCTTCGAAGATGCCACGGGCGCCGAGGTCGCCATCTCGCTGGTGCCGCGCATGCGCCAGTGGGTGGCCGACAACTACCCCGCAACCAAGACCGCCATCACGGAATATAACTGGGGTGCGCCGGACGCGATTACCGGCGCCATCTCGCAGGCCGACATCCTCGGCATCTTTGGTCGCGAGCAACTTGATTACGGCACGATTTGGACCAGTCTTTCGCCCACCAGTCCCGCCGCCTTCGCCTTTAAGACTTATCTGAACTACGATGGCAACGGCGGCCAATTCGGGGGTGCCAGCATTTCCGCCACCTCCGACAATCCCGACGAGCTTTCCATCTTCGCCGCCAAGCGCTACGATTCGGTGCTGACCATTGTTGTCCTGAATAAGACCAGCGGCGCTATCACCGATTCCATCGGGCTCGCCAACTTCACGCCCGCCGGCGCCGCCCAAGTCTGGCAATACAGCAGCGCAAACCTGGGCGCGATTGTGCGCCAGTCCGACATTAGCCTGAACAGCAGCGGCCTGAGCACGACATTTCCGGCTCAGTCCATCAC
>JBEKPZ010000452.1:0-5516 GCA_049520215.1 Bryobacteraceae bacterium | reverse complement strand
ACGTAACACGGCGCTAAAACTGGGCACTCAGAACGATTCGTCCGACCTCGCGCTTCGCGTCCTCGCCGCGTTCGGCGTCAATCATATTTGCAGCAACTTGCCTTCGGCCCGCATGGACGCAAACTGGTCCGTCGAAGGCCTCACCCGACTGCGCGAGCGCGTCGAGTCCTTCGGCATTCGCCTCGAGATGGTCCCGCTCCCGCTGAGTTCCAGTTACATCGCGAAGTCCGAAAACCCCAACATTATGCTGGGCAGGAGCCCCGAGCGCGAGCGCGAAATCGACACCATCTGCCAGATGATTCGCAATGCCGCGCGCGCCGGCATCCCCGCGCTGAAATACAATCTGACCATCCTGGGCGTGGTGCGGTCCGCGCCTACGCCCGGCCGTGGCGGCGCGCACTACAGCACCTTCGTTTACGAGAAGGCTGCGCAGGACCCGCCGCTCACCGAAGCCGGGTTAGACCGCCTGGGAGCGCATCGCGTATTTTTTGAAGCGCGTCATCCCCGTCGCCGAGGAATTCAGAGTCAGGATGGCATGCCACCCCCACGATCCCGGCATGCCCGCCGGCAAGGGCTTCCGCGGGGTGGATCGCGTGCTCGGCAGCGTGGATGGGCTCAAGCGCTTTATCGAAATCGCGCCCAGTCCGTATCACGGCCTGAACTTCTGCCAGGGCACGGTCTCCGAGATGCTTACCCGGCCCGCGGACCAGATCTTCGATGTAATCCGCTACTTCGGCGCGCGCGGAAAGATCTTCAACGTGCACTTCCGCAACATCAGGGGCGGCTTCCTGAACTTTCAGGAGACCTTTCCCGACGATGGCGACGTCAACATGATCCGCGCCATGCGCGTCTATAAGGAGATTGGTTACGACGGCATGCTGATGCCGGACCACGTGCCGGTCATCGACGGCGACGCGGGAGGCAAGCAAGCCTTCGCCTACGCGTTCGGGTACATCCAGGCCCTGATTCAGATGGTCAACATGGAGTAGTGGGGCAGGCTGGTAGCCTGCAGGCCGATTGTCAATCGGCCTTTGCGATCCATGATTTCGATGCCGGCCAGCCACTTGGCGCTCTTCCATGCGTAAAGCTGCGGCACGATCAAACGCGCCGGGCCGCCATGTTCGGCGGTAATAGGCTCGCCGTCGTGATGGAACGCGACCAGCGCGTCCTCGCGCAAAAAGCCGTCCAGAGGCAGGTTGGTCGTCCATCCGCGGTCGTAGCCGTAAGCCATCACCAACGCGGCTGCCGGAAGCACGCCGCCGGCCTGCCGCACTAGCTCGCGCGTGGAGACCCCTTCCCATACATTTCCCAATCGCGACCAGCGCGTGACGCTGACGCGCAGGCGCCAACTCGCCAGGTCAATCGAAGGCGGACCGCTGGCGTCCAGCACCGGCCATTTTCTGGTGCGGCTCTGGCCGGGCGGAATGCGGCCCGCGCGCCGCGTGTCCGGGCTGATAATGACGTCCGGCGCCAATCCTTCCGGCGTGGGGATTTCGCCGGCCTGCACTTTGCTCTTATCCATCCAAAACACGTGCGCGTCCTACGGCTCCTCGGCTTCCAGAAGGCTTTCGAGTTCGGGCAGGACCATGAGATCCTTATCCCTGCCCGCGGCCCGCTTCGCCTTGATCAGGCTCTTAAGATCCAACGTCCTCACCTGCCGGCCAAACGCCTCCGCCACATAGGAGCCTGCCTTTACCTCTTCAAACGATCCCAATCCGCTGACCTCGCCTAGCAGGTCGATGTCGCCCAAGTCGGTTACTAGCGTAAAGACGGTTCCATTTCGCAGCGTAGACTCGTCCCAAGTGAATGGCAGGCCTTCCGGTAAGCCGCGCAGACGGGGATGATAAGGAGCCAGCGCCCGCGCCAGACGACGAAGGTTTTCGGGCCTCCGCGAGTAGCAGATGTCAAGGTCGTCCGTCATATACCGGCTGCCGTGAATGATGGCCGACCAGCCGCCGATCAGCACGAACTCCACATCCGCGTCGACCAGTGCCCGCACCGCCGCGTCGAGGCTCATGGCCTTCGCCGCCTGGCTGTTCCGCGGACACTCTGCGCGATACGCGATACCTCCAGCATCCGCGCCACGCGCTCAGCGGGCGTCAGCCGCAACTGGCCGATCAGCAGCGTCAAGTCGATCCCGAACTTCTTGGCCGCTTCAATGCGGCTGCCCGGCGCCGGATTCCGCAGTCGATCCTCGGCCCGCGCCAGTTCCTCGGGTGTCAGTGCGCGCAACTCCCTCACACCTAGAGTCTACCGCGCCAAACAGCCTGGGAGCCGTAGGGCGGGGCAGGGCAGGCCGCTTGGCCGCGGATTCATGCCACGGCGAGGACCTCGGCGTGAGCCTCCCGGATGCGAGCAGTCTCGCATTCTCTCATCCGCGCCTTCTCGACCGGACCGAGCAGCGCAGCGCCGTCAATCAAGCGGAACGCTTCGTCAATTAGCGCGGAACTGCCATCACTGGCGGACGACGATCGTGCAAGAGCGATGGTGATGAGACAGCTTGCGGCGTCGGGATGTTGCCACGGACCAAGCACATCGGAGGCCTGTGCGGCGAGGGCCGCGGCTTCTCCGTGATCCCCAGCGGCCAGGCACGCTTCGGCAAGCAGCGCTTCGGCGGACGCGATCTCGGGAGCGGGCGTGCAGGAGTGAGCCATCCAAAGGGCGACGAGTTCGCGGCAATCGGCCACGGCGAGATCAGCTCGGCCCGAGACCATGAGGAGTCGTGCACGCTCGGCGAGGAAAGCGCGACGCAAGGCGGGCGAGAGCGTACGTTCCGTGGGCAGTTCCGCGCAGGCTTCGTCCATCCGGCCGAGTTGACCAAACACGCTGGCAAGCTTGATCCGGTACAGCGCAGCAACGAACGCGGCCCCGCCGGATTCGAGATGCGCGATGCCTTCGCGCAGAAGGTCGATGGCGAGGGCGGAGAGGCCGGCCGACGCCAGTTCGTCTCCGAGATCCGCAATGTTCTCCCAGGCCAGGTTGCGGCGGTCGAGCGGAACCTCGGAGGAACGATAGAGATCGGCAGCGGCTCGGGCGGCCGCCAGACCCGCGTCGATTTCGCCAAGCTGCAGGCGGCAGACAGCCTCGCAGCGCAGCAGGTGTCCGCGCAAGAAAAGGCTGCTGGAGCTGCGGGGAAGCAGTTTGAGCCCTTCTTCGATTTCGCCCAGCGCGGTCTTGAACGATCCGTTGCGCAAGTGTACCTGGGCGAGCATCGCATGCGTAACAGCGGGTCTGGCAGGCCCCCCGACTCCCGCTTTCCGCTTCTCGAGTATTGCCACGGCGGAGGCGTAAACGGGACCCGCCGCAGCCACATGTTGGCGGCGGATACAAGCCTTCTGCAGGCCGGACCAGACGTTACTCGCCAAAGCCGGGTTGGCGGCGATCTCGGCTTCGAATTCCAGGCATTTGCGGTAGTGCAACTCGGCGGCGGGCCAGTCTTCGACCAGCGAGTAGGCGGTGCCCAGCATCTGGTGGCAGGCGGCGATCATGAAGGCGTTGTCCTGGCCGAATGCAAGCGAACGCTCCAGCATGGCTTCTTTAACTTCGATTTCCTTGTCGAAGGCAGCTTGCGCGTGGAACTCATCCGCCTCTTCGCCCAGTTGGGTCACGCGTTTGCGGTCCAGCAGCAGGCGGCCGGCGGGGGTCCAGAGGATGAGATGGAAAAGCATGCTGCCATCGCAGTAGCCAACGGGAATCAGGTTGCTCACGGCCATCACGCCGGCTATGACGGCGTTGAAGGACGCGATCCACCACCACTGCTGCCACGCGGTTCCGGGTAAGGAAAAGAAGACGGCGAGAAGGACGAGGCAGGTTAGTGCGTTGGTGGCCGGACCCGCGGCTACCACGGTGGTTTCGTACAGGCGCAGGTTCCGATCGGAGACCGGGACGGCGCCCATGTAGCCCCCGCTTTCGAATAGCCGCGCCGGATCGAAGCGAAACTGAAAACGAGAGTGCTCCCGCCAGAATGTGAAAGGCCCGATTGAGATGATGCGGAGTTTGAAGCCGGCGGCCCAAGCCATGATGGCGTGGCCGCACTCATGCAGAACGATATTGACGAAGATGAACAACGAATACCACGGCCACCAGGCCCAACCCGGACGCCAGGCGGGCATGCCGGCGCGGTGCGCGTACAGAGCCAACCACGCTTGCGGCACGAGGGCGGCCATCCAGAAAAGCGTCAGGACCACCGGCTGCGCCTTCGACCTGCGTTTGGAAGCCCAGTAGTCCGTGGTGGGCTTGGTTGGGACCGGGTCGGCCGCCGGGCTGAGATGCGACGGTGCGGCGATCAGCACGTAAAGTCCGATGGCGCCGGCAATGGTGAGCCACGGAAGCCCGAAGAGGAGAAGAGTGGAAGTGCAGACACCAACGGGGCGCGACCATGTTTTATTACGCTTCAGGCCGGAAGCAGTAGCCCAACAAAACAGCGGGGTGACCAGAGTATAGAAGGAGACAGCGGCCATGAAGAACAGGTAGCCGGCGGTCTTCCTGCCGAAGAATAGTCCGGCCCAGAAATCGGCGCGCAGGACGGAGTGGACCACGAACCTGTGGCCGAAAAGGAGTAGGAAGCCGAGCGCGTCGAACATCCACCGAATGAGGATGCTGCGTCCGGGCAGATTGCGCATAGCGCCTCGAATGTAGCAGTTCGGGGCGGGCGCCAGTAAGTCTGCGAAAGTTAATCGGCCGGGTGGAACCTGCGGGGCTAAGGCCCCGCAGGCGGGTCCTGGAGGACCCGCGCAGACCTGGGGGTCTGCCCCACTAAAAGGCCAAACTCCAGGGACAGGCTGGCTCGGGGTGCGGAGGCCGGCGGCCGGGTTGTGCAAAGTTATGCAAACTTGCGCTTTTTTGTGCATGCGGGGAGCGACACTCTTTTTTGGACACCCGAAACCAATTTTCTGTAAAGCCTTTGGAATCATTTGGTTTGCGGCCATTTTCCGCGGCAGGTTGGGGCCGGCATCCGAGTTGCCTTTGGCGCGTGTTGGTGTGGGTTGGTGCATAAATCTCGTGTTCGACCGGGGCGCGCCTTTGACAAAGCCGCCGTCACGCTGACGCTAATGTTGGCCAGGACGGGTGGTGACGACCGTGATGACCATGGCCCACGAGTTGCGGACAGCGACCGAAAGCAACGACAGCATACCGACAGCCACGAAGGTGAGACCGCGTTGGGCGTCGTGGAGTAACAGGGCCCCGCCCAATACAAGGAACCCGTATGCCGCAAATGGAAAACCCCCGTATTGGATCAGCTCGCGCCAGTCGTCGTAACTCTTCTTATCGCGTCCAATTGAACGGGACCCCGAGTAAACTAAGCCGGCGACACCACAGAGGCAAATGCAAAGAGTGGCCGTGAACGGAGTATGGTTCGGGAAGGTGAGAAGCGCGCCAACACCTAGTACAGAGGCGAAATAGACAACGGTGGGCGTAAGGTACAGGCGAATCCTAGCGGCCTGTTCCGGCATTCGGTCAGCGCCGAGCGTGATTACGACAAACAACAGACCGATCAAGCTTGCGGCCGCCGCCGA
>JBEKPZ010000451.1:0-8444 GCA_049520215.1 Bryobacteraceae bacterium | reverse complement strand
GCACTACCATTGTCCCCACCGGACAGATCCTTCCCGCCAGCATCCCCGCCTTCGCCCAGATGAGCGCCAACATCGTTCGCTATTACAACACCGGCGGATTCACCGACAACGGTACACACTATCAAAGTCCCACGCCTTACCCGGTTACCTGGTGGGGCATTTTCAACGAGCCGGACGGCAACGGCGTAACGGCGTCGGAGTACGTGACGCTTTACAACACGGTAGTGCCCCAGATGGCCCAGGCGGATCCGTCCATCAAGTTCGTGGCGGTCGAACTGGCGGGCGGCCCCGAAAGCTACCTGCCGACCTTCGTGGCCGGCGTCACCGCTCCGGTGGATGTAGTGGCCAAGCACTTTTATTCTACCTGCGACCAGACAGACTACGACCAGGATCTCTTTTCCACCGTTCCCGAGTTTGCCATCCAGGTCCAGACCATGTACACCGAGATGGCCGCCAACCCATTGCTAGCCAACGTGCCCGTCTGGATCACCGAGAACAATGTGAACGCAGACTACGCCATCAGCGGTGGGTACAGCAACTGCAACTACCCTCGGAAGTTCGTAACGGATACGCGCGGCAGCAGTCCTTTCTTTGCCGCATGGCGTTCCCTGGTATTCGAGCAACTGGGCGAGGCGGGCGCGCAAGCCCTATACCACTGGGCTTTCGGCAGCGACCAGCAATATGGCGAGATCGGCAGCCCGTCGGGAGGACCGCCTTATACTACGCAACTCAGCTACTGGGTGGATTACTACCTCTCACACTGGTTTCCTTCGCCGCCCGGTCAGGTTATCCTTCAAACCACCACCACCGGCTGCTGTGTGCCTAGCCTTGCGAATGGTTGGGAAGGCAGCCCGTTTTCATTCGATACGCAGACAATGGCGGCGCGCAACCCGGACGGGTCCGTGGTGGTGCTGATGTCCAACTACTCGCTCAGCAAGTCCAACGACGACAACGGCCCTGGTTTGTCGCGCACGTTCGCGCTGGATCTCTCGGCGTTGGGCACCTTCGCTTCGGCCACTCTGGTGACGCTCGATGCTTCCACGCCGCTGCCGGGCGGGCCCGTGCCGCAATCGCCGACTCCCGCCGCGCAGATGCAGGTCACGCTGCCGGGTTACGGCGCGGCCCTGTTGCGCCTGTCCAACGCCCAGCCCACTCTGCCCGCGGCAGGCGTGGCCAATGCTGCAAGCTACGCCTCTGGCGCCGTGGCCCCAGGAGAGATTGTGTCGCTCTATGGAACGGCGCTCGGTCCCGCAGCCGGCGCCAATCTGGAACTCACCAATCCAGTCCTGGTGTCGAATGCGCTGGCGGGGGTGCATGTCCTGTTTGACGGCGTGCCCGCCCCCATCACCTACGCCTCGAGTGGACAAGTGAATGCGGTGGTGCCTTATGGGGTGGCCGGCCAATCCACTACCACTCTGCAAGTGGAATACCTAGGCGCTGTTACCGCGCCGGTCTCCTTGCAAGTAGCCGCCGCGGCCCCCGGCCTGTTCACCGCCAACGCATTGGGAACCGGTCCGGGCGCGATTCTGAATAACGTCGACTACAGCTTGAACACCGCCGCGAATCCCGTCGCGCGCGGCGGCTATGTGGATATCTACCTGACCGGCGCGGGCGCGACCACTCCCGCCAGTATGGACGGCTTGCTGGTGACTGCGCCGTATCCCATGCTGCCCGCTAACGCGGTCACCGTCACCATGGGAGGCGTTCCCTGCCCCACCATCGCCTACGCGGGGGCCGCGCCGTACTTGATCTCGGGCCTGACGCAGATTACCGTGCAGGTGCCGGAAACCGTGACACCCGGCCCGAGCGTGCCGCTGGCCGTCGCCATCGGAGGCGTAAGCGCGCAGTCCGGAGTGACACTGGCAGTGCAGTAATCGTGGGGCGGGACTCCAGTCCTGCGGCCGACGTCCACGTCGGCCTGTGGCGGACCCGTGACGTATTGGGAAGAAGAGCGGGCCTGGAGACCCGCCGCTGGCGTGGACGCCCGCCCCACACGGTCTGCCCCACTGCCTCACCCCCCCAGCGTCTGCTGGTACGTGCGCTGGAAGAAGCCGTCGGTCATGCCCGCGATATAATCGCAGATCACCCGGTATGCGGGTTCGCCCGGGATCAATTCGCCGTGAGACGCCGGCAGGCGCTCGGGGTGCTCCAGAAAGAAATCGAACAACTCCGCGATCATGGCGGCCGCCCGGTCGCGTTCCTCCTGCAAAGCCGGCGCCGTATAGACGCGCCGGTGCAGAAATCGCTTCAAATCGCGATTGGCCGTTTCTGTTTCAGGCGTGAACGCGGCCAGGCGCGCGGGATGCCGGCGCACATCCTCCACGCTCTCGATTCCGGCTTCCGAGGCGCGGCGTACGGTGCCCTCGATGAGGCCCGACACCAGCGCGTCGATCAGCCCGCGCAGCGTCTCGTGGAAGCGGGCGCTCTCCGGCGCCCCCGGAAACTGCGTCTCGGACGCTTCGTAAAGCTCCCTATAGTAGGGCGCCGCCGCGGCCACTTCCTCGGAGCGCAGCAGGCCGGCGGAGACGGCATCGTCCAGATCGGCCGTATTGTAGGCGATCTCATCGGCCAAATCGATGAGCTGCGCCTCCAGGGGCGGCCGTAAGCCAGGCAAATACTCCTCCAAATCGGGATTCTCGCCAGGGCCGAAATCGCGCGAATGCTTGGCGATGCCCTCGCGCACTTCGAAGGAGAGGTTCAGACCCGGGAACCGGGCGTAGCGCTGCTCGAAACTCTCCACGATCCGCACGGCGTGCAGGTTGTGGTCGAAGCGCGCGCCGAAGCGCCGCATCTGATCGTCCAAGGCATCCTCGCCGGCGTGCGAAAAGGGAGGATGGCCGATGTCGTGGGCCAGCGCCAGGGCTTCCGTGAGATCTTCGTCGAGCGCCAGCGCGGCGGCCACCGTGCGCGCGATCTGTGCCACCTCGATGGTGTGCGTCAGGCGGTTCCGGAAATGGTCGCAGAGGCCGGGCGTGAATACCTGTGTCTTGGCTTCCAACCGGCGGAAGGCACGGGCATGCACGATGCGGTCTCGGTCGCGCTGAAAGGCGTTGCGGTAAGGATGCGCCGATTCCGGGTAACGCCGCCCCATGCTGCGTTCCACCGGAAAACGGAGATGGCGGAGCATGATTTGCCCGGCTATTGGGGCGGCAACTCGGCGTACGCCTGGATGGCGGCCTGACTCACCGCGCCGGGTTTGACGCGTAAAGGTTCCAACAACTTCCGCGCTACGGCAGGCTTGGTGAGCGCCAGCATCTTTGCCAGCACAATGGTCGCCTGGTCCTTGGAGACGAAAACGGTAGGGTTGTCCATCAGCGATCGTAGCGTCTTCTCGCCCAAGTCCGGCTTGCCTTCGGCGAAGTAGAGTTGGCCGAGGGAAAGCTTGGCCAGCGAGCCATACCTCGTGCCGGCGGAATCGGCCACCGAGCTAAAGCGTTTGTCCGCCTCGCCCAGCTTGCCTTGATCCGTGGCGATGCAACCCAAATAATATTCCGCGATGTAGCCTTCGTCCGTTCCGGAATCCTTGGCGGCCAGTTCGCTGAATACCTTAATCGCTTCTTTATCCTTGGCTTCCTGGGTGGGAAACGCGAGGGGTGTTCCCGGCGCTCCCTGCCCGACGGGCGCTTCCTGCACCGCTATGGCTTTTGCCAGCGCCTCCTGGCGGGCGGTGTGCCGGTAACTACGGTACACAAGGAGGAGTACGACGATGGCGGCTACCGCCAGCGCCGCCGCTCCGTAGCGGACAATCTCGGTCCGGTGTTCTTCAAAAAAATCGACTGTGTGCCCGACTTCGAGCGCAAACTTGTCGGTCTTCAATTCTTTACGGGTGATTCTGGCCACGAAAACCTCAGGTTGGAAAGCCTATGTTAGCACAGGTAGGACAGGCCTTTTTCGGCTCCCGGCCGCAAAAAGATCTGCAATTGGCTATTGACACCGCCCGCGACTAAAGTACAATCCAGAATGACGGCTTTTTTTAAAAAACCGAAAGCGGGACGAAATGTTCAAAACAAGAAAACCGCGGCCTGCTGCTCTGCCCGACAGCGACCAATACACGAGCACCGACGTGGCCCGTATCTGTGGCGTCAGCCTACGCCAGTTGCAATGGTGGGATGAGCGAAGCGTCGTTTCTCCGCGCCAGGACGGGCATAAGCGCGTTTACCTCGCGCCGGAGGTCCTGGAAGTCTCCGTTATCGCCGAACTGCGGCGCAAGGGGTTTTCGCTCCAGAAAATCCGGCGGGTGCTGCGTTTTCTGCAGAAAGACATGGGCAAGCGCCTCAGCGACGCCCTCCAGAGCGAATCGGAAACCCATCTGCTCACCGACGGCAAATCCATCTATTTGGAAGAGGCGCCCGACCGCATCATCGATTTGCTGAAGAATGCCCGCCAGCCCATGTTCCTGGTGTGCGTCAGCGATCAGGTGCGGCGGCTGTCGCAAGCCATGCGGAAGCCGGCACGGTCCGAAGTTGGCCGTGCGGTCCGCAAAGTCCGCGCGGTATAGGGCGGCGCCGCGTGACGCCCCGCGCGCCGCGTTTGACCCGCGGCCATCCAGTTTCCTATACTAGAAGAACGCGATGTTGATTCTTATAACGATTGTTCACGTAATAGTTTGCATCTTCCTGATCATTGTGGTGCTGCTGCAAAGCGGGAAGGCTGCCGACTTGGCTGGAGCGTTCGGCGGCATGGGCTCGCAGACGGCTTTCGGCCCGCGCGGTTCGGCGACGTTGCTTTCCAAGGCCACCACGGCGTCGGCCATCGTGTTCATGATCACCTCCCTGTCGCTTTCGATTCTGGCCACGCGCGGGGCGTCGGGAGCGAAGACGGTTCTGGACAACGCATCCGGCGGCGCGCAGACGGCTCCGGCCAAGGCTCCGGCGAAGGGGCCAACCACGGCCCCGGCCCAACCGAAGAAGTAGCGCCCCCTGCGGAGGTGGCGGAATTGGCAGACGCACTAGCTTGAGGTGCTAGCGGGAGCAATCTCGTGGGGGTTCAAGTCCCCCTCTCCGCACCAATATCATAATGAAGGACTTAATGGCGATTGACAAATGTCAATCGCCATGTTTATTTTGAGGCGCTGTGTCTGAAATTATGTCAGTTGAAATTGAGTCCCACTGGGGCAGGATTGCCCGCCCTCCAACCTGGCTTTTATCACTATTCGTGGGCCGCAGGCCCATCCTGACAGGTATGAATGACGCCTGGCGGAATCAGCGCCAGCAACCAGACATGGCGATAGGTTCCTGCCCCCGAAAAAGGGTGGCTCCACGGCCCCGTTGCGTCGCATTATCGACCGCTACCGCGCGTGGCTCGCCGGCGCCGGGACCTCATCACGCGACACAGCGGTCTGGGACGCTCCGCCCGGCATAATGGCTGCCGCCAGCAGCACTATGCCGGCGAAGAGCAACGTGTCGGCGACATAGTTGATGCCCTCCAGCAGCGCAGGCTGGGCCGCGGTGAGAAAGATGGGCAAATAAAGGAACAAAACCAGCAGAGTGATCAGTGAGCCGAGTAATATGGCGGCGAAGCGAGCGCGTCTACGGTAGACCAGCATGGCCGCTCCGGTGATGAGTAGGGCTGCCCCCGTTACGTATCCCCAAAGAGCGCGGAACGGGACCCAGTCCGGTGTTACCTTTGCGAGGGGAACGCCGGGCGCGAATTCCGGATGCAGGAAGTGTTCGACCGCGAAGAAAAGGAGGGGCACGGCAACGAGGACAATCGCCACGATGCGCAGGGGCTTCATCGAAGTGGCGGCCAGCGCAAACGCGCCACCGGCGAAGGCGAGGTCTCTGAGAACGACTGCCCAGATGATCCGGTCATTCGGGTTGGCGACGGCGTTCGGGACGTGGATCATCAGCACGAAGCATATAAACATAATTCCCAGGAGCATCGCCGGTATGCGGGCCTGGATCAACCAAAGCGCGATGCCGACGCCCGCAGAAATGAGCGCAGCGCCGACAAAGTAGGTCCAGAGCATGTGAGCCGGCACCCAGGATGGAACGCCCTGGGAGATCGCTCGGGAATTTGAGAAATGCTCAGCTCCGAATACTGCTAGCGGCACCGAAAAGAAGATAGGTCCAAACACGATTACCTTCTCCAGCCCTTCGGCTGCCGAGAAGGACTTTCTAGCGGCAACGAGACCGCACACCAGAGTCATGAGGCCTGCGAACCAGGGCCAAAAGATCAAGCGCGATAACACAGGCACACCTCGATTCGGATCTACCGATTCAGACTATTGTACGGGGAAACGGGTGTTCGCGATTGCCCGTCAAGCCTGACACCGGTCATTCGACAACCTGGAACTCAATCCATGAACTGGCGGTGCGCGGGGTCTTGCCGCCGCGATCCGTCGCCACGGCTTGCAGGTAGTATTGACCCGCGGGCAGGGAAGTGCTCAGCCGCAATTCTCCATGCACGGCGCGCCCGTCTTCGCCCGGCACGGGAGCGACGGAAACCGGAGTGTTCAGGACCGGCGTGCGGTCGCGATAGAGCTGGATTTGCGGATCGAATCTGCCTGGCCGAACGGCGCCGCCGCCATCTCGATCCGTCTCGATGCGGAATGCGAACGCCAGACGGCTACCGGCGCGGAACTCCCGCAGAGCGGAAGAGACGTCGTTGAAGCGGGTCTCGCCCGGCGCGGAAACGTCGTCGATCAGCGGCGTCGTCAAGGCGATGTGCTGCTTCTTCAGGTCCGGAATGTCGAGGTATTGTCCGGCGGAACCGGCGGCGCGCGACGCGCTATCCAGAACGCAGGCGCGCACCTGGTAGGGGCCGGCCTGTTTCACCGGCACATCCAAAGCGAACAGCATCCCGTTCTTCTGCAGTTGCTTCAGCTTGTCGTCATCGGCGTCGATGGCGATATGGCGGCTGAGCGCGGCCAGCGGATCGACGCCATAACCCGAAGCCAGGATTACCACATCGAGCGCCGCATAGTGGATACCGTAGAGATCGGTGCGGAAAGTAACATCGCGCGGATCGACATACAGCAGGTTATGCACTACGGTCTGGCCCTTGCCGGAGCGCCGGTAAAGAGCCGTCATGCGTACGTGTAAGTCCGACTTGTTGAAGAGCGATTGGACCGCCGCCACCATCTGCGCCTGGCGCGTCGCGTACTTGGGGCGCGACGCTTCGTCGGTCTCACCGAAGAATCCGGAACGGGAGTGCGCGCGCCGACCGGGGCCGTTCACCGTTACCTTGATCGAATGGTAATCGGGCTTGGACCCGGCATTCCCCGTACTGATGTTCTCCGGCGCCTTGAACCCGATCAGATAATAGCCCCGCTGCTGCTCTTCGATGTGTTGCATGGCATCGCTCAAACCGTTGCTGTTTACGGTGGCGAAGCCTCCGGTGTCTTCGGCAAGCTGCAGGAGACCCTGTTGGGATAGCCCGAGGGCATCCAGTTGTTCCGGTGCCAGATACACCAGACCGCGCGCATCCACGGTGTAGACCACGGCGCCGGAACGATTGGCCTTGTCGATCAGGTGGTGAAACCTTGTAACCAATTCGTCGTTGCGAAAAGTCTGGAGGGGAGAGCCGGGAAGGGTGACCCCCGGCAGGTCGATGCCATCCGAAAAGAAGACCACCGCCTTCCGCCCGCCCACCGGGCGCAGCTCGTCCATAAGCTGCCCTAACGTGTCGAACGCACCGATGGTGGTGTTCATCCGGACATAAGCCCGTTCGTTGGCGTCGTCCGTGCGCCGTTCCCGCGGCCCTTCGAGAGCGTCCGTACGCGAGCCGGCATTCGGGCGGCCGGCCCGCGCCGGCGCAAACGGGTCGACCAGACCCAGCCCGACCGGATTCCAGCGCAGATTTTCGACGGCGGCTTGGAGCACGTGCTTGTCCGACGTGAATTGCTGGAAGACGCTGTTGCTGCGTCCGGTCTCCCAGAGGGCCACCAGATCGCCGGGCTGCATCTGCTGATCGATGAACTTCCGCAGGGTCCGCCGCACCGAATACATGCTCTCGAACGAGAGGCTCAGATCGTCCACCACCAGCACCATGCTGCGGCGCACATCCCCGGGTTTGAGCACGTCCGCGGGGTTGGCGGACGCAAGCGGCTTGTGCAGCGCCTGCGGAGACAGACTCGGCAGGTTCACGTCCGCCGAGTCCAGATGAACGTAGGAGAAGTTCGTAATCGTCTGCGGTTTGCCATCCACCAGGACGCGGAAATCGTCGGACTTCAGACTGGTGACTTGCAGTCCTTGCGAATCGGTGACCACCGCGTCAATCTGGACCAGCGTGGTACTGACGCTGAATACCGTGGCCGGCGGCGGGGCGGGCTCCTGTGCCTGGAGCAGACACAGGGAAAAAAGCGGAACAACTGTCCAGCGAGCCATGTGCAACCCTCTTGGTAAGGATACCAGCGACCGCTTCGTAAATCATCTGGCGACAGCCAGGCATATTTTGGTGAGCAGCGACTCGGGCGCGGTGTGGCCCGGCTGATTCAAGTAGAA
>JBEKPZ010000450.1:0-5073 GCA_049520215.1 Bryobacteraceae bacterium | reverse complement strand
CTGCTCCTGGTAACCGAAAACGTTGCCGATAACGCCGCCGAATCGCGCATGCGCCTGGCGCGCGTCGGCATCGAACGCGTCGCCGGATATCTGGTGGGTGGTATCGCCGCTTGGCGGGCGGCAGGCCAGGCGGTCGAGCAGTTGACGCACATAACCGTGCAAGATCTAAGCCGCCTCCAGAGCGAAGGCGCGGCTCTGCAAATCGCCGACGTGCGCCGCCCGGCCGAATGGGAGGAGGGGCACATTGCCGGCGCACTGCTGCTGCCGTTGAACCAGATCGCGACCGCCATCGGCGAGTTGGACCCCGGCCGCCCCGTCGCCGTCCACTGCAAGGGCGGCTATCGCAGCGCCATCGCCGCCAGCCTGCTGCTCCGCGCCGGGTTCCGCCAGGTGGTAAATGTGACCGGAGGCTTCGATGCCTGGAAGGCCGCCGGGCTGCCGGTGGCACAGGTCGCGCCGGCATGATTCCGTCGCACACTACCGCCGCGGTGCTCACCGCGCCGCGTGGGACCGTTGCCGTGGCCTCGGTCCCGCTCGCCGGGCCCCGCACCGGTGAAGTGCTCCTCAAGATGGAGGCTTGCGGCCTCTGCCATTCCGACCTGTTCGTCGCCTCCCTGGAGAAACTGCCGCGCCTGCCGCTCACCTTGGGACACGAGGGTATCGGCCGCGTGGAGGCGCTGGGCGCGGGTGTCGCCGGCTTCGCGGTCGGCGATCGCGCCGGCATCACCTTCCTGGCCTCCACCTGCGGCGCTTGCGAACTCTGTCTCACCGGCCGCGAGCGCTTCTGCCCGCGGCAACTCAATTTCGGTTATACCGTCAATGGCGCGCTGGCCGGATACGCCGTGATGCCGGCGCCGTCGTTGTTCCGCGTTCCGGATGCGCTCCCGGCCGCCGATGCCGCCCCGCTGTGCTGCGCTGGTTGGACCGCCTACGGCGCGTTGCGGGAGGCTGCGCTGCAGCCCGGCCAGTCCGTCGCGCTGTTTGGCATGGGCGGCTTGGGCCACCTCGCCATACAGTATGCGCGGCATCTCGGCCTGCGCGTGGCCGCCGTGGACCTATCCGAGAGCAAGCTGGAAATGGCGAGATCTCTGGGCGCGGATCTGGCGCTCTCGGCCGAGAATGCCGGCCGCACGCTACAAAAGCAGTGGGGCGGCGCTGACGCTGCCATTGTCCTGACCGGTTCGCCCGCCGCCATTCAGCAGGCTTTCCGCTCGCTCAAGCGCACCGGCACATTGATTACTTCCGGCCTCTCCACCAATTCATACGAATTGCCCATCGTGGACACGGTGCTGAAGGGTATCTCGATCCGGGGCAGCTATCTCGGTACCCGCGCCGACCTCGAGGAAGTGTTCCGCCTGGCACAATCGGGTGTGGGGCGCGCCCACATCGAAACGCACGCGCTAGACCAAGCGCCCGAACTGTTTGAGAAGATGCGCCGTGGCGAGATCCTGGGCCGCGCCGTAGTAGTCTTCTGAACCGGCACTATTTGTGGGGCAGGCCCTCGGCCCGCTGCGGCTTCTCAGGCCGCCCCTTTGGTTGCGGCTATGCCGCTATGCAGGGCAGGTTGCAAACCGGTGTTCCATCACCGAAAAGCAGCAGGCTGGAACTGGACAGGCGAATCCCCGCGCTTATAGAACTGCCGGCGCCCGGCCGCTGATATCCAGAGGCGAGGCTTACTTTCGCGGTTCGAAGCGCACTTCCACCTCCGTTACGACTTCGACGGGGTGGCCGGCTTTGAGCGTGGGCTTATAGCGAAACTGAGACCACGGCACACTCTCACAGAGCTGCGCGCCGGTTTCGAGGTCCGAAATTTTGCCTTCCTTGTCGATGACAAGTTTGCAGCGAGCCTTTCCCCCCTCGGGCGCCCAGAGGGGCGCAGTTTGAACGGTCGGACCCTCAATCAGAAGAGCGCGTTGTTTATCCGCCGCTACAGTGACTTCCCGGATGTCCTCGCCAGCACTGGCGTCTTCCTTCGGTTTCGCGGCGCCGCTCTCCTTCGAGGTAACGGGCCTTAGCCGCGTCACCAGGAATACCGGCCTGGCGGGATAGCGTTTCACCCTGGTGCACAAAACCCTGGCATCCAAATCCGTCACATCCATGGCCAGCCCGGGCCAAGCCGTCCTGACCACACGGTCGCAGCTTGACGGGAGCGGATAGCCGTTCTTGCCCTGGTCGGGGTCGCCAATCTCGTCAATGGCCTTTTGCGCATAGACCCCCTCGGCAATATACTCCTGGTTGGGGTCTACTTGAACGGCCGATTTGAAGAACAGGCGGTAGCGGCGCAGGCCATTCATAAGGTACACGGAAGGTCCACCCGCGTTCATAGCGACATCGGTCGAGGTCGTTTCCAAGAGAACCTCTTGGACCTTTCCCTGGATTTTGTCTGGCGGCGCCGCGCCTTTCTTGGATTCGTTAGCCGACGGGCCGCCCGAGCAACCGCCCAATCCGGCAAGAGTCAGTACGAGAAGGAAAAAAAGGTACGCGTTACGGAACATACGCTGTGCCCTCGCTTTCAGGATGTCTTTATCCGAATCTGAAGGTAGCACGGGGCATGATCGCTGACAACCGAGTCCGTCTGTGGGGCAGCTTGGCAAGCTGCGGCCGATTGTCAATCGGCCAACTGCCGCCCTCGATGCCGCGCTGCACCCGGCGCCCGAAACTTCCACGCCGGCTGGCGATGCGCCCGGGGGGTGTACTGAAGCCCTCAGCCGCTTTCGGCACACAACGAGGTATGAGACTACAAGTTCGGACCATTGTCGGGACGATGCCCTGACCAAGCCTTCTGATACGAAAACGATCCTCGACGACCTGGTAGGAACCCCGGTGACACTCCGTCATTTCACTTCAGTGACTTCGAAATCGATGGATTGCGTGGCCGTGCCGCGTTTGGGCGGTGAGTTTTTATCCACCGCCGTGACCCGCAGGGTGAAATCGCCGGAATGCAGCTGGCTGCCAAGCCGAAAATCATCGGCTACCAGCAGGCGTTGGCCATCCGGCTGATCCTTGCCGTCCACGACCATTGGTTTGCTGCTTCCCAGCGCCTGTTGATCGCGAAATAGCGTAGCCTGTACCTCCACATGAGTCGAACTGTCCGCGCCGGGCTGAGCGTCCAGAACCTGGCACGCATAAAAGATCCGTTGGCCTGCGTGATACCTCACGAGGCTGGCCCCTCCCGGCGAGGCGCTGAGTGCGATGCCTGAGAGCGATAGCCCGCCGTGGCTCAAGTCCGGCACTTCCACGAAGTCGCTGGCTGATCCGATGCGGTCCGCCTGCCGGTCGCGCACCGCGCCGCGAATCTGGTAGGCCCCCGCCTTCTTCACTGCCAACTCCAGGCGTTGCAGCAAACCGTCAGCGAGCGCTTTCTGATAGCCGTCTGGCGTCAGCGAGACGGTATAGCTCTTATCGAATGTGTCCAGAGGCTTGCTCTCCCCGCCATAAATCACGGCCAGAATGTCGAACACTGCTTTACGCCGGCCGTCGCTTTCCGTGCTGAAAGCCAAGTCGCGCGCGTCCACCTGCAAGACCGTATCGAGAATGGAACCGGCAGGCGCTCCCGCGTTCCAGAACCTGGTGGAGATTCTGACGCGAACATTCGGAATGGCGAAAGGCGAGGAGACCGCGGCAACCAGCCGCTGGTTGCCGCTCCCCGGCGTTGGCTGTGCCTGTTCCTCTTCATAGAGACTGGAATGGAACCTCGCCGTCAATCCTGGCCGCGTAACCCGGACCGCGATCTTGCGGGACCGTGGCTCGCCACGGGTGCCCTTTGCGGTGGAGACGGATGGTTTGTAACCGATGAGATAATACCCGGCCTGGTCATTCATCACGCGGCCCATGGCGCCCGAGAGGTCATTGTCATCCTTAATAGAGATACCGCCCGTACTGTGTGCGATCTCAGCCAGCTCTTGCTGGGTGTTCACCAGTTCTGTTTGCCGCGCCTGCGCGCAGGCGTCGCCCCAATCGGCTGAACTGAGTGCGAGCAGTCCGCGCGGATCGATCGTATTGACTGCCACCGCAGAGCGGTTCGCATGGGTCAAGAATGCGTTGTATGCTGCCTTCAGAATCTCATTCACGTCCCCGGTGCCCTGCCCGCGCATCAGCGGCACGCCTTCGGAGAACAGCAGGATCGACTTGCGTCCCGGCAGTTCCCGCAAACCATCGACTACGCGGCGGAGCGCCGAAATGCTCAACCGGCCATAATATTCCGAGCGGTGATCGTTGATCAGCTCCTGACAGGGATCCATGTGCGGGTCCGATCCGCAGAGCGATCTACCCAGATATCCGTCTTCGTCCTGGATCCCGCTTGTAGGCGCCCCGAGCCTGTGATTGAACCAGACGCAACTGAAATCGCTATCCTGCACTCCGGGCCTGTGATTCGGAATCGAACGAAACTTCGCCACAGCCACACGCATCAGCCGTTTGTCCGCCGTAAGCTGTTCGAGTGCCCCGAGCTTGCCGCTGGTCGTGATGAGAGCCACCAGATCGCCTGGCTGGACCTGCTCCTCCGCAAAGCGCTCGAGTGCGCGATGCACGCTCGCAAAGCTCTGTTCGCCGATGCCCAAATCGTCCACAACCACGGCGATCGTGCGATTCGCCTGCCCCGGCGCGAGCCGGGCCGGAGCGATCGGTGGAAGCGCCACGACGTGCTGGCCGACGGTCGAATGCGGCGCGGCGGGCACCCCCTGCCCCGCAATGAAGGAAAAGTTAGTAATACGCTGCGGCTTGCCGTTTTCCAGGACCTCGAAATCCGCAGACTCCAGATCGCTGAGGTGATTCCCGTTTCGATCGGTGACGATAACGTCGACCTGCACCAGGTCCACCGTCACGCGTACCAGCGGTTCTTCGCGGGTTGGCTCCGGCCTGGGGTTCTGTGCCGGGCCAGTGGCGCCTGCAAAAAGCAACGCGGCTGAAACCCTGAACAACAGCGGCGATATCCGCAGAAATTCGGTTTCAGCGGCCAGCACGGATCACCGCCCTAAGCACTGGTTTCCACGTGAGTCGTCGAAACGCCAAAAGCCGGAAGCTCATTAGATTGCCGCCGAGGCCGTAAGAATCGTCAGATTCTCGACAGATCGG
>JBEKPZ010000449.1:0-10065 GCA_049520215.1 Bryobacteraceae bacterium | reverse complement strand
GGCGCGGTTACATTCCGGCAACAGATGACGGACGTACATACCATTCCCGGCGAAACCGCTACGATGAAGATACCTGTGAGCAAGAAATTCAAGGGCATGATGTGCGCCTATTGCGTGAAGGCCAAGGCCACCACGGACGATCATGTCTTTGCGCGCGAGTTCTTCACGGTTGAGGATCGACAGAATCTTCCGAAAGCCCCTGCCTGCCCAACGTGCAACAACGAAAAAAGTAAATTCGAGCACTACCTAACGGCTGTGTTGCCATTTGCCGGAAAACACCCTCAGGCAGTCGCCAACCTTGAGGGCGGCTTTCCTGGGCGGTTGGCGAAAAACCAAAAGCTGAGCAGTGAGCTGATCGGCTCGATGAGACCCGCATGGCTGCGGGAGGAGGGTGGCCTATACCAGCAGACCGGCATCTTTGATTTCGACCACGCCAAGCTCGAAGGGTTTCTCAAGTATGTGGGGAGGGGCCTGGCATGGCACCACTGGAAAGTCTATCTCAGGCCCGACGATGAGGTCAGTGTTCTGCTCATGACGGACGCGCACAGCGCTCTATTCGCGAGCGTGACAAGCAGTTGGCGCAATGTTCAAAGGGTAGTGGGCAACCTTGGCAATGGCACAGTGCAGTATGTCGGCGTCCAGGCGGCCGACCCGCCCGAGCTGACGCTGTGGACGACATCGATGTACGGCGGCCTTGTCCTTTCAGATGATCGGCGCAAGATCGACGGCCAGATGCAGCCTTGCAGTATGTGGTGGGTGATCACCGGGCCGAACGAGTTGAATGAGGGCTTCAATCGCCTGAAACGATGACATAGCGAGAATCGCCATTTCGCTAGTCCGTCCGGTGGCAACACTGGCCGCGCGGTGCGCTCTGCCGACGCGACCTGGGTGAACGCGGCGCGACGGGTGGCGGCCTTCCGGAGCGCACCGAACTGGTGCTCGTCCGGCCGTCACTAGAATTGGCCGCCCTTCGCGCACTTGGCCCACGCCGCGCCGCCGGGACGGCTCGTCGTACCGGTCCTGCGTCCTGACGCAACGGGCCGCGCCCGTTCCGCACTGACCCCTTTTCGCATCACTGGGGGGAAACTGGGGGTACCCTAACGTCGATGGAATAGGAAATTCGGATAAATATGGGTATTTGATTTTCAGGCCGCAGTCGATGCGTTGTCTGGCAATTGACGCGTTATCGATGGGTTGTGCTCGCGCTTGCCGGAAACCTGCACCACGTTCGTGAATACGCACAGGAGGCTTTTCTGTGTCAAGCGGAAAAGGACAACTTGGATAGTCGCCTTCGCTTGTTTCGGACGATGCGGTTTTAAGGGCTGGGCGGTTCACCCACCGGCGCGCCGTCAGTTCATCACTGCAAATTGACGCCGCGTGCGTCCTTGGCCTGCGGAACATTAACGCCAACGCCAGTGACATAATTCTGGCCTACGGCACTCGCGGGAATCGTTCCGGTGACCGCCGCGCTGCCGCTGAAAGCGCCGGTAATATCCGCCGTTGTCGTGCCCAACAGCGTCAACGGGTTGTCCCAGTATACTTGGACTGAATCAAACGGCGCGAAGCCGCTCCCGGAGACCGTGATCGGATTGCCGGCCTGCTCGCCGTTCGGGAAGGTAAAGGACAAGTAGGGCGTTGTCGAAAAAGCGGCGGCCCCTATCTTCTTACTGGTCTCGCCAACTGCCAGAAACAGCCGATAGCCAAAAGGCGCCACGGGTACACCATTGGTCGCTCCCGCATTAAACGAGCCGCTCGAATTGGCGACGCCGGTAGTTAACACGGCTGAGCCGATTCCGTTCTTGTAGATCTCGACGGTCTCGTTGGCGTCGAACCCGCTTCCATTGAAGCTGATGCTCGACCCGGACGGGAGACCCTGCGGGTTAGCCGTCAGACTCGCTGTGGTAAAAAGAGCCAACCCGACCCAGCCGGCGCCGTATTCCGTAAACCATAGCGCGCCGTCCGGACCGTTGCTGATCCCAGTGGTCCCTGTGTTGTAGTAACTCGTGGGAGGAGCGGGATAATTGCTTACCGCTCCGGCGGTGTTGATGCGGCCGATCGTGTTGCTGTACGAGTCCGTAAACCAGAGCGCGCCATCGGGGCCCGTGGCGATTGCCTGAGGTTGCGAACCGTATGTAGGATACTCAGTGACTGCCCCGGTGGTGGTGATGCGCCCGATCTGGTTAGCGCCCGTGAACCACAGCGCGCCATCCGGCCCCATCGTAATCCCTTGCGGAGAGTAGGACGTCGAGGTTACCTGATAGTTGGTTTCCGCCCCGCTAGTCGTGATTCTCGCCACCTGAATGTACTCCGTATACCACAGCGCGCCATCCGGTCCGGCGGTGATCGCTTCGGGTTCGGCGCCGTAAACATTCCGATACTCGGTGATCGCCCCTGTTGTAGTAATGCGCCCGATCTGGTTGGCTGTGTATTCAGTAAACCACAGTGCGCCATCCGGCCCCGCCGTAATTCCGAAAGGGCCGCTATTGGCCGTGGGCACCGGGTATTCGGTGAAGGTCCCGTTAGTGGTGATGCGCCCGATCTGGTTAGCGGCATATTCAGTGAACCATAGCGCGCCATCCGGTCCAACGGTGATTCCCGATGGAGAACTGGACTTCGTAGGTATGGGATACAAGGTTCCGACCGAAGCCGCGGTCATGCGCCCAATGCTGCCGCTGCCAACAGTGAACCACACTGCGCCGTCCGGCCCTACAGTGATCGCGTTGGGGCCGCCGGTGCTGGGCCTAGTCACGGGATAAGAAGCCACGGCGATGGTCTGCGCCTGCTCGGTTGCAGGCACACTCAATAGCAGCGCCGCAATCCAGCGCAAGTTTCCAACTCTCATGTTTTAACCTCCGGACGCCACCCATTATACATCCTCGACTCGCGCAGGCTAGAACGTCATCTCAAGGAGCGCTTTATCCATGAATTGGGAGGAACGAAGGCGTGTATCGTCCCACGCCCGCACGCGCTCACTGGCGACGCGATCAAGGCCCACGCAGCCTGGCGTCGCTGCCGGGGTAGATACCGGTGGAGGCGAGTTTGATTCAGATTTCGCCTCTAGCGCCGCCACGTTGGTCGCCGGTCTCCGCTGCGTTGATGCTAGCCCGTCCGGCGCTTGCCTGTGATACCCCCTTTCTGCCGGCCTCCCGGCACCTTCGGCTCAGGTGCTGCCTTCTTTCCGGCCGCGCGGTGCCTGCGGGTCTATGCTGCATCCTGCGGGGCAACGATACAGCCGCAGCCGGGTAATGCAGCGGCAAGCTGCTATTGAATCGCGAGGATTTGAGCAGCCGTTGCAGGTTGCTGCGGCAGTTCGGCATCCGGTCAGCAGCTTTTTGCCGCGTGGTGATCTCGCCGAGAGCGCGCCGCTTCGCTTCCGTCTGCACTGTGGGAATAACGACTCAGCATGGCCTGGAGACGGTCCGGCGATGCTCATGATCTCACTTCCGTCGCCAGCGACCGAACCTGCAAGTTCCGTTACCAGCGAGTGGCGATTGTCCTGCCGCATCCCTTCACCCCGGCTTCCTTGCGGACCATGCCGCTCGTTTGGCTTTGGGAACGTTCGTGAATACAGGTGGCCATACTGGTTGCCGTCGGCGGCGCCGGCGCAACGTGGGCGAACGTGGCGCGACGTGTGGCGGCTCTGGTGCGGAGCGAGGCTATGGGGTCAAACGTGAAAAGCTGGTCACTGAGGACTCCCCAGCCGCTCAAAAACGTTTTCTGGAGCGTTGCGCGTGGTCACCCGTGGTCACCCAGCACCCGTAACTCTATGAAAACATGGTAGCGCTAACGGGAATCGAACGTGCTTGCCGCCAATGCTGGCTAGTGCCAGGCGGTGCAAGTCTTGTCGTTTCAGTGCTGGCCGTGACGCGAGAGGGGCGAAATGGGCGCTATGGAGTCGCGACGTGGTCACCCGGTGGTCACCCAAGCGCGTTCATTTCAAATGGCCGCCCGCGGGGTCCGGCGGATGGGACGTGGTTGTGTTCCACATGCGGATGCCCTGGAGACCAATCCCCAACAGAAGCGCACCGTCAGTAGAAAACGTAAGGGAGCGGATTTTTTCCTCCCCTCCCATGGTCAGCAACGGCTGGTAGCGAACGGCATCCCAAATCTGCACCACTCCCTGCACCGCTGACGACGTGACAATGCGACTTCCGTCCGGACTAAAGATCGCAGTCCCAGTCAGTTTGGCGGTTGACAGTTCTGCGATAACCGCCCCGTTGCGGACGTCCCAAACCGTGCCGTTGCTAGCGACCAGCCGCCGGCCGTCTGGGCTGAACGAGACTTGCGAAACGGGGCATTGCAACTTTCGGCCCAAGATTTCGGCGCACGGTACGGAGGTCCTGAACTCCCGCAGCAGCGTACCGGTAACGGAGTTCCAAAGCCGGACTGGGGCCTCTTCAAGTAGTGGGAATCTCAACGGGTCCCGATCCGTACTAACGAGCAGGCCACCGCTATCTGGGGAGAAGGTCACTGAAGTCACGGGGTACTTGAGCTTGATCGTAGTGACTGGCCGGCCGGTAGCGCTGTCCCAAACCATTGCGGTCCCGTCCTTCGATCCCGTGGCGACGAGAGTGCCGTCAGGGCTGAGGGCCACCGCCGTGACTGCCGCCTCGTGCCCGCGCAGTTCGCCGCCCGGTGAGCCGGACGCTGCGTCCCAAAGCCGCGCGGTACGGTCATCGCTGCCCGTGATCAGCCGCCTGCCGTCCCCACTGAGAGCAACTGCGCGGATCCGATCATGGTGTGCCAGCCAGCCTCCCACCACCGCTCCGTCCATTCCCAGTAGCTCGACTTTGCCGCTGCTGAGTCCGGCGACCACGCGCTTGCTATCGGGGCTCACCGCGATCGCCTCTACGGGATGGCGGAGGCCCAAGATTTGACCACCATACGTGGTTGCATCCCAGATGGCCAACTGGGGAGTGTTTTGGGTACCAGCCACCAGCCTGCCATCCGGACTGAAAGCAACCGCAGACGAGTCAAGCTCGAATGCGTGGTCATTGATCCAAATCCGGATGGCGCGATCGCCGCCCGTCGCGACGATGCTATGGCCATCCGAGCTGAATGCAACGGCTTGCACTTGTGGACCACTCGTGGCCAGGACAACGGGGCCCGCCAACGGCTTGAGATTCCACACCCGTACTGCGCCGTCCAGGGAGCCGGAAGCCAGGCGCGCACCGTCGGGACTGAAAACGGCGGTGTTCACATGAAAACCCGCGTCCATGGATGCTATCTTGTGGGGCGGATCGATGTTCCACAACTCAAGGCTGGCCACGGCATGTGGTCCGGAAGTCGGGCTGCCCAGCGCAAGTTGGCTGCCATCCGGGCTGAAGGCGCGAACCTTCTCCGCCGGTATCCTGGCAATGGTCCTGCCGGAGCGCGCATTCCACACCAGGGTGCAGTGTGCGCTGGGCATGGCTACTCGGGTCCCATCCGGGCTGAAGACAGCGTAATAGGAGTCTCGATCGACCCGGCAATCGACGCAAGCGGCAACAAGCTTCCCGGAGGCAACTTCAACCACTCGGACGACGCCGTCGCCACCCGTGAGCGTGTCGCCGGCGGGATAACGGCGCTCTACGCTGTCGCCGCCCGTCACCGCCAGGGCGGCGTCATTACTCATGCCGAGAACCCGCGGGAAATGAAAAACTTGCGGCGAGCGATAGGCTGGGCCATCCCAGCACTCGACGGCGTTTTGCGTGTTCCAACATGTCCGTTGTCCGGCGAATCCGATCACCGACGGGAAAGAAGTATTGTCGAAGCCACCCTCTGAGTTCAACCGGGCCAGGCTGGAATCGCGCTTGTGCCACAGGTGCCGCCACTCCCAATTGCGCAGAGTGGGCTCGCATGCCAGCAGGCGCGCTTCCGCGGCATCTGGCTGGTGGTCGCGCAACAGCAGCTCGGCAGCAGTCAGGTTGGCTGCGTAGCTTTCGTGTTGCAGCAGCGTGCGCTGGCGCCCGATCCGGATCAACAGATTCGAAGTGACGCCGAACCCAGACGCCAGGAAAACGATCGTGGCCGCCAAGGCGACCACTGCGGCGCGGTGCTTGCGTCCGAACTTGCGAAATCGATAAACCGGTCCCGCCGGTCCCGCAGTTACGGGCTCGTCGCACAGGTATCGCGCGATATCGGCAGCCAGTTCGGAGGCTGAGGGGTAGCGGCGTTTGCGATCCTTCTCGATCGCTTTTAGGGCGATGGCGTCCAGATCGCCGCGCAGTTGCCGGGCCAGCGCGGGGAGAGCGGAGCCGCGGTTTTTGGCCATAGTGCCGGACTGCTCGCCCAGAGTGCGTAACTTCGTGCTGGGACGGGGCGCCTCATCCTCCCGCATCCGCCGCATGATCTCGTCGAAAGCCAGTTTGTGCAAATCCAGCGGCACTGCCCCTACCAGCAGCTCATACAGCACCACGCCCAGTGAGTACACGTCCGTGCGCGTGTCCACATCCACCCCAGTCGGGTCGGCCTGCTCCGGGCTCATGTATGCTGGCGTACCCATGATCGCCCCCGCTCGCGTGAATAGGGTTTCCGCGGTCAGCGCCAGCGAGGTGGCTTTGGCCAGGCCAAAGTCGATGATTCGCGGCACCGGTTTCCCGTCCACTTCGCCCACCAGAATGTTCGTCGGCTTCAGATCGCGGTGGATGATGGCTTTCTGGTGCGCATGCTGCACGCCTTCGCAGACGTGCACGAAAAGCTCCAGGCGCTGGCGCAGAGTCATCTTATGCTTGTCGCAATACTCCGTGATGGGAATGCCGGTGACGTACTCCATCACGAAGTACGGCCGGCCCTGCGCTGTGGCGCCCGCGTCGAAGATTTTGGCGATGTTGGGGTGGTCCATCAACGCCAACGCCTGGCGCTCGGATTCGAAGCGCGCCACTACTTCGCGCGTGTCCATGCCGGCTTTGATCAGCTTGATGGCCACGCGGCGGCGCACCGGCTGCTTCTGTTCGGCCAGCCAGACTTCGCCCATGCCGCCCCGCCCCAACAAGCTCGCGATGCGGAAGTTTCCCCCCACCAGGTCGCCGGGAGACAATAGCGGTGCAGCCGGAGACTCCACGGCGGTGGCGTCCTCAAGGAAACTCCCGGCCTGCGCATCGCCGGCAATCAGCTTGCGGACTTCAGCCACCACGCTGGGGTTCTCGCCCGCCTCTGCGAGGAAGGCGGCGCGCGCCGCCGGAAGCTGGTCGAGCGTACGCTCGAACAGAGACTTGACGCGTTGCCACCAATCGGTGGTCATCCGTTGACTTCCTTGGAAGGCGAGGCCCGCGCCATCCGCCATTCGGGGTTGATAGTGCGGGCCGAAACGCCCAACACTTGCGCGATGTCATCCTCGGACATGCCGGCAAAGAATCGCATCTCTACCACCTGGCACTGGCGCCCATCCACCTTCTGCAAGCGCTCCAGCGCCTCTTCGAGCACCAGCAGGTTGCTGGATTGCGCTTTGGCGATATCCAGGGCTCTATCCAGGCCGATCTCAGGAACACCGCCGCGCTTGCCGGCGTGGCGCTTCCGGGCGCGATCGATCAGGATCTGGCGCATAACATGCGCGGCAACCCGAAAGAAGTGGGCACGGTCGCGCCATGGCGTGCCGGCCTGGTCTACCAGCCGTAGGTAGGCGTCGTGCACCAGACCGGTGGTTTGTAGACTGCGAGCGGATCGCTCCCGGCGCATGTGACCCGCGGCGATCTTGCGTAACTCGCGGTAGGTCAACTCCATCACGCGCGCTTCGGCATCCGGCTCACCCTTGCTGAAGGCGCCGAGCAGACGGGTTACTTCTCCGTCAGCTTGCATTAGTCTCCCTTCCCAGGTCTTTAATCGGGTTCCGGACTGTTCCCACTTGCCCGGTAGCACCAGGTGGTTGAAATTCTACCACATCTGGTTCCTGACCACCGGCCGCAGATCCTCGGTGCATGCATGCAGAGCAGCGCTCCTGAGCCTTCGGACGCTTATCTTGAGGCCGGTTGTCGGTTTCTCCGCTTGTCTCGCGCCATTACTAGCGAGAGTCGGAAACGGCGGGCGGTCAGATCCAGTGTCAGTCAGGCACGCACAACCAGGTGAACGAAATGATTCGAACGATAGCAACGCCAATGTCAACGCTGGCAGGATCTGCACCTGAAGGCAAACCTGCAAACCGCCAGCCGAAAGACGCAGTGGCCGGGGGTAAGTTGCGGTTCCCGCTGGGAGGAGGAGAAATGAAGCGCGCACTGTTGCTCTGGGTAATGTCTTCGATCGCCGTGGCATCCTCCGGCTCGTTGGCGCCTACAGTAGGTTTTTACAATTGGGGTGGGCGGTACCCTACTTCTATGAGCGAAGGAGTTGAGCGTATCGCGCAACTCGGCGGCCACGTGGTCCGCATCGCGCTCTCTCCCACCTATTACACCGATTACAATAGCGGCTCAGGTTGCTATCCGGGCTACTCATTGAGCGCAATCGCGCGCGAAGCCGACGTGAAGCGCACCTTGGATAATAAGTCGGTGACTGTCTTCATGCTCACCGCCTATGACGGGGTGACCTTCGGCGACTGCATAAACCAGCGCTGGGTGAATCCATCTTTCTACACTTCCGACAACACGGCCGCTCTGGTCCAGGAATATAGCGATTTCACGCTATACCTGTCTCGGGAGTATCAACACACGAAAAAGCGCTTCATCGTCTCCGATTGGGAAGACGACAATGCCGTTTATTGCGACGCCGCAAACGCCTACGCTACCGATGCGCATGCCCGATCCGAGTGCGACGCCATTTACGCCGTCAAGTATAAGAACAGTTCCCCCGCCGAGTCATTTCAAGGTCTGAAGCTCTGGTTCCAGGCGCGTCAGCAGGGTATCGCCGAGGGCCGCAGTCGCGCCGCGGCCGAAGGCATCAAAGGCACGCGGGTCTTTTTCGCGCCGGAGTTCAATAGCGTGCACGCCCTTCATGACGCAGGCTTTCTGAGCGTCCTCTACGACGTTTTGCCGGCAGTGATCGTCGATTACGTCTCATATTCGGCTTACGAAAGCATAAACGCCGCCGACCCGGCCACCACGCTGACCGCTGACTTGAATACTATCCGGGAAGTCGTCGGTTCGAGCGCCGTTATCGTTGGCGAGGCCGGCTTCTCCCGATCCGAGTGGGGCGACCAAGCGGTCCTGCGAACCGAGGCAGTCATCGCGGCAGCGCAGGCTTGGGGCGTGGCTTACATCATCCAATGGAATCTATATGATTCAGATCCGCAGGACGACTTTGGATTGTTCGATTTGGATGGGAATGTGACGCCCATCGGCGCGTATTTCGAAAGCACACTGACCTCCGTACGAAACCATCCAGTGTTCAGCCAATAACGCTTGCGGACAGATATGTCCGCTCAAGAGTGGCCACGGAGTTTTTTTCGAAAAAGGCGGCAAACAGCGACCAGGGAGGCGGGTGGCATAACGTGCCCGCGCAGCCCGCTCCCGGCGGCCCGTTCCGGTGCCCGCCGGCCGTGAGAAGCCAAAGCGCGAATATCCGGGCGAACCTCTGCCGCTTTGAGGGAGGATAATTCTTCGGCGGAAATCTCGACCGAAACACTCGTTTGGCCCAAAGCCAAATCCTCTAGCCAGCAGCGAACTGGTGTGATCTGCTGGCCGAGGCCGCGGGGAGGCCAGCCATTACGCACGCCTGTTTGAGTCCCCGGCGCAAACCCAGGAATGGCCGCCCTTCGCGCACACTTGGCCCACGTCGCGCCCGCTGCCGCCCAGACGGCCCGTCGTACCAGCCCGCCGTCCGGGCGCTACCGCCGTGCCGGTTCCGCGCCTACCGTTTGTGCATCACCGGGGGGAAACTGGGGGTACCCTTATGTCCATGGAATAGGAAATTTGGGTAATTTTGAGTAATTAATTCTCGGAGCCGCCGTTCAGACACACTCCGGCAACCGGCGTGTTATGCAACAGATACTTTGAAAGTAAAGGACTTAGATTGGCTCCTCAGGTAGGATTCGAATCTACAACCCTTCGGTTAACAGCCGGATGCTCAATCATCGAGGTACTGAGCAACGCGGCCCAAGATCTACCCGCCGGAAAGTCATCGATTGCGTCTTCCTGGCTTCCTTGGAAAAAGCGCGAA
>JBEKPZ010000448.1:0-6036 GCA_049520215.1 Bryobacteraceae bacterium | reverse complement strand
GAAATCCGCAAGGGCTTCGGCGACGAGGTGGCCCGCTGCGTGGATGGCGTCACCAAGCTCAGCAAGCTGGACATCTTCAACGCCGAGGAGCGCCAGGCCGAGAGCTTCCGCAAAATGCTGCTGGCCATGGTCGACGATATCCGCGTCATCATCGTCAAGCTCGCCGACCGCCTCCACAACATGCGCACGCTCGGCTACCTCAGCGCCGAGCGCCGCGCGCACGTGGCCACCGAAACCATCGAGATCTACGCCCCCATCGCGCACCGCCTCGGCATGGGCAAAGTACGCGGCGAGTTGGAAGACCTGGCCTTCCGCCATCTCGATCCGGAAGCCTTCGAAGAGATCGTCGAGTCCATCGAATCCAAGCGCCATTCCAACGAAGAATTCCTCAACGAGATCCGCGCCACCGTCGAGAACGAACTGCGCCGCGAAGGCATTCCCTCGCGCGTGGAAGGCCGCCTCAAGCGCCCCTATTCCATCTATCAGAAGATCAAGCGCCAAAAAATCGCTATCGAGCAGGTCTACGACCTGATGGCGCTGCGCATCGTCACCGACTCGGTCAAGAACTGCTACGCCGCCCTGGGCGTGATCCACAACGAGTGGCGCCCCATTCCCGGCCGCATCAAGGATTTCATCGCCATCCCGCGCCCCAATCTCTACCAGTCGCTGCATACCTCCGTGGTGGGCCCGCACGGCCAGCACTTCGAAGTGCAGATCCGCACCGAGGAAATGCACCGCATCGCCGAAGAAGGCATCGCCGCGCACTGGAAGTACAAGGAAGGCAAGAAGGGCCCCGCCCCCGACGACCAGCGCATCGCCTGGCTGCGCCACCTGGTCGAGTGGCAGCGCGACATGCAGGACCCCGGCGAGTTCATGTCCACCCTAAAGGTGGACCTTTACCCGGAGGAGGTCTACACCTTCACGCCCCGCGGCAAAGTAATCGTGCTGCCGCGCGACGCCACCCCCATCGATTTCGCCTACGCCATTCACTCCGATGTCGGCCAGACCTGCGTGGGCGCCAAGGCCAACGGCCGCATCGTGCCGCTCCGCTATGCCCTGCGCAACGGCGACATCGTCGAGATCATGACCCAGGCCGGTCACCTGCCCAGCAAGGATTGGCTGACGCTGGTCAAGACCGCCAAGGCGCGCAACAAGATCAAGCACGTCATCAACGCCAGCGAGCGGCTGAAAGCCATCGAGATCGGCGAGAAGTACCTGGAGAAGGAAGCCCGGCGGCTGGGCGTCTCACTGAGCAAGGTGACCAAGAGCAGTCTCGAAAGCGTCGCGGGCGACTACGGCTACGGCAAGATCGAAGATCTGTATGCCGCGCTGGGCTACGGCAAGTATTCCGCCCGCCAGGTGCTGCAAAAGCTGGCGCCCGGGCAGGTGCTGCCAGAGTCCGTGGAGGCGCCCCCGTCTCCCGCGCCGCAGCCGGAGGCCGTGCCCGCTGCGCCCGGCGCGCCGCGCGGCCCGGATGGCGACGCCGTCATCCGCGTCAAAGGCATGGACGATCTTCTCGTCTACCGCGCCAAGTGCTGTAATCCGATCCGCGGCGAAGCCATTGTCGGCTACGTCACGCGCGGCAAGGGCGTGGCCGTGCACGCCAAGATATGCAGCAACGTGCAAAACCTGATGTACGACGTGGAGCGCAAGATCGAAGTGGAGTGGGCCCGCAGCGCCTCGGACGCTTTCCCGGTGAAGATCGTGGTCCAGACCGACGACCGTCCCGGCATGTTGAACCAGATCACCTCCGTACTTTCCGATGAGAACACCAACATTCGCAGCCTGGAAGCCAAGACCGAAACCGAGGCGGACGGCGCACTGGTGGAAATGACCGTGGACGTGCGCGATAAAAAGCACCTCGAGAAACTGGTCGCCGCTATGCGACGCCTCTCCGGAGTGCGCGACGTGGAGCGCCTGCAGAACTGACATGACCACCGTCACCGACCCCGAACACATCGCCATTTCGAAATCGAAAGGCATCAAGATCGACTGGAAGGACCGGCACGCGAGCGACTACGGTATCGGCTATTTGCGCGATAAGTGCCCATGCGCCTCCTGCACGGGCGCGCATGGCACGCCGCCGCGCCAGCCGGAAGCGGCGGTGGACCCCGCCTCGCCGTTCCAGATGTACAAGCCCACGCTGAAGATGCTGGGCGTCGAGCCGGTGGGCAACTACGCCATCCGCATCCACTGGAGCGACGGCCACTCGACCGGCATTTACTCGTGGGAGCACCTGCGCAGTATCTGCCCGTGCGATGAGTGCCGGAAGAATCACTAGCCGGGACAAGCTCTGTCAACGCCCTGTACTACTATCCATCAGTTTCTTCGCGCGCCGCGACGATTCTTGTGAATCTGTCCGTGTGGGGCGGGCGTCCACGCCTGCAGCGGGTCTCCAGACCCGCCGGCTTGTGGGGCAGGTTGACAACAGTTGACAACCTGCAAGGCCGATTGTCAATCGGCCTTTGCGCGAATCCAGTCCGCAATGTCGACGATGACCTCCTCCGCCACATGCCCGGGCTTGTCATATTCCTCCGGAGTGCTCCGGCCCTCCCCCGCCACGAAAAGGTGGTTGAGCTTCGCATAACTCCGCATAGTTACGTTCTTCTTCTGGCCCAATCCGGTTTTCCAAAGATCGAAGTCTTTCATCCGCACCTGGTAGTCGCGCTCGCCTTGCAGGATCAGCATGGGCACCGGGCTGCCCTCCGCCAACGCCACAGGGTGGTAGTCTTTCAAATCCGCTTTGTACTTCTCTGTGGCGCCGGGCAAAACCACCCACGGATCGCGCCGGATGGCAGCCAATCGCGCCTGCTGCGCGGCCGTCATCTCTTTTTCGAGGCCGGACAAGTACTCGAACTGCTCCACGATGATCTCTTCGAGCGGACGCACGCTGCCCGCCATCACGATGACGCCTGCCAGCGTGGGATCGGCCTGCATGATGCGCGGCATCATGTACCCGCCCTGGCTGTGGCCCAGGACGAAGATGCGCCGCGGGTCGATGCCGTCCTGCCTTCGCAGCAACGCCGCCGCGATAACGGCGTCTTCCACCGTCTCCCGCGTCATGGTGAAATTAGGGTCGGCAGCGCACTTCTGCGGGTAGACTTTGGTGCGCTTGTCGTAGCGCAGCACCGCGATTCCGTGCGAGGTCAGTCCTTCGGCGAGGTCGCGGAAAACCTTGGCGCCGCCGACGCTCTCGTCGCGATCGTTGGCGCCAGAGCCATGCACCAGCACTACGGCAGGCCACGGCCCTTTCCCATTGGGGACCGTCAATGTGCCGGGCAGTTTCCACTCATCCGCACCCACGCTGAGGTCGCGCGAGGAAAACGAATCGGGCCGGCTATAGGACGGAGTTTCATACGGCGCAGCCTTCAACTCGGGCGGGCGAAACCACGTCCCTTGAATCTGTCCCGCCGCGTTCCAGCTCACCATGAAGTTCAGCGTGGCCACTGCCCAGTGCACTGGAATCGTGACCGTGACAGCGTCGCCAATATGGCGGATCTGCGGCGGGTCTTGGCTTTGCGGCCGGCCCAGAGCGGTCATGATCTGAGAGACCTGCGACGCGTAAGTTTCGAGCGTGATGGCCTTCTTCATTTCCGGCGAAAACTGCGCGTAGAATGCCGCGTACTTGCCGGCCAGGACCATCTCCAGCGCCTGGTGCGTCCGTTCTTCCGGCGGCTGCGCAACGGCAATCGGCGCGGTCATGAACACCAGCGCCCATGCCACACCACACTTTAAGGTCCGCATAGACTTATTGTAAGTGCGTTCAGCCCGTTCAGCCGCGCCGGCTTTTGAGCGATAATAGCGGCTAGAGGTGTTGGAGTTCACCTTGAACCGCCCATTGGGCAGATGACTCCTACATAGGATCTTCCCAATGGCGACCGAGAGTCCGTTGAATGAGGCGCAGCGGCGCCGGCTTTTCAGCAACGCCCAGTATGCCGACAAGCTCCTGTCCGATATCGAGGCCATCCTCAACGCGTCGGAATCGAAATCGATTTTCCCCAAGTACGCTGCGGATCTCTCATCCCCTCAAGCGAAGCTAATTCGCAGCTATATAGCCCGCTTCCGCAATCAACTCGCGCGCGCTATGGACGGCTTGAGCATCGTCAGCGAGAGACCCGCCCTCGGCTCTCTCCACTCCATCCGGGTGACCCTGACATTCGTGCGAGTCGCGGTCCAGGAGATGGCTCCCCATTATCTGCGCGGCTATGGCGAGTTGGCTGAGAGTGTGGCGCCTCAACTCCAGGGCCTCTGCGCCGAGTTGGAAGGCCTGCTGGAAAGGCTCGGCGCGGCCCTGGCGGATGTTCCGGCAGCCGACCTGCAGGCCCGCCTGGAGCGCCTCCAGCAAGCCGCGGGAGGGCTCGATCTGCTTCGGCTGACAGATCGCATCGTCGCCGATCGCGGACTGGTGGAATTGCGTCCCCGTCTCTCGATGATTGTGGAGCGCCTGGAATCCAATCGGTTTGAGATTGCCGTGTTCGGCAGAGTCAGTTCGGGAAAGTCGTCTCTATTGAACCACGTGCTACAGACCAAGGCCTTGCCGGTGGGCGTGAACCCCATCACGGCGGTTCCCACGCGGCTGATTCACGGCAGTCCGGCTTTGCTGACCGTGGCCTTCGCGGATCGCCGGGTCGAGCGCCTGCCCATCGAGCGCCTAGCGGAGTTTGTGAGCGAAATGCACAACCCCGCCAACGGCAAGGGTGTCGTGCGCCTGGTGGTGGACTTGCCTTCCGAGCGCTTGCGAACCGGGCTTGCATTTGTGGACACGCCCGGCCTGGGTTCGCTGGCGACGGCGGGAGCGGCGGAGACATTGGCCTATCTGCCGCAATGCGATCTCGGCGTGGTGCTGATCGCCGCCGGCAGTCCTCTCAACGACGAGGATCTCTCCACCATTCTGCGCCTCTATGAAGCGGCCATTCCCGTGAAAGTCTTATCTCGAGTCCGCGCTCGCGTACACCGCCCGCCAGCTTCGCACGCACCTGGGTGTGGAGATTGGCGTACACCCGGTCAGCACGGCCGCCTCGCACGCGCATCTCCTGGAGCAATGGTTCTCCGGAGAGATCGCGCCGCTCTACGAGCGGCATCGACAGCTCGCGCAAGAGTCGAGCCGCAGAAAAACCGCTGCGTTGCGCGACGCGGTGGTAGCGGCGCTTAAGGCAAAACTGAACGGCGGCGGAACCGGCCGGGCGCTGAAGGGCGAAGAACTCCTCGCCCTGGAGCGCGACCTGCGCGAGGCGGCCGCGAGGCTCGAACAGGCCAGGGTGTTCTGTCTCGGCGCCTCCGACGAAATACGCGGCTGGACGCCACAAGCGCTGAACGAAGCGGCGGAGGCGCTCCTGGAGGCTTGGAGCAGCGCAGCCGTCACGAACGCCATTGCGAAGACGGCCGCCTCTGCAACCCAGGTGTACACACACCTCCAGGAACTCGCCCGCACGCTGGCGGCGGCGCTACAGCGGACCGCCAAGGCGTTGGGCAGTAACGACGCGCCGCCAGAGGAGGAACTCCTGCGCGCCGTTCATGAGATGCCGCGCTTCGATCCTCCACCGGTGAGCGCGAACTTGGATCGCCCCTGGATTCGGTATCCCAGAACGCTGGCGCGCAAACGCATCTATGGCAAGCTTCGGCTGCTCCTCGAAGAGCCGCTCTCGCAGGCATTCACCACACACGGGCGGCTGGTCGAGAACTGGGCCCGCGGAGCCTTGGCGGAACTCCAGTTGAGGTTCGATTCTTCGGCGGATGCCTACCGCGCGCAAGTAGCCAGGTTACTGTCCCAAGGGTCTGCGGCAACCGGGGAGCGAGAGGCGATTCTCGAGGATCTAACCCGCCTCGGTGAGGCCGGCGGAAAATGAGCCCAGGCGCGAGTGGCGTCGATTCCCGGCAATATCGTTTCACGTTCGCAATCGAGGCGCTCTCCCAGGTTCCGCCCGACTTCGTTCTGCCGCCTGAATTCGGGGTGTTCGACGCCGGCGTGTTTCTGCCGCGCGGCGACGTGGACTGGTTGGGCCGCCGTAGATACCCTGCGCGGATTCTGCTGCTGAG
>JBEKPZ010000447.1:0-5108 GCA_049520215.1 Bryobacteraceae bacterium | reverse complement strand
GGGGACCGCCCCACCAAGACGGAGTCATCGCTATAACATTCGGACGTGAAACAATGATTGGAAGATGAACGCCTTCGACCTCGAAATCCTAATCGTCTGGATCGTCGCATTCGCAGAAGGTTTCTCGACGCTGGCAGTGGAGGTCATCGCGATTCGTTTGGCGATACCGGTGGCCGGATCGAGCATGACGCTTACCGGGGTGATGCTCGGCGTGGTCCTGTTCGCTCTGAGCGCCGGCTATTGGCACGGCGGGCAGTTGTCCGCCAAGTGGGAGAACTCGCGGACGCGAGCCGCTCTCACGCGTAATCTGCTGCTGAGCGGCGCCATCTATGTGGCGCTTTCATTTCCCGCTGAAGCTATTCTCCTGGGGAAGCTCCTGGATGCCGGGTTGAGCCTGGCGCTGGGGATCGGCGTGGCGGCGACGGCGCTGTTCGCCGTGCCGGTGTATTTGGTGGCGCAGACGGTGCCGCTGTTGGCCGAGCTAACCAACACCGAAGGCAAGGCCGGCAAGGCTTCCGGTAAGGTGCTCTTTTACTCCACCCTCGGTTCGGTCGCCGGGGGAATCGTGACTCCCATCTTTCTTTTTCAGCATCTCGGCGTGCGCGGGTCGACTTACGTGGTGGGCGGGTTGCTGTTTGGCGCCTCCGCCCTGATGGCCGCACGCTGGACCGGGCGCTGGAAGATTCTCGCCGCGGGCGCTCTCTTTCTCGCTGCGGTGCACTTTATCGGCGTGGCGGCCAAGCCGGCCAACGAGGAGTTCTCCTTTGACAGCGCGCACCAGAATATTCGCATCGTGGTGGAGCGGGCCGCCGCGGGACGGCTGGAAAGAGTGATGTACTTGAACGGGGGACGGGCTTCTGGAATCTACCGCGACACCGGCCAGAGTTCATTTGAATACGTCCGCGAGGCGGGCCGGGTCTTAACCGCCGCCGGCAGCCCCTACGTGCTGGCCATCGGAGCGGCAGGCTTCACCTTCCCCAGAGACGCAGCGGCCTTGCCTTTCGTCGAGCAGGTGGATGCGGTGGATGTCGATCCGGTGGTGCGCGCGATCGCGGAGCAGCAGTTTCTGCGGCAGCCCCTCCCGGCCAAAATCCGCTTCTTTCCCCTCTCCGCGCGCTATGCCCTCCGGCGATTCCGGCAACAGGGCATGCGATACGGCTTCGCCTTGCTGGACGCCTACAGCGGCATGGGGGTACCGGATGAACTGCTTACCGCCGACTTCTTTCGCGACGTCCATGCGGTGGCGGAGCGCGCGGCGGTCAACTTGATTCTGGATCGTGCGGCCGAGTCGGCATTTGCCAGCAACGTGCTGGCATCTTTCCGGAAAGTGTTTGGACGCGTCTGGCTCAAAGATGTCAAACCGGGTGATGCAGATATGACCAATTTCCTGGTGACCAACTGGGAAATTCCTGGATCAGCCGAGTGGACAGGCACGGGGCGGATCTATACCGATGACCGCAATACCGCCGACCGGGACCACCTCGACATGATCTGGGGTGGCGCGGAATGAACCAGCCGCAGGACATGCCGGCCCCGTCCATCGCCTGGCGTTACACTGCGGGTTAGTTGGAGCCGGAACATTCAATTTATGAAAATCGATATCCGAACCGCCGGCGCAGTCTGGACCGTGACTGTCGCTTTGGGGCTGCACGCGGCCCCGCCCGCGCTGCCCGTGCGTGGCTTGCACGTGATGGCGCCCAAGCCGGACGAGGTGGACTTGGCGCTGCGCTTTATTCGCGAAGGGCTTGCGAAGGAGGACGTGAACACGCTGGTGATGGAATTCGATTATCGCTACCAGTTCACGCGCAGGCCCGAAGTGATCGACCCGGAGGCACTGTCGAAGGAGGACGTCAAGAAGATCGCCGCAGCGTGCCGCCTGGCTGGCGTGCGGCTGATTCCGCAGATCAACTGCCTGGGGCACCAGTCCTGGGCGGGCAATACGGCGGGGTTACTGCGTGCGCATCCGGAACTGGATGAAACGCCCGGCAAGTACCCGCAGAACAGCGGGATCTACTGCCGCAGTTATTGCCCGCTGCACCCCAAAGTGCATGAGATCGTTTTCGACCTGATCGACGAACTGGCGGAGGTCACCGGGGCGGATGCCTTTCACGCCGGCATGGACGAAATCTTCTTGCTCGGCGAGGACGATTGCGAGCGCTGCAAAGGCAGGAACAAGGCGGAATTGTTGGCGGGCGAGGTGAAGGCCCTGCACGACCATCTGGCTCAATCCGGCCGCACTCTGTGGATCTGGGGCGATCGGTTCCTCGATGGAGCCACCACCGGCATGGGAAAGTGGGAAGCCAGCATGAACGGCACCCAAGATGCAATTCGCATGGTCCCGAAGGACATCGTCATCTGCGACTGGCATTATGAGAGGGTGCTGCCGTCCATCACCTATTTCGCCATGGAGGGATTCCCCGTAGTGGCTTGCCCGTGGCGCAAGCCGAACGTGGCGCTGGGCCAGCTTGCCATGGTGCGCGATACACGGGCGCATGCGACCAGCGAGATCGGAGATCGCATGCAAGGAGTGTTGCAGTCCACATGGGTTCCATTCGGACCTTTCGCGAAGGCGTACTTTGGGGAGCGCACTGGGGACGCCGAGGTCCACGAAGCGGTCCAAACCTTTCGGGCGTTGTTTGAAGAACTGCGCGCCATCCAATAAACGGGCCAGCTTGCCCGGGTGGCAGAGTCTCACGATTTCCTTGACCGTCCCAACGCCGCTAAGGTTTCCTAACGGTTCGAGCGCTGGATCGTCCAAATGGAATGCCGCAAGATCTTCGGTTCTTCTTCCGAGAGTTCCGCAAGAAGCCCGGCCTGGCTCTTACTGCCATCATTTCGCTCGCCTTGGGCATCGGCGCCACCACCGCTGTTTTCAGCGTGATCTACGGTCTATTGGCGAATCCATTCCCCTACAAGGGCGCCGGCCGCATGATCAACCTGGTGGTGATAAACGAAAGTGGAGACGACGACTGGGTTGGAGTCACTGGGCCGCAACTTGCCGTGCTGCGGCAGGCAAAATGTGTCGAGAGCGTGGCCGCAAGCTGGGGGACTTGGAATCTGACAACCACGGACGAAGAGCTGCCCCAGGATGTTCCGTCTGTTCAACTCACGGGTAACGCGGGCATTCATTTCGGCGTACCAGCTCTTCTGGGCCGCACTTTGATCCCGTCGGACGCTCCGGAGGGGCGGGACCCGGAGCCGGTTGTGGTTCTCAGTTACCTGTTTTGGCAGCGGCATTTCAACTCAGATCCTTCAGTGATCGGACGTACTCTGCAGCTTGTCCACAAGAACTATACGATTGTGGGAGTCCTGCCGTCGCGCTTCACTTGGAATGACGCGGATGTCTACCTCCCGCTGAAGATCGCCAGCGACCCGAGCATTACCCTCGCCCCGCTTATCCGGCTGAAGCCTGGAGTCACGCGCGCCGCGGCGAACACAGAGTTGCAGCCCTTGATTGAGCAGTTTTCGAAGCAAGCTCCCAGTCATTACCCGAAGAAGTTTCGGGTGCGCGTGAAGGGCATCAATGACCAATACGTGGAACACCTGGGTCAATCGCTCTTCCTGATATTCGGCGCGGTCGGGCTGCTCCTCTTCATCGGATGCGCCAATGTGTCCATCCTGCTGCTCGCCCGTGGCACGGCCCGCCAGCATGAGCTGGCCGTCCGCAGCGCTATCGGCGCGAGCAGGGGGCGCATTTACCGCCAGCTTCTGACAGAGGCCCTGGCCTTGTCTCTTCTCGGCGCGCTGGCTGGTGTCGGCTTGGCCTATCGCTTACTTCCACTCCTGATTCGTTGGCTGCCGGAGTTTTCGTTTCCGCATGAAGTGGCGATTAGTATCAATCTTCCAGTGCTCGCATTCAGCAGTGCCGTGGCGATGCTCACTGGCGTCTTGTCCGGTCTCGCTCCCGCGATCCAGTTCTCCCGCCCGCAGGTGGCTCAACTCATGCAGGCCGGTTCGCGCCGCACCACCGGGGGCGCGCACGGTAAACGCATGCATGGCGTGCTGGTGGCCGGTCAGATCGCGTTGACTTTGTTGCTGCTCACCTCCGCCACGGCCTCGATCAACGGCTTTGTGCGCCTGATTCGGACCAATCTCGGCTACGATCCGCACAACGTCATGTCGGTCGGCATCCCGGTGCATCAGAACGCGCATGTCAGTTGGGAAGACCGCTCCAACTATTTCGAGCAACTCCTGGGCCGAGTGGCGGCCATGCCGGAAGTGATCTCGGCCAGCATTTCGACAAACGCCACACCGCCCTCGAACGGTTGGGATCAGTCCTTCGAGATCTTCGGGAGTCCGACGGCGCAACGCGAGCAACTGCGGGCGAACTTTATCAGCTCCGACTACTTCGCGGTTCTGCGCATACCGCTCTTACAAGGCCGGCTGTGGAGCGGGCCTGAGATCGGTCGCGGCGCACGGCTGGCTGTCGTGAATCAAAGCATGGCAAGGCGGTATTGGCCGAACGGCGATGCTCTCGGGAAACAAGTGCGGCTCCCCGATCTGAAGGCCGAACTGCCTTTCTCGCCGGCAGTGCCGGACAGCAATAGCTGGCTGCAGATCGTCGGCGTTGTCGCGGACGCCCGGAACGACGGCCTGCGAAAGCCGATCAAACCCTCCATCTATGTCCCTTTTACGCTGCGCATGCAGGTGTGGACCCAGATCCTGGTCCGCACCCGTGCCGCACCGCTGTCGGTCTTGAATCGCGTTCGCGCCGCAGTGAAAGCCGTCGATCCCGATCAGCAGGTATTCGGCCAGACCCGAGACCTGGAACAGTGGATTCAACGCGAGGATGAATATGCCTATGGACGCCTGGTGGCGGCCCTGTTCAGCGGGTTCTCGCTGGTTGCGCTGGCGCTGGCCGCGGCCGGACTCTTCAGTGTGGTCTCGTACAGCGTGGCGCAGCGAACCAATGAGTTTGGCATCCGCATGGCGCTGGGCGCAACGCGCGGCCACGTGCTGTGGATCGTGTTCGGATCTACCGCGCGCAATGTGATCGGGGGCCTGGCATGCGGAGTGTTGCTGAGTCTCCTGTTCAGCCGGATTCTGTCCAAGTGGGCCGAAGGCAGCGCCCATAATCCGCTGGTCTTTGCGGCGGTCACGCTACTGCT
>JBEKPZ010000446.1:0-5114 GCA_049520215.1 Bryobacteraceae bacterium | reverse complement strand
GACTGGTGAGTGGCGCACCATTTGCCGAATGCGTGGAATGCCACCAGCGAAGCGACGCCGGCGTCCGACATCACCAGCGCACGCTGCTCGCTTGTCAGATGTCCGTCAAATCTCAAGCATTCGGGCTAAATTCGGGTGCGACCGCTGGAGCAGCGGAGGACCAGCGGAGGAAAGGCATCGAATTCCACTTTCGCAACTCCTGGCGATGGCGCTGGAAGCGACACGCGTAATCTGCGCGACGTAATGCCGAATTCGCCTCCCAACTCGTTGAATCTTATGACGTGCCAACACTTCTTTCCTGGACTGGCGGGCGAGGCCAATTCGACATTTACACCGCCGTGGAAAATAACTATGGTTTAAGAAAACATTGCCGCATTTGGGAAGGCGGTATTCCGTGCCTTTTCCTCCGCTGGTCCTCCGCTGCTCCAGCGGTCTCACGCTACTACCTCCTTAAGGTCCAATGAGTTGGAGGCGAATTCGGCATTACGCAGCGCAGATTACGCGTGTCGCTTCCAACGCCACGCCGACCATCGATGCGGCGCCCTCCGCCCGCCGCGCATCCCCATCCGGCGCGAAGCGCGTCATGGCACCCTACCCGCGCACCCGGAAGTGATCGTCTCGGCGCAACCGCGCCACGTGCGTGCAGGCTGCGCGTCGTCCCTCCGGCGAAGTGGCCGCGCGCCGACGTCCCCGGATTCACGGCGCACTCTGGAAAATGGTGTGCCATCCGCCTTCCGCGCCGCGCGTCCCCCATCCGCGCGCCGGCGGTCGCGGCGACGGAACGACGGGGCGGCGGGACGGCGGCATCGGACTGCGCGAAGCGGGTTATGCCACCCTACCGGGCACCCGGGAGTATCGCCCGGCGGCGCCGTTCTTGGATTCACCGGGTACTCGGAAGGCCCTCCGCCTGGCGCGCATCCCCCATCCGCGCGCCGGCGGCCGCGGCACCGGAACGCGGGTGGCGGGCGGCGGAACGGGCCGCAGGCATCGGGCGGCGCGATGCGTGCTATGCCCAACCCGCGCACCCGGGCATCCGGAAGTATCGCCGACGCAACGGGCGTTAATCTCTGGCCAGAAAGGCCAGCCCGTTCATCGGCTGCGCCGCTTCCGATGGAGGGGCGCACGCACCTGATGCTGTTCGCACAGGGACGCCGCAAAGCCCGCCACAGGTCCCGTAGGCGTGAGCCCGGGACCTCTTCAGCATCTGCGCATCTAACGCGCCTCAATCCTCCGCCGCCGTGCGCACGCGCTCGGTCACCTTCGATAACTGCATTAGAGGTCAAGCCCTCGCCGGTTCGGAGCGTACCCGCCAAGACCGTTTTCCTCCTGCTCGCCTCCTGCACCCAGGAGGAATCTCCGAAGCGGGCGCCATTCACGGTTCCATGCACGTCGCGAGATTTAAGGCTTATGTCAGCCGGTCGAGTGGGCATGCGCTACGGCAGATCCAAGTCGAGCGCATAAATGTCCGAATTGCTGCGGATCAGCGAGGCGATCGGCGCATCGCCGGGCCCCAGGCCGCTGAGCACATACCCACTCACATTCGATTGCAGGAGTTGCCGCGAGCTCACCACGCGCTCGGTTCTCCGGTTGCCGATTCGCACGCGAAATACTGGCTGATCGACACTTGCAAACACATCCTGATAGTAGACGTATCTGCCGTCGCGCGACCAGAAGAGAGTACCCAGCCCAACGCCAGTCGCCAGCAGCGTCCACTGCCGCGTACGGAAGTCGAATAACATGATTTGCGTTCCTTCTGCCTTTGTGGCTGCAATATAGCGCGGATTGGGCGACCAGGCCGCCCGCGAAAACCCTTCCGACCCCGGCAGCAATTCGGTCTTCCGGGTCTTCCAATCCACTACGTACAGCGCCTCAGACAGGCGCCCGCCGCGGGAGAACAGCAACGAGTTTCCGTCGGGAGACCAACTCGGTTCGCGATCGCCGAAGGGAGGAGAAGTGACGAACTCTGGAACTCTGCCGCCGGACCCGCTGGCGTCAATCACATACACTTTCACAGGTTCGCCTGCCCAACTCCCGGCGAAGGCGATCCGTGTTCCGTCGGGCGACCAGCGCGGCTGGTCCACGAGCATCTGTGCGGGTGTCAACGGCGCCCGCTCCGCGCCGTCGGGCCGGCTTCGCCAAAGAGTCTCGTCGGTGGCCATCGTGTAGGCCACCCAACGCTCATCGGGCGAATAATCGATACACCGGCCAGGGACGCCGGAAAGATACGTCATAAACTGGCCGCGCTTGGCGTCGTAGCGTACCAATTCCCTACGTTCCTGCCCGCCAGCGAAGAAGACGTGCTTGCCGTCCTCGCTCGGAGCCAGTGAGAGGAACTCCAGCGGAGTCGAGTAGATCTGAACGGGACGTCGGCCGGATACCGGCAGCCAGGCCCGGTTCTCACGGATGGCCCACAGGCTTGCCGTACCGGACCGGGACCGAAGAAAAAAGTAATACTTTCCCGGCGGGATCCAGCTTCCCCCGTAATCACTGCCCCATTCCGCGCCGGACCCTGGTCCTCGCAGCAGGGGATGCAGGCCGGTGCCGTCCGAGGCCACCTCCCACAGTGCGCCCCTCGAATCATGGTCATGTATACATAGGCGTAAAACGTCCGGCCCGGATGCGGGCGCCCAGCGGATGGCGTCCAATACTCCGTTCCGAATGTCTACCAGCTTGCGGCAATCCGTACCGTCGATGTTGACCCGAAACAAGGCTGAGCCACGCGCAAAGACTATGCGCCTCCCATCCCGGGACCAAGTGCCGGCACGGCCCAGCACATCGCCAATCCGGCGTGCAACTCCGCCCGTCACGGGAATTATCCAAAGCGGCCTGTCGTCTCTATCTCCTGGCTCGCCCGCCACCAGCAGGCTGGAGCGGCCGGGCGAGATATCAAAGATGTCTGGCTGAGAAATTGGCGGCGTAACTGGTACCGGCAGCGATGTTCCGCCTTTTACGGAAACCTGGGCCAGCGACCACCGGCCACCCGTCCGCTCAGTGAAATAGATTCGCGAGCCGTCGGTCGCGACCCCACTCGGTATGTCGACCCGGCCGGTTTGAGTAAGCTGCGACACCTGAGACACGCGGGGAGGCCGCGCGAAGGCGCCCAGCCAATACTCCAGGGCGAGTCCGCCGGCTAGGCTGGCGGCAATGAGCGCGCCTGCCGCCACGGCAAATTTGTTGCGGCGCAGAAACTTGGCCGACCGATAAGCCAACGTATCCCGGCGCGCCGTCACCGGATGCCCCTCCAGGTGCCGCTGAATATCGCGCGCCAGGAGGCCGGCCGAGGCATAACGCCGTTCCGGCTCCTTCCGGATGGCCATGCGAATGATATGGTCCAGGTCCCCCGCCAGTTGCGGCTTCAGCCGCGCGGGGGCGGTGGGCTCTGTTTGGCAGACCACGCTGGCAATGGCGTGCGGCGTGTAGCCGGATATCGGCTGGGCCTTCTTTCCGGTCAGCAGCTCATACAGAATGAGGCCCAGCGAGTAGACGTCCGCCGCGGTGGAAGCCGGTTCGCCGCGCACCCGCTCCGGTGACGCGTATTCGGGCGTCATCACCAAGCCGGTCAGCGTTGCGGCTTCGTGCTCCGCACTCGGATCCAGCAGTTTGGCAATCCCGAAATCAAGCAGCTTGGGCGTGCCGTCCTTGCTCACCAGGATGTTGGCGGGTTTCAAGTCGCGGTGCACTACCAGGTCGCGATGCGCGAATTCCACCGCTTCGCAGACCCGCAGAAAGAGCCGCAACCGATCCTCCACGCCGAGCGTATGCCGCTCGCACCAGGCCGTTATAGGCTCGCCCTCGATGAATTCCATCACCAGGTAGGGCACGCCCTCGGGCGTGGAGCCGCCATCCAGCAGACGGGCGATGTTAGGGTGCGACAACCGGGCCAGGATCTGCCGTTCCTGCCGGAAGCGCCGCAAGGTGTCGGGCGACGCGGCCGCCACGCGCACCAGTTTGATGGCTACCTGCTGGCGAAACTCGGCATCGTCGCGCGACGCTCGGTAGACCGCGCCCATGCCGCCGTGGCCTGCGATGGCCTCCACTCGGTAAGGTCCGAGGCGCGTGCCGATCAGCCGTTCATCGGGATCGCGCTCCTGCGCCGCCGCCGCGGCCGCCGATGCAATCGCCGCGTCGGCCGATGCAAGCTGCTCGCCGGAATAATCCAGCAGGGACGCCACTTCTCGCCGCAGATCCTGGTCCGGGCATTCGCGCTGGAGGTAATCCGGGAGTTCTTCCGGCCGCAACTCCACGGCGCCCATGAAGAGGCGTTTGACTTCGGCCCACTGCTCCGGGTTCAGTTCGGCCATGCCGCTCTCCCGGCTGGCTTACTGGAGGGTGCCTGCGCGCAGTGCTTGGCGGCTTCGTGAATCGACGCGTTCCGGTGGAGCGTGCTCGCCGGCCGTTCGTCGCGCATGAACGATCATATAACGAAAACGCGGCGCTGGGCTGTGCGGCAGCACTCCTGCCGCGGCCGATCTCGCGGCTGTTCATGGGCAGCCGCACCTCGACTGAAGGAAGACCACCTTCGCGTCCTCCTATCCCCATACAGATTCTGGTGCAAAGCCCGGCTGAAACCGACACCGACCTTCAGGTGATTTGCCTATTCAGTTCCTCCCCTGCGAACACCCTCCACGGCTCGCTCGTCGAAGCCAACGACAGGATGAGGGGTCTCCTTGATCGTGTCCGGAGTTCCAGTTTGTTCCGGGGCGAACTGGGAGAGACGCTGCTGTTGGCACCGCCAAGAGACAGCCTTGGCGCGAGGAAGTTGTTGATCATCGGGCTCGGAGACTCGGAGACGTTTTCCCTCAGCGCATGCAACTGGTGGGAGAGATCGTCTATACCGAAGCCAGCCGTCTTGGCGTCGCGCACCCGTTCTTCGCCCCAACCATCCTTGATGGAGGCGTAACCACATTGGTGGAGGCGTAACCACATCCCGGTGGTCGAGGCCGACCGCTGGAGCAGCGGAGGACCAGCGGAGGAAAGGCAGGGAATTCCACTTTCTTTCCTGGACTGGCGGGCGGGGCCAATTCGGCATTACATCGCCGTGGAAAATAGCTATGGTTTGAGAAAACATTGCCGCATTTGGGAAGGCGGTATTCCGTGCCTTTTCCTCCGCTGGT
>JBEKPZ010000445.1:0-5158 GCA_049520215.1 Bryobacteraceae bacterium | reverse complement strand
CTTAGGTCGAACATGAAGTGTAGGATATAATACCAAAGTTGTCAAGCTGAAACAGCGGCGGCTGAAACGGTGAGCGCAGACGACACAATCGGAAGGTATCAAATCCAGGGAGAGCTGGGTCGCGGGGGTATGGGCAGGGTCTTCCGCGCTTTTGACCCAAAGCTCCATCGCGTGGTCGCCGTAAAAACAATGCGGCTGGATCTCATAGCGGAGCCGTCCGAACACCACGCTCTCTTAGATCGGTTCCGCGTGGAAGCGCAGGCCGCAGCCGGACTGTCACATCCCAACATCGTTACAATCTACGACTTCGCCGACGAAGGCAGTCTGGCATATATCGTGATGGAATTCATCGATGGCCAGACGGGCAAGGACATCGTCGCGTCCCGCGGGAGATCCACTGTTTTCGACGTACTACGAATCCTTCGTGACACGGCCAGTGCGCTCGATTATGCGCATCAGCTTGCTGTCTACCACCGCGACGTGAAACCCGTGAATATCATGGTGCGGCGCGATGGTCTGGCCAAGCTGACAGACTTCGGCATTGCGAAAATCAGGACGGTGACCGGCATGACGGCTTCGGGCATGCTCCTGGGCACACCGCACTACATGCCTCCCGAGCACCTGCGGGGGCTGTCCGTCGATGGCCGGGGCGATCAGTTCTCACTTGGAGTGGTTGCATACGAATTGCTCACCGGCCAAAAGCCGTTTGATGCCCCTTCGCAGGAGGCCCTCCTGGTAGCGATCCTGTTCGATCCCCCGCGGGAGTTCGGCCAACTTGCGCCGGATTTTCCGCCGGCAGTCGGCTTGGCTCTGAACCGGGCATTGGCTAAGCAACCCGACGACAGGTACGCCACCTGCACGGACCTTGTCAGGGCGCTCGCAGATGCTCTTTCCATTCCCATGCCGATGGTTTCAATTTCAGAGAAGGATTGGCAACTGGCGTGGCAGAGAGAGCAGGACTCTTGGCAATCGGCGAAGTCATCGGCCGAAATAGAGGCGGTGCAGAGATATCTTGCGCAATACCCCAGTGGGCGGTACGCCGCCGCAGCCGCGAACCTTGCGGAGAGACTGGAGCGGGAGCGGAGGGTATGGGCCGTCGCCTGTATCGGCAGAGAACCTGCGAAAGTTCGCGAGTTCTTGGCAACTTTTCCCAGCTCTGCCAGTGCCGCCACGGCCGTTCGACTCCTTGCCGACCTGGAAAATGAATCGTGGAGCGCGATCGCCGAGTCTTTCGGAGCTACAATGATGGAGCGATTTCTGGCTGAGTTTCCTGACGGGCAATCCTCGAGTGCGGCTCGAGAGAGACTCACTTGGGTGCGCGAGTGCGAGCGCACCTGGAGGGAGGCGAGTGAGACTCGTGATGCGCCTTCTCTCCGCGGCTTTCTGGAGCGATATGGCGCGAGCCCCTACGCATCGGACGCACGAAGGATCCTATCGGAAGTGGAAGCAGGGGACGCATGGCTTGCGATTCGGGAGTCGAAGGATCAAGCGGCCCTGGCTGCCTTTCTCGGGAGGTATCCAAACAGCAAGTTCACAGCCTCGGCGGAACAGCGCTGGGCACAACTCGAAGCGGAACGGAAAGCATGGACTAGCGCTGCAGAGAGCCTTGACGCTGGGGTGATCGGCGCCTTCCTTGAACGGTATCCCGATGCCGCCCAGAGCCCCGGCGCACGACGAATGGTATCGCAGATCGAGGAAGAGGAACGAGGTTGGGGCTTGCTCAATAGAGCATATGACGCGGCAGGGCTGGTGGCACACCTGGCCAAGTACCCAGGCGGAAAGTTCACGGACGCGGCGCGCCTCCGGTTGACGCTAGTCGACAGGCATGACAAAGCCTGGATTGAAGCCCAGCATGCAAACGAGGCCGCGGCCGTCAAGTCGTTCTTAGCCTCCTTTCCTGACACTCCCAACCGGCCTGCTGCAACCGAATTGCTCGTCGCCATTGAGGCCCGTCAACCCGCCGAAGCGACGGTGGCGGCAGAGCCACCGAAGCCCCCCCCCATGACTCTAGCCGCGTCGGTACCGCTGCACGATCCACCGGGGGTTCCTGTTGTTGAGCACGCCGGGCAGGGCAAGACTCGAACCCCGGCAACCTGGCGATACAAAGCTTTATGGCTCGTGGGAGGTCTTCTGGTCCTCTCGGGTCCTCCGGTCATCTACCTTCTGCGCCTTACGCCAAGCCCGTTGCCGAAGCTTAAACCCGAGATCCGACGGGTTGTAGCCGTCATCAAACCGGAGGAGGGCGGAGCCGAAGCTGCATGGGAAAAGATCAAGGATACCAATGATGATAGGGCACTCGAGTCCTTTTTGGCGAATTTCCCCCAGTCTAAGCACTTGGAAGCCGCGCGGCACCGTCTCGAGGCGCTCCGGCTGGAAGCGGGCGAATGGACAGCAACCAAAGCCTCGGGGGACCCACAGAAGATCCAAGCCTTTGTGAGTCGTCACACGTCCAGCCGGTTCTCCACTGAAGCTCGCAAGATAATTGCCGAAACCATGAGTGAGAAGGAGGCCTGGGATTCTATCAAAGACACGAACGACGAACAGACTCTTGAGTCCTTCCTCAGGCGTTTTCCGAAGGGCCCATATGCCGGGTTAACTGCCGCACGAATCAAGGAACTTAGAAGCGCTGAGGCAAATGCGTGGACGAGAGTCAGGAATAGTCTTGACCCCGATGCCCTTCGGGCATACGTTGCTCACTATCCTCAGGCAGAGCATGTGCCTGAGGCCAATCAAAGGCTCAGTCAGATTGACGCCGAGGCCAAGGCTTGGAAGATAGTTAGCAATTCTGGAGACATCAATGCGTTCGAATCCTTCTTAGCCCAGCATCCGAATGGCGCGCACGGAAGCGATGCGCGGCATCGACTGGAGTCTTTGCGGACAGAGCAAACGGCCTGGTCAGCTGCGAAACAATCGCGTGATCCGACGGCGGTGCAGGCTTTTGTGGATGAGTTTCCAAATAGTGGTTACGCAGGTGAGGCGCGACGCATGCTTGCCGCCACTCAAGCTGTGGCAGCACAGCAAAAGCGAAGCACTGAATTAACCTCGAATGGAGGTCCGGCCGCATCCCCGCCCGCGCCGGTCGCCAGCCCGGCTCAAGGGCTCCCCGCCCAGGCGGTCCCAAACCTGGAGCTAGGCCCGGTGAACCAGCCGGCTGTGAAGCTGATTCCAGCAGCTAAGACAGCTATCGCCAACTTACATAGGAACGGGAAGATTATCTGGGTTGGCTCTTTGCCGGCGGACGGACTACTGGATATCGATGCGAAGCGAGCTTCGTCGGGCAATATTGTCGGTGAACTGCCCGGCGTACCCGTCAGAGTAGCCGCGTGGCCTGCCAGGCTGGGCGGCAAGGAGATCACGATCTTTTCACCAACAGCCAGACCGAGCGAGGGGCCAAACAGCGAAAATGGTGGGCGGGAGAACGTGTATAAAGCTGATCTGAAACGCGCGTCCGAAGTTAGCATTATTGAATCGCCCTCCGCTCAAAACGGATGGAAACGATTAAGCCTGCACAGTAAGAGCTCCAAACTGACGGCGATTGTCATCGAATGGGAGCTTATGCCGTGAGGATTGATTTCTTTTGCTCCTGCATGCAGCAGGCGAGCAGGATGAAATGGCCTTGGAGCGTCCGCTGGTAGGCCTGCCCAGGCCAGAGCGAAGACCGGTGCCCGGTGCGCACCCCGATGCTTTTCGCGCGCTTCGCGTCGCCTGACGCCAGCCGCCAGTCCCGCCGCCCGCGGTCCGTCGCCGCGACCGCCGGCGGGCGGATGGGGATGCGCGACGGGCAGGAGGGCGCCGCGTCGATGGTTTGCACTGGGCCGGTCGGCGGAGGGTGTCCACGCCGGCGTACCGATGGCGCGCTCGCGCACCACCAATCTACGGGCTGCTTACGGCCGGGCGGCAAGCGCTGCCGGGCTTCCTGCTGCTTGAGCCGCACAAGATCCGGCACGTGCTCAGCGCGAGACTCCCATCAGTACTTAACAGCGAGCTCTCCCTCAAGCCTACTGATTTCGTCCCGCAGCCAGCGCTTGAGTGCCTCGTCGGCCTCGGCTCCCTCCAGAGTAGCCATAGTTCTGTGCTCCTGATCGAGCGGAATATGGTGACAAGGGACGTCTTCGTGCCTGCGGGACTCCGGGACGTATTGCATGAGGATGCACTCAGCGCACGGATGAGGACGTGATGGGTCGCCGAAATTCAGGCAGGTCAGCGAGTCCTGGAAAGCGGATGTGGGTTTATGTGGCGCGCGAACCGAGCGACCGTATCCGCCATCCTCAACGAAGGCCAATTCGAATTTCAATTTCTCCAAGAGCTCGCGCTTCTCTTCGGACATGGGTTCCTCCCTTTTGCACGCATGGCAGGCCGGCGCAGGCCAATTGCAATCCGCGGACGCGCAGCCGTGTAACCTGGCATGGTTGACTAAGGCGGCGCAGGCCCTTTTCCTGGCCTCCAGAGTTCGACTGATCAATTCCAAGACCGTCTCCGAGCTAAGCCCGGTGACGGCACGCAATCTTGCGGACTCGTCCAGCAGGCATCGTGAGCGCAGACTCGCGGTAGCGGCACTTTCTCTCAGTTCCCGTAGCCTGTGACAATCTAGCATCCGCGTCTGGCGCCAGCGCCATTGCGGACCCGAATATGCACGAGTCTTTCCATTAAGTCGGGGCCTGAGCATCGCCACCAAATCGCTGTTAAACCGTTGGGAATCAACCAGTTTTCGGCCCATACCCACTGCAGGGTGCAGGGGAACTCTGGTGAGTCAATATGCACAGTTTAACCCCACCTCACGCACCAGTGCACAAAATCTTTGAGGCGAACGCAATGCTCGACGCTGGATCCGGACATCCCGCTCCGCTTAAGCAGGACGGCAGACTTCTTCGACCTAAGAAAGCCGCAACCGAAGCGGACAACGGGTTCTTGCCGGCCGGTTAATCGTCGCCCGCTCCCCGCCTTCACGCCCACCGCCAGCCGCCCGGTGTCCGTCGCCGCGACCGCCGGCGTGCGGATGGGCGGTGCGCGCGGCGCGTTCTCTGTACCGGTTTGGAACTTACACCGGGCCCAGGGGCGCGTATGGTTCGCGAAGTCCGGTAGTGTATCAGTTTCAAACTGATACACTACCCGAAATCCAGATGCCTTAGTTGTATACTTTGAGAACCGGGAAGCCGGA
>JBEKPZ010000444.1:0-5472 GCA_049520215.1 Bryobacteraceae bacterium | reverse complement strand
ATAAACTGTTGCATGGGCGTTCTCCTGTGTCGATGGAATTGGTCTTTCAACGACACGATACACCAAACGAGGACGCCCCTACCACCCCATCAGTCATTTGCGGCGAAGCCGCGCTGTGCCACAGGTGGCACAGACTTTAGTCTGTGGACCGAACCGCCCGTGGTTTCATTTCCTGACCGCATGCAGCAGTTTCCGCGCCGAGAAGCTCACGATGGCGAAGAAGACTCCGAAGCTGATGACGATCACGGCCAGTTGGCGGCCGCGCGAAAGGTAGCGCACCCGCGGCTGTTCCAGGAATACGCGCAGGCGCACCCGCACCGGTTGCGGCGCGCGGTTCTCGATGGCGACATAGGTGTCTGCATCGTGCACCGACGTGCGCAGCGTACCGCGCGGACCGGCCGGCGTGGCGGCGATCTCGTCGTGGTCGCGGCCCGTGCGCCAGGCGTTTAAATCGGCGTGGCGGACCAGCACCAGCCGGACCTGGGCATCTGGCTGATTGGATTGAAAGGCGCAATCCACCATGGCCGGCTCTTCGGTTAGCGGGCGGGGCACGTAGCGCCAGTCGCTCGCGGGGATCTCGAAGGTCTCGTCAACCAGATCCGCGCGCGCGAACGCGGCCAACAGAAATAGCAGTGCGGCGATCATTTCGTTAAAATGGAGGCCATGGACCAAGGTACCAGTTGGAAGACCACGCTGAGTTGGGTGAGCGCGATTTTGCTGGCGCTGGTGTTTCTGGTCTCGGGCCTTTGGAAGCTGACCGACGCTCCCGGCGCGGCCGTGCGCATGGCGCAGGCGCGCGTTCCCCAATCGCTGAGCCTGGCAGGGGCCATCGGCTTCGGCATCGCCGAGACCTTCACCGCGCTGCTGCTGCTGGCGCCGCGCCTCCGGCGCTGGGGCGCGTGGCTGGGCGGCGCGCTGCTGATCGCGTTCATGATCTTCATCGGTATCAATTACACCGCGCTGCGCGGCGCTGAGTGCAGTTGCTTTCCGTGGGTGAAGCGCGCCGTGGGTCCTGGCTTCTTCATCGGCGACGGCATTATGCTGGCGCTGGCGGTGGCGGCGGGGGTGTGGGCCAGGCGCGCGCAAAGCGTGCGCTACGCCATGCTGATTCTGGGCGCGGTCACGCTGTTCGCAGCCGGCTCGTACGGCGTAGCCGCCATGCGCCAGACGGGCACCAAGGCGCCCGACACGGTGACGGTGAACGGCAAACCTTATTCGCTGCAGGAAGGGCAGATTCTGATCTTCTATTTCGACCCCGAGTGCCTGCATTGCCTGGACGCCGCCAAACGGATGTCGAAGCTGAACTGGGGCGATACGCGCATCGTGGCCGTGCCCATCAACGTGCCGCAGTTCGCGCAGGGCTTCCTCGACGACACGCATTTGAACGCAGTGCTCTCCAACGACCTGCCGCAGTTGAAGAAGATATTTCCGTTTGTCAGCGCACCGGCCGGAGTGGCGCTGGTGAATGGGCGGGAGAAGATGGCGCTCACGCAGTTCGATGAACCTGAGCCGGTGGACACCTTGAAGAAGCTCGGATTCATTCGCTAAGCGCGGCGCCCGTCCCTGCCTCCGACATGCGAAAGCGATAACCCAACCACGGTTCCGTCAGGATGTACCGCGGATTCCCTGGATCGGGTTCGAGCTTCTTGCGCAACTGTTTGATGAACACGCGCAGGTACTGCACCTCGCTACCGTAGTCGGGTCCCCATACGGCTTGCAGGATTCGCTCGTGTGGCAGGGCGACGTCGTCGTTGGAGATCAGAAACCGCAGCAGGTCGAATTCCTTGGGCGTCAGCCGGACTTCCTTGGCGTCCACCAGCACGCGCCGCGCCGGCACGCGAATCTCGACGTTGCCGAACCGGATGATGCCGGTCCCAGGCTCCACCGGGGGGGTGAATCGCCGTAAATTGGCCCGGATGCGCGCTAGCAGTACGTCCATACTGCAAGGCTTGGTGATGTAGTCGTCGGCGCCAGCGTCCAGGGCCTCCACGGCGTCCTGGTTGGCATTGCGGACAGTCAACATCAGCACCAGCACATCGGATTGCGCGCGGATTTTGCGGCAGGTTTCGATCCCGCTGATGCCGGGCAGGTTGACGTCCAGCAAAACGAGATCGAAACGTTCGTCGCGCAGCTTTTCCAGGGCCTCTTCACCGCTGCGCGCGTCGGCCACCGCGTAGCCTGCGCCGCTCAGAGTCGCCCGCATGACCCGCCGGATCTGGGGTTCGTCATCCACAATAAGCACTCGAGCGCTGTTCATCGCACCAGCGTAGGGCACGCCGCGTAAAGAAGTCGTTAAGGCCGCGTGAACATTCCATAAGTGCGGGCCGGGCGGCCTGAGGCCGCAGCGAGCTGATAGAGCCTGCCCCACAAAGGAACTTAGTCACTGCCGCAGGTGTCGAATCAATCAGACAAGCTAGAAACCAGATAAGTCAAATGGAGGCTGAAATGTTCGACGCTATTGGTGTCTCTGAACGTACCCAGAAGCCGTGGACGGTGGTAGCTTCGTTCCTCGGCCAGATGGCGATGATCGGCTTGGCTATCCTGATTCCATTGGCGGGTACCGACGCGCTGCCGCACCGTCTCTCTTGGGTTTCATTGCCGGAGCCGCCGCGGGCGTTGCCGCACCAGCCGGCGCCGGCGCAGGCGAAGCAGAGAAGCGTGGTCCCACCCCAGCTCACGCCGAAAGGGTTAGTGCTGCCGACGGCGATTCCGCAGAAGGCTGCGATCATCGAGGATCCCGATTTCATGCCCGCCGCGGGCGACGCCGTAGGTGTGCCGGGAGGCTTTGGGAATTCGACTGGATCCGGCAATGCCGTAATCGACGGCCTGTTGAGCGCGGGCTCCGCTCAGCCTCTGGCGCCCGCACCAGTTGTGAGGCCGGCCGCGCCGCCCGCACCGCCAAAGCGCATACGGCTGGGAGGACTCGTGGAGGAGAGCAAGCTCATTTCTGGACCGCGGCCCGTTTACCCGCCGCTGGCGAGGCAGGCGCGTATCGAGGGGACCGTGCGGCTGGAGGCGGTCATCTCACGCGACGGCACGATCCTCAACTTGCGGGCCGTCAGCGGGCATCCCTTGCTGATTCCAGCGGCGCTTGCGGCAGTGCGGCAGTGGATCTTTCGCCCGACCTCTTTGAACGGCGATCCGGTGGAAGTGGCCACGGAGATCGAAGTGCACTTTACGCTGCAGAAGTGACGCTTAGTTGCGCGGCCCGATGCCTTCGGTGCGCCCGGCCAGCGCCTGCACCGCGGTTCCGCCGCACACCGCCACGCCGGTCTTCATCAGCGCGTTCAGGAAGTTGAATAGCAGCGCATACAGGACTTGCTCGGTGAGCGGCTGCTTGCCCGGCAGCCGGAAGCTGGCCGGCAGTTCTTTGGCGATGTTCACGCGCACGGAGTTGGGCTGCGCCTTGCCGCCCCGGTCGCGCTTGTTGGCCAGGCTGATAGGCGTCTGCATGACTCCGCCGCTGCGGCCGTCAATGTAGAACTGGCAGCGCGAAAACCAGCCGAGGTTGGCGGGATCGGCGGCATCGAATAGCAGCAGGGGCGCTTGACGTCCCGCTGCCGTGAGATCCAGAGTGATACTGCGCTGCGAGTCCTTCAGCTTGATATCGAAGCCGGCCTGCTTGGCGATATTAGCCACCAGCTCCGGCTCCAATTCAAGGAAGATGAGCTTATGTTGTCCCGCTTGCAAGACTTGCATCTGACACTGCTAGTGTAGCGGGTTTCGGCGGCGGGCGTAGGCAAGGAAAGCGCTCGAGGCGGCCTGAGAGGCCGCCGCAGCCACGGGCCTGCCCCACAAGGAGGATCACAACGCGGCGCGGTAGAGTGCCAGTAAATCCTCGCGTGTCGAGGGCCGCGGGTTGAGCTGATGGCAGCCGTCCTGGATGGCCTTATCGGCCAGGGCCGGCAGCGCGGCTTCCGCGACACCATAATCGCGGAGGCGTGAGGCGATGCCTACGCGCCGGTTCAGTTCGCGCACTTCGGCGACGATGTCGCCGCCGCCGAACTGCGCGGCCAACTCGGCGAGCCGCCCCGCGACGGCCGGGCGGTTGAACTCCAGCACGAAGGGCAGCATCACCGCGTTGGCCGTGCCATGATGCATGCCGCAATCCGACGACAGCGGGTGCGCCAGCGAGTGCGTGGCGCCCAGTCCTTTCTGAAATGCGATGGCGCCCATCATGGAAGCCATCATCATTTGAGAGCGCGCTTCCAGGTCGCGCGGATCGGCCATAACGCGCGGCAGGCTCTCCCAAACCATGCGCGCGCCCGAGAACGCGATGGCATCGCAGATGGGTTGGTAGCCCTTGGAAATGTATGCCTCCACATTATGTGTAAAGGCATCCATGCCGGTGCCCGCGGTAAGCTGCGGCGGCAGAGCGAGCGTCAGCTCCGGATCGGCGATAGCCAGCACCGGAATCAGGTGCGGGCTGAAGACCACAGTCTTGCGATTGGTGGCGGTGATGGTGATCACGGTGGAGCGCGACACTTCGCTGCCAGTTCCCGAGGTGGTGGCGACGGCGATGTAGGGCGGCACGTTGGCCGAGATGCGATCGGCGCCGTCAAGCAAATCGTCGTACTCCGCCAGCGGCAGCTCGTGAGTGACTTTCAGCCGGATGGCTTTGGCAGCATCGAGCGGCGATCCGCCTCCCACGCCAATAATTCCGTTGCAGCGGTTCTGCTGGTAGATGGCCAGGCCGTCGAGCACGTTGCGCTCGGTGGGGTTGGGTTCCACCGCGGAGAAGACCACCGCGCCGGGCACCAGGCTGGCGACCCGCTCGAAGACGGCGGTGCGCGCCAGGCCCGCATCAGTGACCAGCAGCGGACGGGACATGCCGCGCTTGCGCAACTCCTCGGGGAGGCGCTCGACCGCGCCCGCGCCGAACAGAATAGTGGTGGGAAAGCTGAAGGTGGAGACAGTCACAATCACCATGAAAACATATTCTGGTAAAATAGCGCAGCAGGGCGCGCAGAACAAGTCCGGGAGCGCCAAGCCGATCCTGGGCGAGGGCGACCACAAATATGAGGTCACGCACGACTGGGGCGAGTTGCCGGCCAACATCAAGTACGGCAATACGCACGGCGTATGCGAGGATTCGCAGGCGCGCATCTACGTACACCACACGGTCAACGATGCCAGCGAGAGCCACGATTCCATGGTGGTCTTCGACCACGGGGGCAAGTTCATCAAGTCGTGGGGCAAGGAGTTCCAGGGCGGCGCGCACGGCCTGCATATCCGCCAGGAGGGCAGCACGGAGTTTCTGTACCTGTGCGACACCAAGCGCGCCGTCGTGGTGAAGACCACGCTCGACGGCGAGGAAGTCTTTACGCTGGGCTATCCCAAGGAGTCCGAGTTCTACAAGCTGGATGCGGACGGCAAGCCGGCCACCAAGTACAGCCCGACCAACCTGGCCATCGCGCCGAACGGCGATATCTACGTGGGCGATGGCTACGGGTCGAGCTACATCAACCAGTA
>JBEKPZ010000443.1:0-5212 GCA_049520215.1 Bryobacteraceae bacterium | reverse complement strand
GTTGGTCGGGTCTGCGTCGACCGCCTTGCGAAAATACGCAATGGCGGTGTCCTGGCTGCCGAAACGTAATTCCAGATCGGCCAGCATCAGGGTCGCGGTAACGTCGCGCTGCGCCGACAGGCGGTCCAGCACCGGGCGCGCACGGTCGACTTTGCCGTCGGAGATATCCATCTCGGCCACCGTCAGGAGCGCGGGGTGATAATTCGGATCGTCCGCGATGGCCGCCGCAAAGGCAGCCCGCGCCTGGTCCCGCAACTGGGCTGCGAGCAACATATCGCCGAGCAGACTCTGCACCGGAGCCGATCCGGGGGATCGGTTGGCCCATTCCCGCAGCGCCTGAATTCCGGCCGGAATCTGCTTCTGGGACAGATAGGTGCGGAACAGAAGGTTAAGCGCGCGCAGGTCGTCCGGTTTGGTCCGCAGCACCTCTTCGGCGGAGCTTCGTGCGCCGGCGTAGTCCTTCGAGGCAAAACGGATGGTGCCATCCACAAGCAGCGCTTCGGGGACTCGGCTGACCGCAAGCACCGGATCGATGGTTATGCGGGCGGCATCGATCCCGCCGGTGTCCAGCAGCGCCCAGGCCCGCTGGATCACGATCACCTGCAGGCGCCGCTGATCCTGGGGACAATCGTTCAACAAGTTGAGAGCTGACTGCGCCTGGTTGGTCCTCATCAGCAATTGTGCAAGCGCCACGCGTGCCGGTACGTACCTCGGGCTCAAATGCAGGGCCTCGCCAAACTCGTGCTGCGCTTTGGGAATGTTCCTTTTTGTCTCATACACCCGCGCCAGCAGGTAGTGAGGTTCGGGCGATTCGTGCCGGTAACTGATGGCTTGATTCAAATCGGCCTGGGCCGCATCGGTCTTTCCGGTTTGCAGGTAAAACCGGCTGCGGAGCAGCAAGGCATCCGCATCTTCGGGATTCACTTTCAGGTTTGCATTCAAGACTCGCTCGGCGTCGGCGGGCCGGTTCGCTGCCAGGTAGGCGGCGACCACCCGCGTCTCTGCCTCGCGGTCCGATGGGTCGGCCGCGGATATCTTCTCTAATTCAGCCAGAGCGGCATCGCGTTTGCCGGTGTTGAACAGGAAAAGCGCATGCGCCGGCTTGTACTGGCTGTCGGGCAGGGCGGACAGCCTGCGGAATATGCGATCCGCCTCATCCATGTGCCCGGCCTGAAGTTCGATGGTCCCCAGGTTCAGCAGTGCCGGCCCGTTGCTGGGATCGATACCCAGGGCTGCCTGGAACTGCCGCTCGGCTTCCGGGATCCGTTGTTGCGCGACATAGAGTGCACCCAGGGCGACGTGGGGGTGGGGCGACCTGGAATCGTTCGAGACCGCCTGTTGCAGGATCTGTTCCGCCCCCTTGAGGTCGTTTCTGGCGACGTGCACCTTGGCCAGGGCCACCGACGAATACAGGCTGTTGGGAAACTTATCGAGAGCCTGATTCAGCACCTTCTCCGCGTCCTCTCGATTGCCGAGGCGGTAATCGGCCATGGCAAGTGTATCGAAGGCTTCGGCGTTCGCGCCCTCGGCGACCAGGACCGATGCACGTTTAGCGGCCTCTTCCACAGACTTTCTGTCTCCATGCTCGGCCATAAGTTCGGCTATCTTCATCTGTGCGCCCTGGTGTTTCGGATTCAGCTCGATTGCCTTGTGAAAACATGCATAAGCTGGTGTAACATCGCCGTTCGCCAGGTACGTCAGGCCGAGCTGATAGAGCGGTTCGGCGTCTTCCGGCACGCTCTCCATGGCATTCCGAAAATCCAGGATCGCCCGTCCGTAGTCCTTCTCCTGCAGGTGTGTTTTTCCGATCGCCAGGAATTTGGCTTCCTGGTCCTTCGGCGATTTTGAGCAGGATACGAGAAACAAGCCGGAAGTGGCGAGAATTCCAATAGCTCCGAAGACGCGTTTCATTCACAATCCTTCAATGTTCGCGGCGCTCCGCCGCCGTTGCTGACCGGTACGCACAGGGTCCCTGTGGAGTTGGCCCAGCCTCGGCCGGGGGCATTCGCTGTTGTTCGGTCGCATTATGATGTTGCAAGACGCGGACCGTTTCGACGATTGGCCCACAGCGTGTAGTGTGAGATTCCGTCCTGGCGTCGACAAAAGAGTGACAACGTCAGGATACACAATTGCAACAGGCGTCGCAGACTACTTGGCAAGGCCTGTGCAATCAGTGGAGTAGGGTGTAGCGCAGGCAAATGTAATGACCTATTATCCAAGTTTTGGGACTTCTTCCGAAAGGAGGGGAGGTATAGGCGTGACAGTAGATCGCCGCAAGTTTCCCCGAGTCAAGTTGCATCTGCCTGTTCGCCTGTATTCTTCCGAGGACGCGCCTCCCACGGAGACCGAAACCGTCGACATCAGCCGCGACGGTTTTTATTGTGTCACTGACCGGCCCTTCGAGCCAGGCGCACGTTTGCGGTGCGTTCTGGTGTTGCCGGATGCGGCTCCGGGCGGCTCCGGGCACGTCAGGCTGGAGGGAACGGTTGAAGTAATTCGAATCAGCGTTGGGAGCGGCGCGCGGGACTTTGGTCTCGGTTGCTGTCTTCGCGATTACCGCCTGATTGAGGGCACGGAAGACGGAAACGAGTTCGACCGCGCGATACAGCCGCACTAGGGTTCGCCGAATCGGCCTCCCTCCTTTTTCGCGCGCTCAGTCCTGGTTTGCTATTGGCCGAAAGCCGCGCGCATCTGAGCTATGACCAGACCGGCAAACTCGATGGTATCCTCTGCCGCGCCGGGCCGGTCTGCCACGGTAATCTTGACCACGGAACCGTCGGAGCGGCCCCTGGTGATGGCATCCCACAGCATCAATCCCTTCCCTTTGTACTCGTTGGCTATGATCCGATCCTTGGTCTGATACCAATAGAAGACCATAGCCCGCGCGTCACCGCTCTGAATGGTGAACTTGTTTATCTTTTCGGAATGACCGTCCAGCGGAATATCGGCACTGTCGTACTTCGAAATCTCCCAGCCGGCGCCGGGAAGGCAATTCTTCGGGGTATGCATGCTTTCGCCCGCGCGCTGGATTGCGTAATAGGCGATAAACAGATCTAATGTGCGCCCGTTCCTGCTGTAACTTCGCGAAAGCGTGGACGTGGACTGCAGCAGCTCCAGAATGCGGCCCTGCGGCTCCGGCTCGGGAGTGCCCTTCCACGCGCCGAGCTGCATCGGAATCTGATCCAAAGGCCGGGCCAGCGCCGAGGGGTTACGGTTGCCTACCACCAGTGACGCCGTGAGCGTTCCGGATAGTATCAGGACTGTCCCGACAGTCAGGACTGCGGTCCGGTTCATTGAGCAGCCTCCTGCTTCGATGGACCGTCCAGCCAGCGATGGAGAATCACCGCTACCACGTACGTGCATCCAAAGCCAATCAGAAATACGAACCAGCCGGCGAAAGCGTGATAGAAGCCCTCGGCATAGTCGGTGTTGATGTCGGCCAGGAACACCGTGCCGGTCACTCGGGCGACATTCACCGCGATGGCCATCGGCGCCGCGAGAAGCACCAGCAGAACACGGGAAATCATGCGCGTGCACATGGTGAAGCCCAGCAGCAGCGCAGCCACAATCAGCGATTCCAGTGAGTGCAAACCGCTGCAAGCTTCGGCGACTCCTAATGTCGTGTGCGGAAGGTACAAAACGTTGCCATCCCGGTAAATCGATCCGCCCAGGAATTGGACGATGGCAGTGGACGCTTCGGAGGAGAACAGCTGCAACGGCAACGTGATTCTCGAGTAAACCAGCATGGGCAGCGGGATCATGGTCAGCAGGAGGAGGAATGGGAAGCCGAGAGTACGCGAACGCGCCCAACCCCAGAAAGTCAGAGCGAGACCGCCCAGCAGGATCACGAGTGACAAGCGCGTGATGAAATACTCGGCACCCAATTTGCCGACTAAGAACATCAGGCACGACAGGAAAATGACACCGAGTCCGCGGGCATCCGGCCTTGCTGGGATGGAAAAGGTTCGCTCACGTCCGATCCAGGCAATATAAATCGCCAGAGGCGGGATCAGCATTCCGTAAGAGGCGCCCTGATTATCGGTCCACCAGTCACGGGCGAGAGCCCCAAACGCACCCGCGTAAATCGCGATAACCAGTGCTGTAATAACACCTATGGCCAGCCATATCCGCAGCTCCGTCCGGCGCAGGTCTGAATTCTCCGATTGGAGCGCCGGTTCGGCGGGGAACCCAGCGTCTGTAGCTATACCCATTGAATCGCGATTTAGCACGTTTCCAACCACTATAAACGATTCACGTCCGCTGCGGAGTTACAAACGGCACGGAAAGATGTGGGATGGCGCGGGCCGCTCTCACGCGGCCTCGTAGTTCACGATCCTGGATGGCTTCCCAAACCTCCGGGCAAAAAACAAGCGGCGGCCATTTCTGGCCGCCGCCGCATCTTCCTTACTTTACTTCGGTCGCACAACCCGGGTTAGCAGGTCAAGTACCGCATAGACTCGTGCTCGCTTCTACGTGAAGCCGAAGCCGATTACGAATTCTTCTTCAGCTTACGGCGGAAAGCAAACCCACCCAGCGACAGGATCGTGCCGAAGAGCACAATCGAAGTCGGTTCGGGCGTGTTAGCAACTATGCTCCCAGCGGTGCCGTATTCGACCGGGCCACTGGCCTTCGTATCAAACTCGGCCGCCAGCGTCAGCGAGTACGGTCCGCCGTTGAGTGGACCACCTGCCCCGACAGCAGTGTTCGCGGAGACCTTGGCCAGTGTAATCGGTCCGACGACCGAGCCGGAAACGTCATAGTCGGCATTGCTATCGTTAGCATACCCCCACTCCGTTGTCGTGCCTCCGCCGACCTGCGACGTGAGCGAGTACCCAAGGGTGAATCCCGACGGGGGGCTCGTGAAACCCACATCGGTAACGTATACGTACAGGTTGTTAGCGTCGCAGTTCTTGTTGCATGTCACCGACAGCACGGTGTCATTCAGGCCGTCATAGGCGTTAGGCGAGAAACTCACGTCACCCACCGTCACCTTCCAATTGCCGATAACCTGGTTCGCAGTGGTATACGCGCTGCAATCGCCAAAGCCCGCGCCGAGGCAAAGTTCCGCTTCTTGTGCCATTGCCAAACTCGAGCAGGCTAATGCAAAAGCCGCTACGAGCAAAAGTTTACGCATTTGGTTCCCTCCGTTTTCAAGTTTTCTGATGGCCTACCATCATCGGGTCATGTGCGAAGTGGTTATTGCAACCACAAG
>JBEKPZ010000442.1:0-5239 GCA_049520215.1 Bryobacteraceae bacterium | reverse complement strand
GCACGTGTTGATAGAAAGCCGCCAGGGCTCCGGCGAGCGTGGTGGTGGTGTCGCCCTGCACCAGCAACATATCCGGTTGCTCGGCTTGGATCACCGGTTCGAGGGCAACCAAGATGCGTGCCGTGATCTGCGCCAGCGTCTGCCCGGGTTGCATCAAGTCCAGGTCGCAATCCGGCGTGACGTTGAAGGCGGCCAATACCTGATCCAGCATCGAGCGATGCTGCGCAGTTACACAAACGCGCACCTGAAATCGCGTGCTCTGCCGCAGGTTCAATAGTACCGGGCAGAGCTTGATGGCTTCGGGCCGGGTGCCGAAGACAAAGAGAATCTTACGCACGACTCACCACTGCCTGCATGATTTGTTCGAAGTGCGCGGCCACCGAAGGCCACCCATAGTTTTCTTCGACAAGCTGGCGCGCGGCGCGGCCCAGTTGCGCGCGGCGTTGCGGATCGCGCAAGAGCCGCACAACCTGTTGGGCGAAGTCGCCGGGATCGTCTGCCAGGATGATGTTCTCGCCATGGCGCACGGGCAGGCCTTCGGCGCCCATGGTGGTCGAGACCACCGCTTTGCCCAAGGCCATGGCTTCGAAAATCTTGATACGGGTTCCGCTGCCGCTGCGCAGCGGAACCACACACACGGCGGCTTTGCCGAGATAAGGGCGGATGTCATCCACCGCGCCGGTCACCACCACATGGTCCGATGCCAGGGCCTGCACGCGCCGCGGCGGACGGCGGCCCACAGCCCGGAAGACGGCGTCCGGAATCTCGTGCCGGATGAGCGGAAAGATCTTGTCGACAAAGTAGACTACGCCGTCCTCGTTCGGCATCCAGTCCATGGTACCGGTAAAGGCCAACGTGTCCTGCTGTTCGGGTTCCAGGGACGGTTGGAAGTACTCGGTATCCACGCCGGTGGGGATCACGGAGATGCGGCTAGGTTCGACGTACTGGAGAAAAAACGCGCGATCGTTTTCCGAAACCGCTAATACATGGTCCGCCAATTCCACGTAACGGCGCTCGGCGCCGGCCAACGCGCGCGATTCCAGCCAGCAGGCGGTTTTCAGGAACGGATTGGTGGTCACCTTATAGTGGCGCTCCCAAACCTGAGCTTCCACATTGTGGGTGAACAGGATGGTCGGCGGCGGCGTTTTCCAATGCATGAGCGAGCCTGGCACCAGGAAGTCGCAAACGATCGCATCGAAGGTGCAGGATGCCAGCAGCTCGGCGTAGCGGCGGCGCACTTCGGGGTTGAGGAATTTATCGATGGTAACGGGCCGGCCGGCGGCCATCATCCGGGCGGAGCGGATATACTCGCCGAGGCTGCGGCGCGGCGGGAGCGGCAGGGGCACGGGCACTAGCTCCGCGAATATGCCGTTGCCGCGGAGATGCTGGTCGTCCGGGTGCTCCGGGTAGAAGGTGAAAAGGGTGATCTCGTGCCGGCGGGCGAGTTGTTTGAGGATATTGTAGCTGCGGATCTTGCCGCCCATATCGGGGGGAAGCAAACCTCCGGCTTTGACCCATAGGAGCTTCATAACGAGAGTTCCGTAACCCCGGCAGCACGATAGACAAACCGGGTGCCGAAGATGAACTCATGCGACCCCTGGGGTTCTTTGTAATGATAGGCTCCGGGCGCGGTTTGCGTAAAGGTGCCGGGTTCACCTGGGGTTAACAGCACGGCGAATTCGGCGGGCAGCTCGGCTTCGGTGCTGAATCGCAGGACCAAGGCGGGTTCTTTTCTGCCGTAGACTGGGGACCAGTCCCAGCGCTCGACTGATCGGGACCAGTTGTGCCCGGCGGGCGGCAGGATGGCGATGTCGCGGTCGTCTAGGAAGTGCCAGTGAATATCGATGCGGTGACCGCTCCCTGACGGTCGCGGCTCGGTAACCAGGTCGCGCACCAGCCAAAACTTGTTCTTGAAACCGAATACCCAGCGATGGTGCATGACCGGCTCATACCCGTTGTGATGTCCAGCGAAGAAATCAAAGGTTTCGCCGGAGTGCCAGCGGTCGACGGTGATTTCGGGCATGCCGGTCCAGGCAAAGGGGCCATTGGGCTGGGCCTGGTCGCGGCCGTCCACCTGGAGCGTGTTGTGGGCGGCGGTGCCGCGGAAGCGATCGCGCTCAGGGCAGACGTAGCAGAAGGTGCCTGGATCGATCAGCACCGGGCGGCCAGCGGTGATGAGCTGGATGCTTAATGCGTCGGCATGGCCGTGACCGCCGGTTAGGACGCCCTGCGGCCCGGCGTCGATGAAGAGCTGGGAGTGCTGCGACGTCATGGCGTAGATCCCCGCAGACGGGAGCGCGAACGAGCCGACGTGGACGGCGGCCGCAGGACTGGAGTCCCGCCCCACTATGACGCGGCCTCCGTCGTCATCGCCGAAGTTTGGCGGGCGGCCGGCCTGGGAGAGAGATGCTAGCGCGTCGTTCATTTTTCCGATAGTGCGGTCAAATGATGGTGGGATGGCGAGGGCATTCTTCGCAGCCAGACTGCGTGCGAACTGGAAGAAATCGAGGGCGTAGATGTGATAGTAGACGGACTGCTCGAAGTGAAAGCCGTCGGGGCGAACCTGGGTTTCGGCCTGCTGCAGTACGATGTTCCACCCGCGGGCTTGCCAGCGCGGTGCCTCGGCGATCTCCGGGCAGAGCAGGCCGATAGCGAAGAGCGCCACACCTTCGCCGAGCAAGTGTGTATTCGGGGAAAAGTATGTCGACAGAAAACGCTCGATGTACCACCCGTGCAGGTGAAGCGCAGGGATTAAGCCAGGGTGAAAATCTCCGATTATGTGGCGTACCCAGAGCCAGGACAACGCGCGGAAGGCGACTTCGAGCGCACTGGCCCAATTGATGCCAATAGGGTAGGGGTTTTCGCTTTGCCAGTGCGTCCATTGGGCCAGGATCTCGTCGCGGAAACCGGCTTGCGCCAGTGTGACAAGGTGCTGGTGGCGGTTCAGCTCCCAGATGATTTTGTGGTCGCCGATTTGATCGAAGTCGAGGAAGGGGATTTGGTACCACGGTTTGCGCGGGGAGCGCTTGCCATGGACGGGGTCGAAGTGCCAGTCGATGGGGGTTCCGAAATCGAGGTCCTTATAGCCTAGCAGGTCGAAACGGTGTTGGCAGATTTTTTCGGCTTGCTCAAGTGAATAGGGCAACGGGTCCAGGAAGGCGGGCGTGGCCGTGAACGGGACTAGCCGGCAAGCCGGGGGACGGCCCCAGCGTTTGGAGAAGGTTTGTTGAGCCCGAGTGCCGATTTCGGCCGGGCTCATTTGCAGCAGGCGGGTGAGCTTCATGGGAGGGGACAGGCAAGCATGCCTGTCCTACTGGTGATGAAGATGTTACCCCAGAGCTGCAGGTTCAGCAGGCGCCAGATACGGTCGGTCGCATCTTCCTGGCCGCTCTTGTGGCGAGAGAGGAGATCGTTTAAATAGGTGAAATCGATATAGGGGGCCAGCAGTCCTTCGCGGTCGTGAAGCTTGGCGACGAGGGCGTCGGCGCTCGGTTCCATCAACCATTGACGGAGCGGCGTGGGGAAGCCCATTTTCTTCCGATAGACGATTTCGCGCGGGAGGATGTCTTCCACGGCGCGCTTCAGAATGTACTTGCCCACGCCGCCGCGAAGCTTCATGCGGTCGGGAACGGTGGCGGCGAATTCGACGAACGGGTGGTCCAGAAAAGGGACGCGGCTTTCAATGGAGCAGGCCATGCTCATCTGGTCCTGCTTCATGAGCAGTTCGACGAGGTAGGTTTTTTGGTCCGCGTAGAGCATGCGGGAGAGCAGGCTGGCATTTGGCTGGGAGTTCCAGTAGCGCAGGAAGGAATCGTAAGTAGCCCCCAAGGGCACCGCAAGTAGACGCTGCTGCTCGGCGCGTGAAAAGGCGGAGTAGAAGTTATCCAGATAGAGGGCTTCCAGATCTTCGCCGCGGCCCAGAACGGAATGCTGCAGCTTGCGGCGGATGTTGCCGGAAAGCAGGCGGGAACCGGCGATCCCGGAGCGCACGGAGTCGCGCACGGGGCGGGGTACCGCACGGTAGAGCTTTAGCAACCGCTGATTGAGGATATACGTGCGATAGCGGGCATAACCGCCGAATAACTCGTCGCTGCCTTCGCCGGTGAGAACGACCTTCACCTGCTCCGCGGCCAGGCGCGACACGAAATAGAGAGAGACGCTGGAGGGCCAACTGATGGGCTCATCTTCATGCCAGATCAGTTGCGGCAGCGCGTTGAAGAAATCGTCCTTGCCGATGACCACTTCGTGGTGCTCGGTGCCGATTGTTTCCGCAACCTGGCGGGCGTAGGCGAGTTCGCTGAAGGCCTGCTCGCGGTAGCCGACGGCGAAAGTCTTGACCGGCCCATTGGACATGGGCTTCATGAGTGCGGCGATGGCGCTCGAATCGACGCCGCCCGAGAGGAACATGCCGAGGGGCACGTCGCTCATGAGGCGCGTGCGGACGGCCTCTTCCAGGCGCGTGCGGCATTCGGCGATCCAGGATTGGTCGTCGCGCCTCGCGTTGTTCTCTGGATGGGGCGTGAGGCAGGGAATGTCCCAATACTGGCGGATTTCGAGGTGTTCAGGCGTGAGACGCAGCCAGTGGCCCGGCATGAGCTTGCGGATGCCGGAGAACAGCGTCTGCTCGCCGGAGCAGTAGCCGAAATTGAGGTACTCCGACAGCAGCGACTCTTTGAAGCGCGGGGAGATTTCCGGATGTTCGAGCAGCGCCTTGATTTCGGAAGCGAAGGCGAACAGGCGGCCGTCCCAATAGTAGTAGAAGGGCTTCTTGCCGAGCCGGTCGCGAGCACAGAACAGCGTGCGAGTGTCTTTATTCCAGATGGCGAAGGAGAACATGCCGCGGAAGCGCGTCACCGAGTCCGGCCCGTATTGCTCGTAGGCATGCAGGATGGTCTCGGTATCGCAGCGCGTGCGGTATTGGTGGCCGGCTTGTTCGAGGGCGGGACGGAGATCGGCGTGATTGAAGATCTCGCCGTTGTAGACGATCCAGAGCGCGCCGTCTTCGTTGGACATGGGCTGGTGGCCGCCGGCGACATCGATGATGCTGAGGCGGCGGTGGCCCAGCGAGGCGAAGGGATCGCGGTAGTAGCCGGAGCCGTCGGGGCCGCGGTGGCGGATGATGTCCGTCATGCGGGCGAGCACCGAGTCCGGCGAGGCGCCGGGGGCGCGGGTTACGAATCCTGCGATGCCACACATATAAGGATGCTGTTAGGGCTACCTTCCTGAATTCTCACACAAG
>JBEKPZ010000441.1:0-5243 GCA_049520215.1 Bryobacteraceae bacterium | reverse complement strand
AACAGGATCGCGACTTGACCGAATCGTATTGACGCTCTTGCGGAATCGCACAGTATACATTCAAGCGAGGCCGCCCTCCATCAGCTTGGCCCAGTGCCAGCCGCCCGTCGCCCGTCGCCGCGACCGCCTGGCGTGCGGAGGGGGGATGCGCGCTGGTGGAAGGCGCTGGCGTCAATGATCGGCGCGAGGCCGGTCGCCGGATGGCGTTCAATATTAGTGCCTTGATCCAGCAGCGTCGGCGAGCGGCCACTTCGCCGGGACGCCGGCGCGCAGCCGGCACGCCCGTGACGCGGGTGCGCCGGGCGATACTTCCGGGTGCCCGAGCTGGGTGGCAATAACGCGCATCCCGGCGCGCGGATGGGGGATGCGCGGCGGGGGGTGCCGCGTCCAGGAACGTCGGTGCGCAGCCACTTCACCGGGATGCCGACGCGCGGCCCCTGTGCCTGCACGCACGTGGCGCAAGTGCGCGGATGGCCGAAGTTGGCTGGCTAGGCACGCGATCGCGCGTCACCACGCCGCGCAGCCGCCCGACGCGATGCGGCCGAGGAGCGGCACCAAGGCCAGACGCGCTCCACTACCTGGGCGAGCTGTTAGAGTGGCACGAGCAGGCGCACCATCGGCGCCGGTTGCCGACCTCGAGGGCTACGTCGCCGCATATGACTACTTTTGGATCCCGCTCAAGAGCGTGACCGAGACGAGATTCGCATGGAGCTGCTGCCGCAGGGTCGACCGGCTGCACACGTTCAAGGAACCAAGCGGCACCGGAAGCTCATTAACAGGCCTGATCCTGGAGTTATCAGGCCCCGATGCGCCCCGTTCCGCCTTGATACTCTGGCAGTAATTTTGCGAGCAAGTTAGCTGAAATGTGGGTAGTAGGTCGCATGAGATAGTCTCTCGATTTCCTGTTCCACCCCTGTTTTAGCAGGGGGAACGAGTGGCTCACGTTTGAAGGGTGTGCGGGGTAGCGGGGGCCGGAGCGGCAACCATGGTCCGCACAAGGTTGCCCGTCGGCCTCCACCACCCGTGGAGGACCTGGCCGTTATAATGCACGCACAGCGGGCACCAATCGCTATCGCCGGAGACCTGTCCGGCAAAGGGGTTAACAGCCACGCATCGGGTGTCAAGCCGAAGCCCCACGCGTAGCGCCTTGAGGGCGCTCTCCTTCCCGCTCCAAAGCACGGCCAGAAGCCGCCAACGCTCCGCCGGGGACGCCTGCGCCAGCAACTCCTGTTCCTCGGCGGTGAAGTAATCGGTGGCGAAGGCGTCACTGCGCGACTCGACAACTTCCAGATCGCAGCCCAGCGCCGCCCCCTGCCTGGCGACGGCGCAAGCCGCCCAACCCGCGCGGTGGCTGATCGAGATCGTAACGGGTGCCGGTTCACCTCCGAGGAAGACCTCCGGAGCGCCGCCCGGTGCCGGACGAATTTCTATGCGCGCGAGGGACCGGTGATCGGCCGCCAGGTTCAAGCAGGCGGCCAGCGCGCGCTTCGCCGTCCAGCGCCCCAGCTTCCAGTCGGCGCGCCGCTTCGGGAATCGCATGCCGCTTAGTCGCACCGCTTCGCCTGCGCTCAGCCAATCGTCTTCCGCGCGCACGTCCGCGACGCTCTGTTCCAGCCACGCAACGTCTATCAAGCCACACCGACGGCTTCGAGCGCCCTCAACGGTTCGGCATCCACCGCGTCGGGGTGCGCCACCATTTTGTAACCCCGCAACTGTAAGTAACGGTTTCCGGCCGTATCCACCACTTCCACATCGAGGCTGTCTTCGTCTCGAGCATTGGTCACCACCGCATGCAGCGGCTCGTCGGCCAGATTCGGCGTGCTGTACAAGCACACCTGCTCAACGTGAAACGGCAATCCGATGCGGCCCTGCCCGGCAACCTCCCGGAGCGCCGCGGTCTGGAAGCACAGCTCGATCAAACGGGGCGCCATCGTAAGAGTCCTGTCGGCTGGATAGTGATTGTTGGGCAGGCCTTTGGCGAATTGGCCCACCGTCCGGTGATCGTCCAGCCAGGCGCGCTCCAGAACCTGGTAGGCCGGTCCGTGGAAGAAGACGCGGTATATGTCGGCGGCCTCGACCATCGCTCCGGCCGGCTCCGCGGGCGCCGGCGCCGCAACTGCTTCGTGCGCCTGCCTGGTCAGCCGCACGCGTGCCGTGAAGTGCGTGGTCACTTGCGGCCCAGTCTGATTCGGCAGCGCGCGGCTGCCGTTCAAACGGCAATCCGCTACCACGGACTCGCCGTGCGGCCGGAACACCGCCTCGATGGTCACGGTGCGCGGCTCGCTGCGATAAAACTTGAACGGCGCCAGGAAGTTCACGTCCTCGATCGCCTCCACGTGCCAGCCTGGCAACATGCACAAAGCGGTTTCCGCAAAGGCCTCGATGCCCATGACGCCAGGCAACACCGGCCTGCCTTCGATCTGGTGATCGTGCAGGAACGGTTGGACGGCCGGGTCCAGTGTCGTCTCGATGGTCAGGCAGCCCTGCAGGCTCATGCCGGCGATCTTGCCGATCATGGGTCCCTGCGCGGGTGCGGCAGTTGGGTCGAGGCCTCCGGTTGAATCCCACTCGTTCATCATGAGGCCGAGAGCGCCTGCGACGACGACCTCGCCGCGCGTACCGCCCTCCGTCAGTTCGCGGCGGATCCAGGGAATTCCAGCTTCGGGCGGCAGCATATCGATGCCGGCGCGCGCCATCATTTCGGGGATGGAGCCGCGCGTGGCCATACCAATACCGCCCCACGCCGTCCAGTCGATGGCGATGCCGCGCGTGGCGGGCCGCGTGGTGCGGAAGCTGGAAGCAATCTTGCACAGAAGGTCGTTGGCGGAACTGTAATCCGCCTGCCCGGCGTTGCCGAAGCGGCCGGCGATCGAGCTGAACGCCACCGTGGCCAGCAGCGGCATGTCGCCGATGGCGTGCAGAAGGTTGAACCAGCCGTCGGCTTTCACGTCGAAGACCAGATCGAATTCGCGCGGGTCCTTGTCCGGCAGGAAGCGGCTCCGCTCCAGGCCGGCGGCGTGCAGCACCACATCGATGCGGCCGCTGCGCTCGCGAACCTCGCCGATGATTCTGGCCACCGCGTCCGCATCCGTCAAATTGACGCTGTAATAGCGGACCGTGCCACCGGCCGCACGCACCGCGTCGATGGCCGCGCGGGCCGCCTGCGCGCGCTCCAGACCCGCCAGTTCTTTCTCCACCAGGGCCGGCGTGGCGCGCTCTCCGCGAGCCTTGATGCGCGCGTGCAAATCGCGCATCAGGCCTTCCTTGTCCGTCTCCAGACGCCGCAGGTCCGGATTGTCGGGATCCGGCTCGGGAACCAGATCGAGCAGATAGAACGTGCCGCCGGATGCGGCCGCCAGATCCGCGGTGATCGCGGAGACTATGCTGCCGGCCGCGCCGGTGACGACGAATACCGCATCCTTATTCAATGCGAGACCGGGCTGTCCGTCCGCGGCGGGCTGTTCTTCGAGGCTGACGCCCCAGCGCAGACCGCCTTTGTAGCCGATCTCGATTGCGCCGGGGTCGCGGAGGGTCTCCGCCACGAGGATCTCCACCACTTCAGAAGCGTTACGTTCCGCTTCGAAATCGACCGCCTTGACGAACGCGTCCGGACGCTCCCGTTTGTATGTCTTGGTGAAGCCGGCCACCGCGCCGCCCATCGGCGCCACGGCGCCGGCCTCGTCGTAACCGTGCTGCCCGCCGAGCCGCGTCGCCGAAACCAGGAAAGTATCCGGCGTCGCAATCTGCTCGTAGAACGCGCGCATCGTGGTGTAAAGCGATTTGACGCGTACCCGCAGGGCTTCGCGCCAGGTGGCCAAGTCCATATCGCGCAGGCTTCCCTCGTGGTCGAGCGCGGGCAGCCAGTATACACCGTCGATCGGGCCGGCCACTGGCGTCCCGTCGAGCAGGAGGACGTCCGCTCCAGACGCCCGTAGCCGCTCTGCCAGCGCTTCGGCTACGCCGCCTTTGTCCGGCATGATGGCAACGCGGCGGCCGGCCGCCAGCGTCACGGCCGTCGGCTTACAAAGGGCGAGCGGCGGGCGCAAGGTGGGCGTCGGCACGCGGCGCGGAATCGACGCTAGGGGCTGGGAGCTAGGGGTTGGGGGCTCGGGCTTCACCTCAGCCGCAGCCGCCACGGCGAGTTCGGGGCGGTTCTCGTGTACGAACGCGATCACATGCGCCAGCGTGGGGAAATCACGCAGCTTACGATTCTCGTTGCGCGGGATGTTGTAGATCTCGCGGACGGATGCAAATAGATCGGCCTGCTTGACGGTATCGACTCCCAGATCGGCTTCCAGGTCCAGATCGGGATCGAGCATATCCGGCGGGTAGCCGGTCTTCTCGGCGACAAGCGCCAGCAGCCGCTCCTTGACTGGATCGCCGGCCATTGGCGCGGCGGGCTGCGGGGCAGGGGCTGGGGGCTGGGGCCGCACTTCGGGCGCCGCAGCCACCTCCGCAAGATCCGGCCGCTTCTCGTGCACGAACGCGATCACATGCGCCAGCGTGGGGAAGTCACGCAGCTTACGATTCTCGTCGCGCGGAATGTTGTAGATCTCCCGGACCGACGCAAACAGATCGGCCTGCTTCACCGTATCGACTCCCAGATCGGCTTCCAGATCCAGGTCGGGATCCAGCATGTCGGGCGGATAGCCGGTCTTCTCCGCGACCAGCGCCAGCAGCCGCTCCTTGACCGGATCGCCGGCCGGAGAGCGCGCGGGCTGGGGACTGGGGATTGGCGGCTGGGACTTCACTTCGGGCACCGCCGCAGCCTGCTCAAGGTCCGGACGATTCTCGTGTACGAATCGGATCACATGCGCCAGTGTGGGGAAGTCGCGCAGCTTGACCTTGTCGTTGCGCACGATGTTGTAGATCTCGCGGACGGAGGCAAATAGATCCGCCTGCTTGACCGTATCCACACCCAAATCCGCTTCGAGGTCCAGATCGAGATCCAGCATGTCGGATGGGTAACCGGTCTTGTCGGCGACCAGTGCCATGATCCGCTCTTTGACTGGATCGCCTGCCACCGCCGCGGGGGGCTGGGGGCTAGGGGCGGGGACCGGGTGCTTCACTTCGGGCGCCGCTTTCGTCTCGACGGCCGGCTGCACCGGCGCCGGCGCGGCTTGCGCCGCATGCGCCGCGGGGTCCTTTACGCGCAGCGTGCGCTGCACCACTTCCAGATCGACGGCTGGCTGGCCCGCGACCCGGCTCAACCACGCGCTCCAAACATTTTGATCCGCAATGCG
>JBEKPZ010000440.1:0-5327 GCA_049520215.1 Bryobacteraceae bacterium | reverse complement strand
GGGACACTTCGCGGGTTTCGAAGAGGCGAAGCACGAAGTGAACGCCCGCCGCAAAGCGTGGAAATTGCCGCAATCCCGCCCGCCAATCGCCCACGCCAGCACCGGCGCGGCATTGGTGTTCGACGGGCCGGGCGAATTGGCCACCGAGCTGATCCCGCCCGACCCCCAGATAGCCGCCGGCCCGGTCTACCTGGTCGTGGCGGTGAACTCGCTGCTGGCCATCTACGATAAGTCCGGCAACCTTAAGGGCAGCTTTCAGGACTTCGGTTCGTTCTTCAGCGGGCTGGGCATCACGGGCCAGATCTTCGATCCGCGTATCATCTACGACCAGGCCGATCAGCGTTATATCTTCAGCGCGGGTGAAATCGACTTTACAAATCTCACCAATGGCCACGTGCTCCTCGCAGTGTCGTCAACCAACGATCCAACCCAGACCTGGTATAAATTCGCGATCGATTTCAAGGGGCGCAATGCCGCAAACACGCAAGATACCTTTCCCGACTTCCCCGGCCTGGGGCTCAGCCCATCCGCCGTCTACCTGACCACCAACCAGTTCGAGCTCACCCAGTCCTGCATCGCGACGGACGCCCAGGAATGCTATTTCTCCGATACCTGGATCGAGGCCGTGGCTTTGCCCGGGCTGCTCGCAGGCGACCCGAAGCTGACCATCACCAAGTTCACAAATCTCCAAACGGCTACCGGATTTCCGGCATTTTCCATCCAACCGGCCCTCAGTTATGGGACTCCCAGCGCTGAATTCATGGTCGCCGCGGAGTTCTCCTCCTACACGCAGACTACCTTGAACCTGTTTTCACTAACCACGTCCGGGACGCCCACGCTAACCACCGCGGATCTCACCGTGCCGCCGTTCATCCTGCCTCCGTACGCCATCCAAGCTGGCACCAGCAACGGCATCGTCACCGACGACTTCCGGCCGCTAAACGCGGTGTGGGCCAATGGCTCTTTGTGGTTTGCCCAAACCGCCTCGCCGACTGAGGCACCCGCTGTGGCGGCGCAATGGTACGAAATCAGCATGTCTAGCCTGGCGTCGGCCAGCCTGGCTCAATCGGGCTCGGTGTATGGCAGCGGCGAAGCGTTTTATCCGGGTGTGTCGGTAAAGTCCGATGGCACGGTGGCGATGGCCTTCACCACCTCCAGCGAATTCGAATACGCCTCTGCTGCGTACACCTCCCGCGCGCCCACCGACCCGCTCGGGACCATGCGCGGCTACGCCATTTACCGTGCGGGCCTGGACCGCTACGACGAGCCGGAAGGCAACCGGTGGGGCGACTTCAGCGGCGTATCCGTAGATCCCGACGGCAACAGCTTTTGGACTATCGCCGAGTACGCCAACACCCCCGACCCGAACTTCGGCACCGCGGTTGCGCAGGTGACGGGCGCGCCGTCGCTTGCCGTCTCACCGGCTCTGCTGGACTTCAAGATCGTTCCGGTTGGTCAGCCAAGCAGCCCGCAAAGCCTTGTCATTACTAACACCAGCAGCGCCAGTGTAACACTGGGGACGATTTCAGCAGGTGGCCCCAATGCCGCGGACATTGCCATCGCCGCCGACGCTTGTTCCAACGCGTCGCTGGCTGCGAACCAGAGTTGCACGGTCTCGCTCGTCTTCACTCCCTCCATTAACAACACCGAATATGCCCTGCTGTCGATTCCTTATAACGGCAGTAACCTGATTACGCTGGCAATAACCGGCTATGGAATCCTGCAAGCCGTGCTGAACTTTAATCCCGCCCAACTCACGTTCCCCGCGACCGTGCAGCAATCGGCCAGCGCCCCGCTGGTGGCCACGCTCAGCAATAGCGGCAACACGCCTGCGGACTCCTTTGGGATCTCGGGGGGCTCCGGAGACCTTACCGAGACCAACAATTGCGTTTTTCCGCTGGCTGTCGGGGCCTCATGCCAGGTTACGGTGACGTTCCGCCCGACTTTCGCCGGCTTGCAGCAAAGCGGGGTTGGCGTCGCGTATACCGGACTCCAGTCCGGGAGCGTGACCCTGATCATTTCTGGCACCGGCATTACCGCTCCGGCTGCCGTCTTCTGCCCGGGTACGGTCGCCTTTTCGAACCAGGCCATTCAAAGCACCAGCGCCGCACAGACCGTCATTTTCACGAATACCGGCAGCGACACGCTTATCGTCTCCAAGATCTCCGCCACCGGCGACTTCGCCGAGACCGACAACTGTGTGGGCGGACTGCCGCCGCGGGGGAGTTGCACGATCAATGTAAGTTTCACGCCTGGTGCGGCTGGAACGCGCAACGGCTCGATCACGGTAATCGACAATGCGCCGGGCAGTCCGCAGACCATTTCACTGACAGGCACCGGCGCCGCCAACTCCGCGGACGTGACCCTGCCTCCGGCGGCCGGTCCCCGGCAGGCGGCCGCCAGGCAGACAGAGGCCTACCGGAGCCGATCCCTGGAATTCGAGCGCAACGATGGGCAATTCGACCCAGGTGTGGAGTTCGTGGCGCGCGCGGACGGGCATTCTTTTGCGATCAGCCGAAATGGCGTGCTGATCCGGGCGGGCTCCGAAGAAGAAAGCACCTTCATGGCATTGGCAAATGCCAGCCCTGTTGCGCGCCCATCGGGATCGGCCGAACTGCCGGGAACTGCAAACTATTTCGTGGGGAACGATCAAAGCCGCTAGCGCGCGAACGTTCCCATTTTTGCCAAGGTGGAAACACGGGACGTTTATCCCGGCGTCGACCTGGTTTATTACGGCAACCAGCGGCAACTGGAGTACGATTTCGTGGTGGCGCCCGGAGCTAACCCAGAGGCGATCGCGCTGCGCTTCGAGCGGCGAGCGGAATTGAGCATCGCGGAGTCCGGTGAACTGGTTGTGAACGGCCCTGGGGCGAGCGTTCGTTTTCACAAGCCGGTTCTTTATCAGGAGGCGCAGGGCCTGCCGGGCCGGCGCGACAGTATCGAAGGCCGTTATATCCTGCGCGCGGCGAATGAGGTTCGTTTCGAAGTCGGCGAATACGACAGATCGAGGCCTCTGATCATCGATCCGGTTCTGAGCTTCTCTACCTACCTGGCAGGATCAACAACGGAAACGGCGGCGGCATAGCCCTGGACTCAGCCGGTAATGCGTATGTCACCGGAACCACGTATTCGACCGACTTTCCTATCACCGCTGGAGCGTTCCAGGGCACCTGCGGAAGGATCGACTACCCTTGCAACCCCACGGTCGGCGGAATTTCCGAGGCGTTCGTCTCAAAGCTGGCCCCCTCAGGCTCGCTCATTTACTCGACGTACTTGGGGGGAGGACTGGGTACGCAGGGATCCGCGATCGCTGTCGACGCGTCGGGCAACGCCTATGTTACGGGCACGACCACATCCCAGGACTTTCCGATCACCCTAGGGGCGTTCCAGACCCAATGCAGAACAAGTCCAGGGTCCGGTTGCACCAGCGCTTTCGTCACAAAGCTCAACGCCGCCGGCTCGGCCTTGGTCTATTCCACTTACCTCGGTGGAACTCCCACTCAGATCTCAGCCGATCAAGGCAGGGGAATCGGCGTGGATTCTTCCGGCAATGCCCTCGTGGGTGGAGTTGCGGGATCTCTCGACTTTCCAACTACTCCCGGCGCACTGCAGACCACTGCCACGGCTTATAGCAGTCACGGCTTCGTCAGCAAGTTGAACCCCGCCGGCACCGCTTTGGTTTACTCGACTTACCTGGGCGGCACGAACATCGATACAGTCACAGGCGTAGCGGTGGATGCAACGGGGAACGCGTACGTCGCCGGCCGAACGAACTCTCTCGATTTTCCCACCGCGAGCGCCTTCCAAACGGGCTCCTACAGTGGCACCGGCCAGGCCTTCGTTTCTAAGTTCAGCCCAATGGGCGCTCTGGTGTACTCGACGTATCTGGGCGGAGCGGACACGGCCCTCGCCACCGGAATCGCGATCGACTCCTCCGGCGCAGCGTATGTTGCCGGCAGCGCGTTTCTCGGCCAGGGGTTCCCGTTGACTCAGGGGACCCTGGTAAGTACGGACTCGGGCGGAGGCGCGTTCGTTACCAAAGTCCATCCGCAAGGCTGCGCCTTACTGTACTCGACGTTTCTGCCCGTTCCGTCATCTCAGGCCACAACTGGCATTGCACCGGATTCTGCGGGCGACGCGTACGTCGGCGTCGGTGGCGTTTTCCCTCTCGTTGACACTCTGGAACCTCCGCTGTTCGGGTCGTTTGTGACCGAAATCGACCCGAAGGGAGCGGCCGTTCTGTTCTCCACCGATTTCGCGCCAATCACCGGCATAGCCCTCGATGAAGCCGGCGACATTTACGTAACCGGAACTACGAACGTCCCGGACTTCCCCATAGCCAGCGCGCTGGAGCCGACGTGTCCCTCCTGCGAGAACCACGGCACCGGCGTCTTTGTATCCAAGATCGGCCCCGGCCAGCCCCCGCCGGTCACGCTGACACGTTCATCGCTGACTTTCGCGGCGCGGCCGGTCAATTACTGCTGTGATCCGGAAGTTCAGTCTGTGGGCCTCATGAATAATCAATCCACGCCGCTCGCCATCTCCGCGGTGAACATAAGCGGCGCCAGTTTTTCTGCGCCAACCTACGTCAGTTCCAACCCCATTCCGTGCACCGGGACTATCGCGCCAGGCGCCGGGTGCGTGGTGCAGGTTCAGTTTGCCGTGAGCGGAATCGGCCCGCAATCCGGCGCGCTGACCATTTCCGATAACGGTCCGGGCAGCCCCCGGACCGTCAGCTTGCACGGGCTGGGATTGATGGATTTCGGGCTGAGCAGCGGAGCCAACCCAGGTCCTCTGCCGAAGGGGACAGCATCCACGCAATTCACTATCTATTCCACCATGATTGCCGGTGCGCCTATGCCGGCCGGCGAGATTCAACTCACTTGCGCCGGAGTCGCGCCGGCGGCGTGTAGCTTCGCGCCGGCTACCATCGACTATTCCGGTAGCGGCCAGTCGACCCTCACAGTCACAGGCCTATCGGCGATCGCAGGCTACTCGCTCAGTTTCTCGGTGGTGGGCACGTTGGCAGGCCAGACCTATACCTTGCCGCTCTCCATCTCCTTCCAGAGCGCTTTGGGCGCCGTTGTATCCGCCGCCGACTACGCTCCCACGCTCGCCCCGGAATCGATCGCCACCGCGTTCGGCGTCGACCTGGCTTCGTCGGCGATGAGCGCGGCCGCCCTGCCGCTTCCAACTCTGCTAAACGGCACGACGGTCGCCGTAACGGACAGCGGCGGCATTGAGCATGTCGCGCCCCTCTTCTACGTTAGCCCAGGGCAGGTCAACTTCGAGGTTCCCGCGGGCACCATGACCGGCCCGGCTACGGT
>JBEKPZ010000439.1:0-5350 GCA_049520215.1 Bryobacteraceae bacterium | reverse complement strand
CGCGTGGATTTCAACGTCCCGCTGGTCAAGAACGAAAAGGGCGAGATGGAAATCTCGAGCGACAAGCGCATCAAGTCGTCGATTCCCACCATTCAATACGCGCTCGATCACGGAGCCGGCGTGATTCTGGCTTCGCATCTGGGCCGGCCCAAGGGCCAACCGAATCCCGAAATGAGCCTGCGCCCCGCCGCGGTGCGATTGGCCGAGTTGCTGGGCCGGCCGGTGAAGATGGCGCCCGATTGCGTCGGACCAGAGGTGGAAGTCCTGTTGCCCGCGCCGGGCGAAGTGCTGCTGCTCGAGAACCTGCGCTACCACGCCGAGGAAGAAAAGAACGATCCGGAATTCTCCAGGAAGTTGGCCGCGCTGTGCGACATTTACGTCAACGACGCGTTCGGCAGCGCGCACCGCGCTCACTCGTCCACCGAGGGCATGGTCCAGTTCGTTCCGACCGCCGCTGCCGGCCTGCTGATGGAGCAGGAGCTGAAGTACCTGGGCCTCGCCACCACCAATCCGCCGCGTCCTTGCGTTGCCATCCTGGGCGGCGCCAAAGTGTCGGACAAGATTGAGGTGATCGAGAACCTGGGCAAGATCGTCGATCAACTGTTGATCGGCGGCGCCATGGCGTACACGTTCCTCAAGGCGCAGGGACTGCCCACCGGAAAGTCGCTGGTGGAAGAAGATAAGGTTGATCTGGCGAAGAAGCTGCTGGCCGAGCTGGGAAGCAAGCTGATGCTGCCGGTGGACCACGTGGTAGTGTCCGAAATCGCCGCGGGCGCGGCCAACGAGGTGGTCGAAACCATCCCGGCCGGCAAGATCGCCGTCGATATCGGTCCCAAAACCATCGCGCTGTTCTCGCAAGTAATCGCTTCCGCCAAGACCGTGATCTGGAACGGGCCCATGGGCATTTTCGAAAAGCCGCCGTTCGACACAGGAACCGTGGCGCTGGCCAAGGCCGTGGCCGCTTCCTCCGCCACGTCGGTGGTGGGCGGCGGCGATTCGGAGAAGGCGATTAAAGCCGCCGGAGTCTCGAGCAAAATCAGCCACATCTCCACCGGCGGCGGCGCTTCGCTCGAATTCCTGGCCGGCATCAAACTGCCCGGAGTAGCCGCGCTGGAGCGGTAGGAGCTGTTCGCTGCACTCGGATTGATGTGAATTCACTGGCGACGGAGAGCTTCGCCATTTCTGCGTCGTGCACCCATGTTTTTGCTTCCCACGTGGGATCCGATCCCGCACATGATAGATTGAAAGCATGGTGCGAGGCGCTCTGCGCGCGTTTACGATCCTGGCCGGCGCCGCGGCGCTGTGGGCACAAGCGCAACCTGCGCGGCAACCCGCGCAACAGGCTCCACACCAGCCCGCGGGTATGCTCAACCCATGGGAGATGGCCCCAGTGATGGAGGAGATTTCCGGCCATGGCGCGCGGCTGGCGGAGGCGCTCGGGCACATCAACGTGCGGCCCTGGATCGATCGCGGAGCTTCGGAAACTTACCTGGAACTGTGGCAATCCGCCAGCGAGCAGGCCAAGGCCCTGGCCGATACAGCCGGCGCGCTGGCCCGTAATCCCGAGAAACTCTCCGCCGGCCTGGACGTGCTGTTCCGCATTCAGGCGTTGGAAACCATGACCGGTTCGCTCGAACAGGGGCTGCGGAAGTATCAGACGCCGGCCGCCGCCGCGGCGCTGGCCGCTTTGTCCGGCGAGAACGGCGCCAACCGGTCCCGCCTGGAGCGGTACCTGGTAAGTCTGGCAGCCGATCAGGAACAACAGCTCCAGGTGATGGATAGCGAAGCGCAGCGTTGCCGCGCCTCGTTGAGCGTGCCCAGTCAGCCCTCCAGGAAGAGATAGCCATATCTATGCCATTCCAGTGCAGCATTTGCGATGAGCCTTCCACGCGGATTTGTGTGCGGTGCACCAAGGACGCGTGCGACAACCATATCTGTGGGAAGTGTTTGAAGTGCAGCGACTGCTGCGAATGCGAGGTGGCACTCGAGGCAACCCCGCGCGTCGCCACCACCGTGCATACGCCGCCAGCGCCGGAAATCGAGCCGCAAGCTGAGGGGGAATCCGAGCCTGCCCCGCCGCTATCCGAGGAGCTTGGGCCGGAGCCCGATCCGATACCGGTAGCCGAACCGTCGACAGCCGCTCCGCCCGCCCTGGAAGGCGAGTAGGTCCCCGGCCGGGTAATACCGCACCCTAACGGCGGGAAGAAAAGCCGAGACGAGTCTCGGCTCTGCAGGCCGGACGGCCCGCGCCACAGCGGCCGCGCCGGGCTGACAGGTGACATTGCCGATCGAGTAATCCGCGCGGTCCTTTTGCTTGTGAATTGTCCGTGAGACGCAATTTTTCTTTTTTTCGTGAGCCATTCTGCGCCCATCTCGCGATAGTCTATTAGGAACGCTCGTGACGTTCCCGGGGAAACACAAGGAGAGATGACGATGATGCGCAGCTATCAGCGGTTTTCCGCGGCTTTGCTTTTTGGGATGTTCTTCGCTGTTTTTTCCGGTGTCGTTCTGGCCCAAGGCAACATCAGTACCTACGCCGGGAACGACGCCTTGTTTGCGGGCGGCGGCCTGCCAGCTACTTCCGCCCAGTTGGTCAATCCGAACTACATCGCCGTCGACGGCCAGGGCAACCTCTATTTTTCCGCCAGCGGGCAAGCCATGGTTCTCAAGGTTTCGGCGGCCACCGGGATAATCTCCGTTGTTGCCGGCAACGGCCTGAGCGGCTACTCGGGCGACGGCGGACTGGCCGTCGGCACCTCGCTGGGATATCCCTCTGGTCTAGCGATTGACTCGGCGGGCAACCTCTATATCGCGGACTCGAACAACACTGTTATTCGCAAAGTGGCTCCCAACGGGATCATCACCACGGCGGCCGGCATCGCTGGTCAATATGGGTTTTCGGGAGACGGAGGACCCGCCACTCAAGCCAAGATCTCATACCCAACCGGAATCGCAACCGACAGCTCCGGCAACCTGTATATCATGGACCTCGGCAACAATCGTGTCCGCAAGGTCACCGCGAGCACCGGGATCATTTCGACGATCGCAGGCAATGGACTGATTGGCTATACCGGCGACGGCGGACCGGCGATCGATGCCGCTTTCAATTACCCGGAAGGCCTGGCGGTCGATTCGTCCGGCAACGTGTATGTGTGCGACCAGAATAGCGCGGTGATCCGCGAGATCTCGACCACCGGGACCATCGCCACGGTTGCCGGGAACGGTCAGTACGGATACAGCGGCGATAGCGGTCCAGCCACCAAGGCCGCGCTGTTATCGCCAACCGGCGTGGCGTTCGACGCGTCGGGAAACATGTATATCGCCGACTCTGGAAACCAGCGCATCCGGCGCGTCAACTCGAGCGGCATCATCACCAGCGTCGCCGGAACCGGCACGGCCGGCTTCAGCGGCGACGGCGCGGCAGCTAGTGCCGCCACCTTTAACAATCCGATCGGAATCGCCCTGGACTCCTCCGGCGCCATTTACGTGGCCGACGAAGATAACAACCGCGTCCGCCGCTTTGTGGTGGGCGGCGACGTGGCCACATTCGCCGGAACGGCGACCAGCATCGGCGACGGTGGACCAGCTCCGCAAGCGGTCCTGGTCAGCCCGTCAAGCGTGGCGATCGGCCCCGGGGGTAACCTGTTCATCTCCGACAGCAGCGCCAATCGAATCCGCAAGGTAACTCCATCCGGCACCATCTCCACGGTCGCCGGAAACGGCCAGACGGGTGGCTCGGGCAACAATGGGCCGGCCACTTCGGCGGCTCTGAACACGCCCTACGGCGTGGCAGTGGACTCCGCCGGTGACCTGTATATCGCGGACGGCGGCAATAACGAGATCCGCCGCGTGGACGCAATTACCGGAAAGATCGCGGCCTTCGCCGGTCCCGGTTGCTGTTACGCCGGAGCCGGCACCAGCGGAGACGGCGGCCCGGCCGTTGACGCTCTCCTCCTCAACCCCCGCAGAGTGGCGGTCGATCCGGCGGGAAACGTGTATTTCGTCGACCAGGTGCGGATCAACGGGGTCTCGGAAGGCGTCGCTATACGCCGCGTGACGACGGATGGGAAGATCAACATCTGGGTCGGCGGTGGACCCACTCCCGGATTCAGCGGCGATGGCGGGTCGCCGCTTAAAGCTCAGCTCAGCGGCTCCCTCGCTACCGGGATCGCAACCGGTCCCGACGGCAGTTTGTATATCGCGGATACGTACAACAACCGCGTCAGGAAGGTGGATCCGACCGGCAGCACCATCAACACTATCGCCGGCAACGGTCAGGCCACCGCTTCGGGCGATGGGGGCCCGGCATTATCGGCGGGCGTGCCCGGTCCCGAGTCGGTCGCAATGGATTCGGTGGGCAACCTTTATATCGGAAACCAGACCAGCGTCCGTATCGTGTTGTCCAACGGAATCATCAACACCTATGCCGGCAACGGCCAAACCGGCTTCTCGGGCGATGGCGGACCGGCGACGTCCGCATCGCTGGCGGCGGCTGTGGGCCTGACGACGGATTCCGGAAACAACCTGTATATCGCGGACGAAAACAACCGCCGCATCCGGCAGGTGCAGCCGTTTGCCAGCCCGGCAATCGCCCTGTCGTATACGTCGTTGACGTTCTCGCTGACGGCCACCGGCTCCACGGCCACCACGCAGACGTTCGTGGTCACCAACGGCGGCCAGGGCACGCTGAACTGGGCGGCTTCCGCTTCCGCCACTTCCGGTGGAACGTGGCTATCCGTTTCACCCGCCACCGGGTCGGTCCTCGCCGGGGCGAGCGGGACCACGGTGACCGTCACCGCCAATCCCTCCGGGCTCGCAGCCGGCGATTACTACGGGCAGATTCAAGTCACGTCGCCGAACGCAACCAGCCAGATCCAGTCGCTCACCGTGAGATTGACGGTCGCGACCGTGGGCGAGGCGCCGCCAGTGGTCTTCGCCGGTGGCGTGATTAACGCCGCCAGTTACACTGCGCCGGTTGCGCCGGGAACGTTCGTTTCGATTTTCGGCTCCGGCTTCACGGATTCCACCAGCGCCATCATCGCGCCGGCTTTCCCGTGGCTCAACGAGCTCGGCGGAACGTCGGTCACCATCGGCGGCGAATCGCTGCCTCTCTACTTCGTAACCGCCGGTCAGATCAACGCGATTCTGCCCTTCGATCTGGCGGTGGGTTCCAGCCTGCAGGTGGTGGTGACGCGCAACAGCGCCGTCTCCGCGCCGCAACCCGTAAACCTGGTTTCGTCGCAGCCGGGCGTGTTTACGCAGGCGCAGACCGGCCAGGGAATCGGAGCGATCCTGATCGTGCATCCCGATGGATCGTGGGTGGTGGCCGGCAACGGCAATTCGGCCAAGG
>JBEKPZ010000438.1:0-5357 GCA_049520215.1 Bryobacteraceae bacterium | reverse complement strand
AGGGCTTGCCCAACAAGCTTACGCCGACTTTCCGCCGCGCCGTCAATCTGCTCGAAACTAATTCCCACCACGTTTTCGATGTGCCACCCGTGGGGGGTATTGGGGTGTTTGACGTTCCAGATAGTACAACCACCAGTGGGATACACTGTCTGTGTGCGCTTGCGTCCACCCGATCCGCAGTACCTCAAACTGCTCCAGCCTTACGGCGAACTGATTCAGAAGCTCGCACTGGCTGTGCGAAAACTGATCCTCGAAGAAGCCCGGGAAGCCAGTGAGTTCGTCTACGAGGTGTACACCATCGCCGACCACTTCACCTTCACGGAGCGACCCAGCGACGCGTTCGTCTTCACCACCGCGCATGCCAATTGGGTGAACCTAGGCTTTAATTTGGCTCCCTGCTGTCCGATCCGGACGGTCTGCTGCGTGGTGAGGGCAAATTGATTCGGCACGTCCGGATCGCGCAGGCGACGGATCTCGACGCTCCAGGCGTTCGGGAGTTGGTAAGAGCCGCCGTCGCGCAAGCGGAGCAGCCGGAAGGCAAAGTGGGGAAGCCCCGCACCATCGTACGCACGACTCAATCCGTCAGGAAGCGCTTAGCCCCGAGCCGGCGACGGACCGAGTATCCTCGCATCTAGCGAGTGGCCAGCTTTCGCAGTTGGTGATAACCAGTTGCCTCCTCTGCCGCTTACGGGCGCTTTTTTGGAAAAAACCTCGCGCCGACGGGAGGGCGCGACGTGGGATTCGCGGTGCTCCTCATTCAGCTCGAAGCCAGCGACGGCCCCGATGGCGGAGGCCGCGGACCTCGCACTCGCGATTCGCCGGCGATCCGGCCGCCCGCGGTCGCGCGGAGCGCAATGGGCTCGTCCACAGCGAGCCGGCACGGCCTCCACCTGAACGCCGGTCGCACGCGGCCATCGCGGCCTGCGCCTTCTCCATCATGTATGCGGGCGCCTCCCGCCCGCGCGCATCTCCCGCGCCCCGGCGGTCGCCGCGACGGAGCGCGGCAGTTGGCGCCGGAACCGGCGCCGGCATCGCGCGCGCGAAGCGCGTTATGGCCACCCGACCCCGCCGACTTCGGGCGCCCGGAAGCAATCACCCCCGCGCACCTGCGCCACGGGCGTTCAGGCTGCGCGTGGGCATCCTGGCGAGTGGCCGCTCGGCGACCTTGCCGGATCACGGGCAGGAAAATCGTGCGCCATCCAGCAGCCGGCTCCGCGCCGATCGTGGATGCGCCGCCTTCCGCGCGGCGCGCATCCCCATCCGCCCGCGCCGGTCGCGGCGACGGGCGGCGGGCGCCGGAACGGGTCGCCGGGGAAGCGGGCGGCGCGAGGCGCGTTATGCAACACGGCCCCGCCGACTTCGGCCATCCGGAAGTCATCGCCCGGCGCAACCGCGCCACGTGCGTGCAGGCTGCGCGTCGGCGTCCCGGTGCCGTGGGCGCGGCGACGTTCCTGGATCAAGGCACGACCGGTTCCGCCCCGCGTTTTCGACTTTCGCTTTTGTGCTGCCGATCTTGGCGGTTTTGTTATAGGCTGGATGCAAATGCAGAAGAAATGCGCTCCAGCTCTTCTGATTCCCCAGTTCCATGCATGCATGGCTGGAATCCCTGTCGCCGGTGCGCCGCCCTTCGTCGGCGGCTCCGGCCGTGTTCCCTGGCTGATCGCTGCAAAGCGGGGCGAAGTCGGTATCCAGATTGGATCTGCTCAATCCCTGCGCTGCAGTCAACCTCCCCGATCGGGATGTCGCATCAGCATGAGACCGGCCCGTATCCTTTGCCTCTTGTCCTGCCTCGCCGCGATGCGGGCACCAGCGCAACAAGCCGAAACTGCACCACCGACCTTGACCGTGCAATCGACGTTGGTGTTGGCGCCAGTCCTAGTGAAGACCAGGGCAAGACAAGTGATCTTCGGGCTCACGGCTGACGACTTCCGCCTCACTGACAACGGTGTCCCACAGAATCTGACTCTCGTTCAGGACACCGACTCGCAGCCGTTGGCCTTAGCGATTGTGGTTGAGACAGGGGGCGCCGGAGCGGGTCACCTCGCCGACTACGGGCAACTGGACGCCATCATTGACGCTCTGGTCGGCGGCGTGGAGCACCGCGTTGCCGTCATCGGCTTCGACAGTGCGCCACACCTCCTGAAGCCTTTTGCTCTGGACTTAGATGTTGCGTCCCGCCAGTTGGCGAATCTCCGCGAAGGCGATCCGGGCGGAGCAACTTTGGATGGCGTGGTATTCGCGGTCGAGCAGTTACGGGCACAGCCTGCCCGGTATGGCCGGGCTATCCTGTTGCTCAGCGAAACCATCGACCACGGGAGCAGGGCAACCCTCGGCGATGCTCTACGGCTCATCAGCGACACGAACACGACGATGTACACCTTCGGCTTTTCGAGCACGACATCGGCAGTCTCCCATGAAGCATCGAAGTTTAACTCCAAAGAACCGGGCCCCGCCCATGGCTGCTTCAGCCGCGACGGAGCCGACGCCGAGTACCAGGGCCACTACAGTAGACAGGTACTGGACTGCGTCAGCCAGCTTGCTCCGCCGCTCCGGCTGGCAACCATGGCCTTTCTTACCGCGCGCAGTGCGCTGCGTACCAACACCGCCGAAGCAGTGGCGAAATTGACAGGAGGCGAGTACTTTCACTTTCATGACGCAAGGGACCTGAAGAGGAATCTCATCGCGGTCTCTAATGACGTGCCGAATTACTATATACTCAGTTTCCGCCCTACGTCGCTTACGGCCGGCATACACGCCTTGCATGTTGAGATCCGTAATCGTCGCGACGTGGTTCTCACGTCCCGAGCTGAGTATTGGATTGAGAGCGATACTGCCCGCTAGAAATCGGTTACAGGTCGAAGTTTAGGGGCACGCATCCCCGGCCTTCGGGCCGGATGACTGTTTTAAACCGGCCAATCTGTTTCTTCCGAATTTTCAGCGCAAGCGATTTAAAATCAAACAGATTGGCCGGCTTAAAAGCGTTTATCTGGTCCAATCTCTGCACGCGCCACATTCCAAATAGGTTAACGCCGCGCGGGCACGAGGATTGGCCAGATAAACGCGCCACTCGGAGAATGTTTCATGGCTGCGGCGCCCTCCGCCCGCCGTGCATCCCCATCCGCACGCGGGCGGTCGCGGCGACGGGCCACGGACGGCGGGGGAACCCAGCCAACCCCCGAAACCAGCGTGGCGAGCCAGCCAGCGACGGGATTGGGTACGCCAACGGTGCAGCCCAACCAAGGCGAACCCGGCTGGGTCGGAAATATCAAGCGCCTGGCCGGGCGTCCATGGATGCGGCTCCCTCCGCGCCGCGCGCATCCCCATCCGCCAGCGGCCGGTCGCGGCGACGGACCACGGGCGGCGGCGTCGGGAACGCGAAGCGCGTTACGCCACCGAACCGGCGCACCAGGAAGTATCGCCCGGCGCACCTGCGCCACGGGCGTGCAGGCTGCGCGTCGCCATCCCGTTGGAGTGGCCGCCCGCCGACGTCCCTGGCGCGCCCCTCCGCGCCCCACCCTGTGCAATGTACCGCACTCGCCACGAGATGCTCATCGGTACTCATCGCTTGTCATTGAGTGCATTGGCGATTTGTCGCCAACTGACAAGAGGCTGAGAAGGGCACAGCAGTTTGTAGTTTCCCGAAGCACCGTTTTGCGAAAGTCTACCCGGGACTGATCGTGGTCTGCTTCGGTCGGTTTTGGGTCCGTGGTCTCCCGTTCCCAAATGCGATGCACCTAGGGCACCCATTTCAGTGGAAGAACACACTTCCATGGCATCTAGGCCCCGCCGCCAAAGTCAGAATCCTCCGCTTCAAAATCTTCCGCCATTCCGGTATGATCCTAGTCTTCAAAACCACGTTTGAGGTATTCACCAGGGTTGGCCCCGACAACTCGCTTGAACGCCTTACTGAACGAAGCGTCGGACTCGTAACCGACCAACCGAGCGACGTCTATGAGCTTTTTGTCACGCTGTTGTAGTAGCTGCATCGCCTTCTGCATCCGCCACTCGGTTACATATTCCAGTGGTGTTTGTCCGAGTAGCTCTTTAAATCGTGCTGCGAATGCGGAGCGAGACATGCCCGCCGCTTCGGCCAGGGATTCGACCGTCCAGGGTGTATTCACTCTGTCGTGAATGGCACTCAGGGCAGTGCCGATTTGAGGATCGAAAACAGCACGAAGCCATCCTTTGTTGCGTTCCGGTCCCGACGCGATATGCGCCCGGAGTACCTGGATAAATAGGACCTCGGCTAGCCGAGTCGCGACTACTTCAGATCCCTGCGTCTGTTCTGCCATTTCTGATGCCAGCGCTTGCATTGTGTTGTGAAGAGCAAGCGTGCGTGCCTGCTCGGCCTTAATCAGAATGAATCTCGGCAATAACTGAGTGATCGGCTTCACGCTGGCGCGATCGAAACTCAAGGACCCACAGACGATTGTCGTTGGTGCGCCACCACCTCCATAATGAGCGACATTACTGTCGGCTTTGGCCCCGATCTCGCGGAAACTCCACCTTGGACGTGTTCGTGGGCTGTCGCGCAAAACAATCGAAGTCCCCCGGGCCAGCAAAAAGCAATCACCACCGGTGAGGGGAATCGGCACCGGAATCCCTTCCACACTCAGCCAGCAGTTGCCGCGCGAAAGCATGGCGAAGTGAGCCAAATCTGTGGGTGACATCTTTTTGTCGGAAGGGGTGACTTTTTCTTCGGTCTGCTTCTCCTGCATTACGCCCCACGGGGCTGTGGCTTCGAGCCTGTGCAGACCGAAAGCGGTTACGTGCATCGTTCTGAAGATGTCTGTTATCGGGTCCATTGGAAACCTCCCTACTGGAATCTGTGTTGATTACTTTCCTTTGGAAACGTTGGAATCTAACCCGATCTTGGAAGCCTTCACCGTCCCGGTTCTTTGGGTCCCGAAGGCAATTCAGACAACGATCCCTCGATTTTGACTACTTCGCTTGGTCGCGAAAGCCGCAACCAGTTGCTCCTGTTGCATATTGACCGAGCGCAGTGCTAGACCACAGTCCAACCTAGCCCCCCTCTTTTGGACGAATGGACAAAAGATTAGGACTTCCGAGCAGTTCTCGTCCATTGCCAAACAATCTATTTTACTGTACTGAATGCCAAACATGTACCAAAGGGAGTAATTATGGGAAAGCTTGAAGGAAAAGTTGCAGTCATCACCGGTGGCGCTACCGGCATCGGCCGCGCCGCAGCAAAGCGCTTCATCGAGGAGGGCGCCCTCGTCTTCATCTTCGGCCGCCGGCAGGAAGCGCTCGACGCCGCTGTGGCCGACCTCGGGCCCAATGCCCGCGCGGTGAAGGGCTCGGTCTCCGATCTGGCCGACCTCGACCGACTCTACGCG
>JBEKPZ010000437.1:0-5373 GCA_049520215.1 Bryobacteraceae bacterium | reverse complement strand
GCGCCCATCAGCGACCACGTCCCCGAGCTGATGTAGCACCAGTTCGCGCCCTCGGCCGGCACTGCGGCCACCGCCGACGCCGTGTCGTGGCATCCGGTCGCGTACACCGGCACGGCCCCCAGCCCCGCCGCCCCGGCCACCGAATCGAGCAGCGGACCGAGCAGCGTCCCCGGCGCCACAATCACGGGCAGGATGCCGGTGGGCAGCCCCAGCCGCTCTAGCAAATCGAGCGCCCACGTCTTTTTGCGCGGATCGTAAAACTGCGACGTGCTGGCGATGGTCAGCTCCGCGCGCGCCACTCCCGTCAGCCAGTAGTTCAGCAGGTCCGGCATGAACAACAGCGTGCGCGCGGCCTCCAGCGCCGGCGAACCGGCCAGCTTCAGCGCATAGAACTGGTACAGCGAATTGAGCTGCATGAACTGGATGCCGGTCTGCGCGAACACCTCCGCGCGCGAAACCACGCTGAAGACCTTCTCCATCACGCCGTTGGTGCGCGCATCCCGATAGTGCCGCGGATTATCGGCCAGCGCGCCGTCCGCCCCCAGCAGGGCGAAGTCCACGCCCCACGTATCGATGCCGATGCCGTCGAGCTGCAAGTGCCGGGCCCCAAGAGCGCCCCGCCCGGCAATGGCTAGGCCGCGCTGGATCTCGTGCCAGAGCCGCAGCGTGTCCCAGTAAAGCGCGTCGAACACGCGCACCGGCGTGTTGGCGAAGCGGTGCAGTTCTTCGACTGCCAGCCGGCCGCCTTCCAGCGTGCCCAGCATTGCGCGTCCGCTCTCCGCGCCCAGATCGAAAGCCAGATAGTGTGACATGTGGGGCAGGCACCCTGCCTGCGGCGGCCTCCCAGGCCGCCAGACTGGTTAGCCCGTTTTCCTCTTCCGCGATCCGATGGCCCGCTCCTCCGCCAGCGCGCGGGCGAGCAGCGTCTTAATGGCCGCCTGCCGGCTGATATTGAGGCGGGCCGCGCGGTGATCCAATTCACGCAGCATGCCCTCCGTCAGATCGACATTGACCCGGCGGACCGGCCGCACGACGGTGAACTTGTTAGTGAAGTAGCCGGATATGTCCTCGCCCCGCGACGCCATATCCGCAATCTCATCGGCGGTCGCGATCTTCTTAGATGTTCTCGACATAGCTTTGTGCCTCCTCTTTCGTCGCCTTCCAGGCCGTTTCTTGAAGACGCCTTTGGCGCGTCCGCGCGGGTGCTTAACCATTTTGGGGATTCCTGATTGACAAAGACCGCTCCCTGACAGTCGCGGTTTCCCCAAAACCGTTAAGCACCCCGTCCGCGCCAACCGAACCGCCCGCGCTGCCAAGCATTATATAATGCGGTAGCACTCTCCGCTGTCAAATGAAGCTCGATTCCAAATACGAGCGGGAACAGGGCGCAGTCTACCTCACCGGCATCCAGGCGCTGGTGCGTCTGCCGATGGACCAGATGCGCCGCGACCGCCGCGCCGGTCTGAACACGGCCGCCTTCATCTCCGGATACGAAGGTTCGCCGCTGGGCGGCTACGACCTGGCGCTGGCGCGAGTGCGCCGCCTGCTCGACGAGCATCGCATCCATTTCGTGCCGGGCGTCAACGAGGATCTCGCGGCCACCTCCGTCTTCGGCAGCCAGATTCATCGCTCGCTGGGGCAGTCGCGCTACGACGGCGTGGTCGGCATCTGGTACGGCAAGGGGCCGGGCGTCGACCGCTCCGGCGATATCTTCCGTCACGCCAACATCGCGGGCACCGGCGCCAATTGCGGGGCACTGGTCCTCGGCGGCGACGATCACGTTTCCAAAAGCTCCACTATCCCGCATCAGAGCGATCTCAGTTTCTACAACCATGCGATGCCCGTCTTCTACCCGGGCAATACGCAGGAGACGCTGGACTACGGGTTGCTGGCCATCGCGCTATCGCGCTTCTCCGGCGCTTGGGTAGCCATGAAGATGGTGACCAATGTGTGTGACGCCGGCGGCACGGTGGAGGTCGATCCGGCGCGGCTCGCCATCCGCATTCCGGAAGGTTACGAGAAGAAGACCGACGCGCGCCTGCTGATTCCCATGACGCTCATGCTGGAGCCGGAGGTGCTCTACCGGCGCTTGGAAGCCGCGCGGGAATTCGCCCGGGTGAACAATGTGAACCGCAGCTTCGGCGCAGGCGACGGCGCGTGGCTGGGCATCGCCAGCGCGGGCAAGGCATATTACGACCTGATGCAGGCGCTCGCCGATCTCGGGCTGCAACGCGCCGACGATCTGGCGCGTGCCGGTGTGCGCATCGCGAAGTTCGGCATGACCTACCCGCTCGAGCCGCGCTTCACCGCCGAGTTCGCGCGCGGGCTTCAGACCATCCTGGTGGTCGAGGAGAAACGCAGCTTCTTGGAACTGCAGCTACGCGAATCACTTTATAATTCCCCCGACCATCCCGCTATCCTCGGTAAGGGCGATCAGACCGCCGCGCCGCTGTTCTCCGCCGCCGGTGAACTGGACCCTGAGACGATCACCCGTGTCCTGGCCCAGCTATTCAACCTTCCAACCGCCCGCCTCGCCCTCCTCGACGAAATCGACGCCCGCGAACGCCGCCTGGTCCCCGCGCGCTTTCCGAACTTCTGCTCCGGCTGCCCGCACAATCGGTCCACGCTGCTGCTGGAAGGTCAGATGGCCGGCGGCGGCATCGGCTGCCATGCCATGGCCGCGCAGCTTCAGCACTCGCACCATGCCTACACGTTTCTCACCCACATGGGCGGCGAGGGCGCGCCGTGGATCGGCATGGCCCCCTTCGTCGAGCGCCCGCACATCTTCCAGAACGTCGGCGACGGCACCTATTTTCATTCCGCCTCGCTGGCCGTGGAAGCCTGCATCGCGGCGGGCGTGAACATCACTTACAAGATCCTGTACAACAGCGCCGTGGCCATGACCGGCGGCCAGCAGGCGGCGGGTGCCGTGCCCGTCCCCGAGTTGACCCACAAGCTGGCGGCCGATGGCGTTCGCCGCATCGCGGTGCTGACGGACGACCTGGAGAAGTATCAAGGCGTCAAACTGGCGGCCAACGCCCAACTGCGCGATCGCGACGATCTGCCCGATGTGCTGCGCGAGTTCGAGAAGCTGCCCGGCGTGACCGCGATCATCTACGATCAGCAGTGCGCCGCCGAGAAGCGCCGCCAGCGGTCGCGCGGCAAACTCGCCGAGCCCACCCTGCGCTTGGTGATCCACGAAGAAGTCTGCGAGGGCTGCGGCGATTGTGTCACGCAATCTAATTGCCTGAGTCTGCACCCGGTCGAAACGGAATACGGTCCCAAGACCCGCATTCACCAGTCGTCGTGCAATAAGGATTACTCGTGCGTCTTGGGCGATTGCCCGTCTTTCGTCACCGTGAACCTGAAGCCCGGCACGGGGCAGCGCCGCCAGCCGCTACCGCAACTGCCGGAGACCGAAGCGCCGCCGCCGCGCGAACGTGTCGCCATCGCCGAGCGCTACTCCATCCTGATGCCGGGAATCGGCGGCACCGGCGTCGTCACGGTGAACGCGCTGCTGGCGACGGCGGCTTGGATCGACGGGCTTTCGGTGATCACGCTCGATCAGACCGGCCTCGCGCAGAAGGGTGGGGCAGTCGTGTCAAGCATCGTCTTGAGCCAGCGTCCCATCGAAGCGTCGGCCAAGATCGGCTACGGCAACGCGGACCTTTTGCTGGGCTTCGATCTGCTCGGCGCGGGCAGCGCCGATAACCTGAAGCGCGCGCATCCCTCGCGCACGGTGGCCGTCGTGAACACGGCCGAAGTGCCCACGGGTGACTCCATACGCGGCGGTGCACGCCTGGCCGGCCCAGGAGCGGTCGTCGATCTGATCAATACTTACACGCGCAAAGACCGCAACTTGTTCCTGGACGCCTCGCGCCTGGCCGAAGGCCTCTTCGCCAGTCACATGGCGGTGAACATTTTCTTGCTCGGCGCGGCGTGGCAGGGCGGCCTGATTCCGATTTCGGAGACGGCCATAGAGGAAGCCATCCGGCTGAACAAAGTGGATGCCGAACGCAATGTGCAGGCGTTTCTCTGGGGCCGCAAATACTATCACGATGCGCAAGCCGTCGAGTCGCTCATCGCGCCGCCCGCCGCCCCCGCCGATGACCGGTCACTCGTTGAGCGCCGTACCGCGGATCTCACGCGCTACCAGAACGCCGCGTACGCCGCACGCTACACCGCGTTTGTCCGCGAGGTCGAAACCCGCCAGCCTGCCCACGCCGAAGCGGTCGCCCGCAACCTCTACAAGCTGATGTCCTACAAAGACGAATACGAAGTCGCGCGCCTGCTGACGAATCCCGAGCGCGAAGCACAGATTCGGGGCATGTGGGAGCAGGTGGAATCGATCGGCTACAACATCCATCCGCCGCTGTTGCGCGCCATGGGACTGAAGAAGAAGATGAAGCTCGGTAGTTGGTTTCGCGCGCCGCTGCGCATGCTGGCGTCGTTGAAAGGACTCCGCGGCACGCCGTTCGACCCGTTCGGTTACGCCGCAGTGCGCCGCGAAGAGCGCGCGCTGATCGGCTGGTACGAACAACTCGTGCGCGACTGCCTGGATCGCGCCACGGCCGAAAACCTGCCGCTCGCGCAAGAGATTGTCGCGCTGCCCGCCCAGATCCGCGGTTATGAACAAATCAAGCTCGCCAGCGTCGGCAAAGTGAAGGCCCTGGCGGCTGAAAAGCTCTCCGCGCTCAAACAGAAGCTCGTGCAGGTCTGTTAGACTATACACATGAAACGCACGAATCTTGTGTTAGATGAGCAGGTCCTCGAGGAGGCCACGCGCGAGTTGGGTCTCAAGACCTACTCCGCAACCGTGAACCACGCATTGAAGGAGGTCTTGCGTCTCCGGAGGGTCGAGGGGCTGGCGGAGTTCTGGGGATCCAACCTTTGGCAGGGCGATCTGGCAAAGATGCGAGAGGACCGCACTACCCGTAAGCCGCGGAGACGCCGGTGATACTGGTGGATTCCTCGGTTTGGATTGAGTTCCTGTGCGGGCGCATGCAGCACCTGCAGACCGGTGACTTTCACCAGTTTGCGACCTGCGGTCCAATTTTGCAGGAGGTGCTACAGGGCTTGCGCGTGGGCGCAGCCAGCGCGAAATTTGAAGAACGGATCCGGTCGTTGCCTTGTCTTAGCGACCCGCTCCCGGTCGGATTGTTTCTCGAAGCCGCCGAGATCTATCGCGAAGGGCGCCGCAAAGGCCACACAATCCGATCCACGGCCGACTGCCTGATCGCGGCGATTGCGATTGAAAACGCTATCCCGCTCTGGCACAAAGATCGCGACTTCGAAGCTATTGCGAAATACACTCCGCTGCGCATCTCGCCGCGGATTCTGCCACGCGTCCAGTAAGGAAGCCTAAGCCACTAC
>JBEKPZ010000436.1:0-5417 GCA_049520215.1 Bryobacteraceae bacterium | reverse complement strand
ACCAACGTGCGCGACGAGACCGCCGGCATCCTGAAGACGCTTTCTCCCAAGGAGGAGAAAGTGATCCGGCTGCGGTTCGGGATCGGCTGCGAGCGGGAGCATACGCTCGAAGAGATCGGCCAGGAGTTCGACGTCACGCGCGAGCGCATCCGGCAGATCGAAGCCAAGGCGCTGCGGCAACTGCGCGCTCCCGAACGGGCCCGGCGCTTACGGGCGCTGATGGCCGCGCGGTAAAACCGTGGGGCAGGCTCTCAGCCTGCGGCGGCCTCTCAGGCCGCCCGTATACCTAGCCGTAGCCCTCCTAGCCCTGTCCCTGCGCCTTGCGCTCCTGCCGGTGCGGCCGATTCCGCAGCCGGCCGTTCATGACGAATTTGCCTACCTCCTGGGCGCGGAAACGTTCTGCCTGGGGCGGGTGACCAACCCGCCGCACCCCATGTGGGTGCATTTCGAGACCTTCCACGAGAACTTCCAGCCCACCTACAACAGCAAGTATCCACCGGCGCAGTCGCTGTTTCTGGCGCTGGGGTGGAAGGTGTTCGGGCATCCCTGGTATGGGGTCTGGCTAAGCTGCGGGCTAATGTGCGCGGCGCTCTGCTGGATGCTGCAGGGCTGGCTGCCGGCGCGCTATGCGCTGCTGGGCGGCCTGATGGCGGTGGCGCAATGGGGAATCGCCGGGTATTGGGTTAATTCGTATATGGGGGGCGCGGTCGCGGCGGCGGCGGGGGCGCTGGTGGTAGGAGCCGTGCCGCGGCTAGCGCGGCGTCCCACGGCGGGCGTGGCGGCGCTGGCGGCGCTGGGTTTGGTGGCGCTGGCCAACAGCCGGCCTTACGAGGGCGCGGTCACGGCGGCGGCCGCGGGCGGCGCGTTGTGGATCTGGCGGCGTCGCTCGCGGCGGCCATTCGGGGAACTGCTCGCGCCGCGAGTGGCGCTGCCGGCCGCGGCCATCCTGGGCTGCGGGCTGGCGGCGATGCTGTACTACAACTATCGCGTCACCGGACACGCGCTGCTGATGCCGTATGCTCTACACCAGGCGCAGTATGGCGCATCGCCGATCTTCTGGATGATGCCGCTGGGGCGGCCGCCCGTCTACCGGCACGAGGTAATCCGGCGGTTCTGGGAGATGTGGGATCTTCCCTACTACAACGCAGCCCGATCGTTCCCGCCGCACGTGGCGCTCTCGTTTCTGATCGCGCTGCAGTACTTCCTGACACCGGTTTCGGCCATGGCCTTGTTTGCCGCCGTGTTTCTCCGGTGCGGACGGAAGGTGCGCATCGCCCTTGCAATCGCCGGAGTAGCGACGGCCGGACTGTTGCTGGAGCGGAACTCGAATCCGCACTACTTTGCGCCGGCCACCGGACTGGTACTGCTTCTGGTGGTGCTCGGCGCGCAATATCTGAAGGTGAAGTTCGGGTATCGCGTGTTCGGGGCCTTCGTGGTGTTGTTCTTTGCCGTCGCCGCGATCCAGGCCTCCCGGCTCACCGTGGACGAGTACCCGCACAAGCTGTTCGTCGCGCACCGGGGCGGCCTGATTCACCGGCTGGAGAGCGGGAGCGGGCGGCATTTGGTGTTGGTGCGCTATGCGCCCGATCACAATGTCATGGAAGAGTGGGTGTACAATCACGCCGACATCGACGGCTCGGCGATTGTGTGGGCGCGCGATATGGGGGACGCGGCCAATCGCGAGTTGCTGGACTATTTTCGGGGCCGCCAGGTCTGGCTGGTGGAGGCGGATGCCCCCGATCCGCAGCCGGTCCCTTACTCGCCGCGATAGGACCCAATTAAGAGACCGAGGCCGGCAGCGTCGGCGAACGCCCGGAAATCCCGGTCTCGCGTGAGGAGAGGGATCCCGTGATCGATACAGCTCTGGGCGATCAGGGCATCTCCGAGGCGCGCTTTGCGGCGCTTTGCCAACACCCTCGCTCGCAACTCGCCTGCCCGTTGCCAATAGCCGGGCCTGACCTCGATGAGCGGTAGTTCCGAGAGAGTTTGCGAAACCTCGGCAGAAAGCTTCAGGTCGCTCAAGACCTCGGTGAGCACGGCGGGTGCCATTAGCACCTGCCGGTCCTGCAGCGCCCTATCGAGCAGTTCCACGTCCTCGCCGGCATCTCCTTGGAGGAAGGCGAGCCAGGAGCTGGTGTCGACGGCGATCATCGGTCGGCCTTCAACTCAGCGGACGTGTGCGCGAAGCGAACCTTGCCCCGGAGTTGGCGCAGCCGCGTGTAGGTCTGCGATGCCGCAACTAACTGCAGGCCGGTAAGAACAGTTTGGGTGATGCCGCTGCCGCTGGCTCGTTGAGCCTTTTCGAGAAGCTCCGCCGGCACCTCGACGGTGATCTTGCGCGCTGGCTCCATGACGCCCCAGCGTACCATACACGGCACCAGCATCGAATACGGTCTTGCTTACGGTCCGCGATAGCCGGCGACGGCCACGGTCTGCCAGCCCCACGGGTGCATCAGGTTCAGGCGGAACAGCGCATCGAAGATCGCACCGGAAGTGCGCATCAGGCGCGAGGGCGCGCGGGTGGCTTCGGCGATGAGTTGCTGCCCGCGCAGCGTGACCAGCATGCGGTAGAGATTGAAGAACGGAAAGCCGGCGGCGCAGGCGCGCTGGACAGCGAAACCGGCGCTTTCGAGCAGACCGCTGAGCTGCGCCGGGGTGTAGTGGCGGCGGTGGCCGATGTGGCTGTAGAAAGCGCTGTACCAGCCGCCCGGCACGGTCACCACGAACTTGCATCCGGGTGCCATGTAGGCCGCGGCATGGCGCAGCAGCAGGCCGGGATCGTCGAGATGCTCCAGCACGTCGGAACAGAGGGCATGGGTGGCGTGGAAATCGAGGCCTTCCGACGGGCCGAAGCCCGTCACACCAGCCAGCAGGTCGCGTTGCAGGAAGCGCGCGGCGGGCACGCGGCACGAGGCTATTTCGACTCCGGTGCGGCTCAATTCCAGGCCGAGGAACTGCGCGCGGGGCGCCTGCGCGAGGAACTCTCCGGCGAACTGCCCCGCGCCGCTGCCGATCTCCAGCATGCGCACCGAGGCGCCTTGCCGATGCATGCCCCGGCCAATGCCGAGAAGCCGCAAAGCCAGCCTGCGGCGATAGCGGGTGGCCGGCGACAACTCCGCCGCGGCGCTGAAATCCAGCCAATGGCGGTCCCAGTCGTCTACGGCTTGATGGCCGTGGCAAACAGAATCATGCATAGTTTCCGGTATTCGAGGCGGATGCGGCTAGGCTTGAAGCCGGCGCGGACCAACAAGGGCCAGAGGTCCCGCTTCGAGTAGTACATCTTGTGCTCGTCCATATCCAGGGCGGGGCTGGTTCCGAGCTTGAACGCGGACAATTCCAGCACCGGCTTGGCGTACCAGGTCGGGACATTCACCAGGAGCCGGCCGCCGCGCTTCAGGACACGATGGCAGTGGCTGAGCGATTGGACCGGGTCCCCAAGGTGTTCCAGGAGCGAGATGCACAGGACCACGTCGAAGGCTTCCGCCGGAAGCTCCGGCAAAGCCTCTTCGATCGAAGAGTCGATGAAACGGAGGCGCGGATGGCGGCGGCTCTCTTCACTGACCCGGAAGTCCACTCCCACGCCTTCGGCCAGGCGATCCCCGATGGCTTTCAGGTACGCGGCGTGATATCCGCAGCCAAGATCCAGGACCCGGAGACCGCCGCTGCGCGGTAGGCGTTTCAGGATTTCGCGTTCGACAAGGCGCGTGCGGAGGCGGTCGACGAAGCTGCTCCCGTGCTGGAGGTAGGATTCCTGCCGCGCGGGGCGATCCAGTTCGATGGTGGCAGGCATGTAGGGCCTACTATGTATCGGCTGGGTTGGTCGGTAGCTTTAGGCGCGCATGCTAGACTCTGTTTAGCATGCCTTCCGCGGCGCCACAGGGCGCTCAGAACAATAACCTCAGAAGCGGTTTCGCCGTGGCAGCGTGGTTTGCCTTTTTGACGACGATTGCGGCGCCGGTCGCCTATTACCGGGTCTTCACGGGGTTCTCTTTCTGGGACGATGAAGGCACTCTGATGTTCCAGGTCAACCAGCTTCTTCACGGGCTCAGACCCTACCAGGACGTGTTCACGATGTACGGGCCGGTCTATTACCTGTACGCCTGCGGCCTGCGCGTGCTCACCGGAACGGCGGTAACTCACGATGCGGTGCGGCTCAGCGCCCTTTTGCCGTGGCTCGCGACGCCGCTCCTACTGGCGTGGCTCGTGCTGCGGGCAACCCGGTCGGTGGCACTGGCGACGGTAGGGCATTTGCTGACCGTACTTTCCCTGAGATTCATCGCGACTGAGCCGGGACATCCCCAGGAGCTCGGGATTATGCTTCTGGCAGCCTACTTTGCGGCGGGATTCCTGATCGATTTGCCGCAGCGCCGGACTGCGGGGCTGATCCTCGTGGGCGGGCTGGCCGCGGCGCTCGGGCTGGTGAAGATCAACCTGGGCATTTTCGTGGCGCTGGGCGCGGCGATTCCGCTGGCCGGCGTGCTGCCAGCGCGGGCGCTCCAGCGAATCGCGCTTTGGTCCGCGGTGGGGGCGGGCGTGGCGCTGCCGGTGTTGCTGATGCGGGTTCACTTGGACGATACGCCGACGGTCGCATACTGTGCGTGCGTGGTGACGGGGCTGGCGGGCTGTGTGCTCGTACTGCTGGAGCGCGGGCGCCAGGCGGAGTTGCGTTTTCGCGATGCGTGGACGGCCTTGGCGGCGTTTGCGGCAGTGCTGGCGGCGGCAATCGGCATACTGGCGGCAATCGGCGTTTCATTCGGCAAGATTCTCTATTCGCTGGTGCTGGTACACGTGCAGACCAACGTGCAGAGCAAAGCCTGGTACAAGCCGATGCCTCTGGGCGCCGGCTGGATTCCGTGGACGGTGGCCTGCCTGGGGCTGGCGATCTTGGCGATGCGGCTTCCGCGCGCACAGCGGGCAGCCGTCGTGGCGGTGGCGCAAATGTTGTTTGGGGTGGGCGCGATCGCCATCTGGTTCGTCCGGCCCTGGGAGACGGCGGGGTTTGCGGCCGGGCTGTGCTGGTTGGCGCTTCTGCCCGCCGATGGAGACGGCCAAGCCTCGCGCGTGGGACGCGGAATTGTCGCGGTGGCGACCGTTCTGCACCTCCTGCTGGCCTATCCGTTTGCCGGCAGCCAGCTTTACGTTGCGATCACTCCGTTGCCCGTGATCGCGCTAATCTGTATCGGCGACTCTCTGGCATATGCGCGCGAACGCTCGATGGCACTGGCGCGCTGGAATCCGCGGATGGCGACCGCGGCGGCGATGGCTGCTACGGTGTGCTTCTACGTCGGGTCGATTAATGCGTGGCGGAGGGCCTATGAATCCTGGCCGTCTCTTGGGATGCCGGGAGCGCAAAGGGTGCATGCCGAACCGCAGCAGGTGGAAGATTACCGCTGGGTGGTGAGCCAAGTCAAGCAATA
>JBEKPZ010000435.1:0-5425 GCA_049520215.1 Bryobacteraceae bacterium | reverse complement strand
GAGAAGATCGGCGTGAAGGTGGGCGACAAGATCGACTGGAAGGACGTCACCATCGACTCCACCGTACACGGGCCCATCGTGGCGCACAAGAACGGCAAGTCGTACTCGGTGGCGATCCCTTATGCCGACGAGGTTCGCCTGATGGACGAAAGCTGGGGTATGGCGACCGCCCACAACCTGGCGGAGATGAAGAAGGCCCTGGCGATGCTGCAGTTCATGGCGCAGAACATCATGGTTGGCACGGTGGATGGCGACATCTACTACGTGCGCAACGGGCGTGTGCCGGTGCGGCCGAGTGTCTGCGACCCGTCGAAGCCCATGCCGGGCGCAACCGGGGCGTGCGAATGGCAGGGGCTGCACTCGTTCGAAGATCTGGTGCAGATCACCAACCCGCCGCAGGGGTACATGCAGAACTGCAACGTCTCGCCGTTTGCCATGATGAAGAATTCGCCGCTGGTGCCCGAGGAATACGCGGCGCATCCTTACCTTTACAACGACGGGCGCACTCCCCCGCATCAACGCGCGGCCATGATGGTGGACCTGCTCGACGCTGCCCACGATGTAACCGCCGAGCAGGCCATCGGCATTGCATTTTCGCCGCAAGTCTGGCACGCGGAGTTATGGCAGGAACGCATCCGCAAAGCCGCGCCGGAGAGCGAATTTGCGAAAATGCTGGCCGCGTGGAACCGCCGCAGCGATGCGGATTCCCGTGCGGCCCTGGCGTTCTACCTCTTCAAGATGTCCCTCGACGCGGGGCCGAAGCGCGCGGTGGACCCGCCTGCAGATCTCACCGGCGATCAGGTGCGTGCGGCGCTCGCCAACGCGGAAGCGCGACTGAAGTCCGAGTTCGCACCGGATGCGGTCTTCGGAACGCTGTTCCGCGTGGGACGGCAGGGCGCGGCGCACACCTGGCCGGTTAGCGGCGGATCGCTGCGGGATGCCGGTATGGCCACCCCGCGCGCCATCAGTTTCGCGAAAAAAGGACAGGAGATGGTCGGGCACACCGGCCAGACCTCCACGCAGATTGTGATTCTGACCAAGCCGCCGCAATCGTACATGGTGATCCCGCTGGGCGAAAGCGACCACGCGGATTCGCCGCACTTCGACGATCAGGCCGAAAAGCTGTTCAGCCAGAGCCGCGCGAAATCGACTTACTTTCTGAACCGCGAGGAGCTGGAGAAGCATGTGACGAAGCGCGAGGAACTGGAATTCGCGGGGTCGTCCAAATGATGCGAGACGCGCTGGGCCACCTGGAGTTGCAGGTAATGGAGGTTCTCTGGGCGCACGGCGAAAGCAATGTGCACGATGTCGTCGAGCGGCTGGGCCGGCCCCTGGCGTACACCACGGTGATGACCACGCTGGACCGGCTCTTCAAGAAACATCTGCTGGTGCGGCGCAAATCGGAGCGGGCGTTCTTGTATGCGCCGCGCTGGACCCGCCGGGAATGGGAACAGAAACGCGCAGGCGACTTCGTGGCCGGCTTTCTGGCTTCGCCCGCAGCCTCCGGCGATCTGCTGATCTCTTCCCTGGTCGACGCGGTCGGGCAATATGACACGGCCCTGCTGGATGAGTTGGAAAGGAAGATCCGCAGCAAGCGCAGAGAGCTTGGCCGGCTAGGGAAAACATGACTCTGGCATACATTCCGCGGCTAGTGTGCATCAGCCTGGCAACGTTCTTTCTGGCTCACCTGGCGCTGGGGCTGGGAGTTTCGCTGATTGCCCGGCCGGCGGCCCGCCTGGGGGAACGCATCCGGCCGCACCTGGCTGCACGCTGCCTGCTGGTGTTGCGCTTGCTGCCAGCCGTGGGCGCCGCATTGATTGTGGTGGTGGTTTGCCTGCCGAGCTACCTGTGGCTTGAGCCGGAGGCCCCCACCGAACGCGTGGGTTTTGGGTGCCTGGCCGTGGCTTTGCTGGGCATCGCCATGTGGGCCGTCTCGCTTGCGCGAGGACTGCGCGCCGCGGCCGGCTCGCGCCGTTTTCTGCGGCGATGCCAGAATGCGGGACATCCAGCGCGCCTGCCGGGAGTCTGGATCGTCGACGGGGCGGCGCCGCTGGTGGCGCTCGGCGGCATCGTTCGTCCGCGACTGGTCATCTCGCGTGGAGTAATCAGCGCGCTGTCGCCCGACGAACTGGCGGCGGCCTTGCGGCACGAACGCGCCCACTGGACCTCGCGCGACAATCTCAAGCGCCTGTGTATCCTGCTGACTCCCGGCATCCTGCCGTTCGCGGGCAGCAGCCGGACGCTCGAGCGCGGCTGGAGGAAGTTCGCCGAATGGGCCGCCGACGACAGCGCGGTGGCCGGCAGCACGCGCCGCTCGTTCGCGCTGGCCGCGGCATTGGTGCGGGTCGCGCGCATGAGCGCGGACGCGCCACAGTCTTCCTTGGCGTTCCTATTGGGCGACGCCGATCAGCTTGAGGCGCGCGTGGATCGCCTGCTGCGCCCGGCCCTGTCCGCCCAGCTTCCGGCGGGTCCGCGGCCCATCTTGGCGTTGAGCGCGATCCTGCTGATGGCCGGCTCGCTGGCGGCGGCGATCCTGCAGCCCGCGGCGCTTTACTCCGTGCATCTGGCGCTGGAACACTTGGTGGAATAAGGTGGCACAGGCTTCCAGCCTGTGATCTCACCGTTCGGCGCCTTCGAGATCCAGCGTAACGCGCTCGCCGTTGATCAGCACGAATCCGGAGTTGACGATCTGTTGGCCCGTGCAGTCGAACTGCGCGTAGCAGTGCAGATTGGCCATGTCGAAGATGTATTCCACGGATTGACCGGCGGGCTTCACGGTGGTGCTGAAGTCGATGCCCGCGAACTGCGGCGCCTCTTTGAAGCAGGAAAGCACGGGCCGGATGAGGTGCGCGATGTGTTCGTCAAATGCCAGCGCGGCCGCGCGGTAGCGGGATGACGGTTCCGGCGACTGGATGGTCGTCGCGATGGAAAGCTGCAGGTAGATACCTTTGTGAAAGTTCACGAATACGGGCGGAGCGTAGCTGACGAAGTGCGCGGTCTGGTCTAACTCGCGGACCATCTTGTCCAGGGTTTCCTCATAGGCAGTTTGCAGGCCCTTCAAGGCGTCGGGGGTGGGTTCCGGCGCGGCAACGGTGGGAGCGGGGGCAGGCTTCACCACCACTGCCGGCGGAGCTGGAGCTGGGGCCTGCGCCGGCAGAGGCGCCGCCACTGGAGCGGCGGGCGCATCCGTGGTCATGCGGCCCCAAATCGTGGCCGGTTCGCCGTTGATGAATAGCGTTCCCTCCTCCAACGCCATTGCCTGCGTGGGTTCGTCGGGCGCGGCGATCAGGCGCAGCGCGGCGGCTTTCGGAATCACCAGGACCACGTTTTCCGCGTGTTCGCCGCTGACGCCCAGCACCTTCTTGCGCACGTGATGCGAGATCTCCAGAGCGAATCCCTGAAGTTTCGGCTCATCGCTCAACTGCGCAACCTCTGCTCGCAGCAGGGGCAGCATCACATCCTCGAAGGTGCGCCGGGCGCGTTCCTCTCGTTTCATCAACTCGTCGGAATAGGCGGCATAGTAGTTGCCAGTGATCTGGACGACCGTCTGATGTCCGTACTTGGCGAACTGGATGGACCGCTGGTCTCTGGTTTTCTGCTGGTCTTGGTCGAGGTCCAGAGTACGACTGAAATAGAAACGGTAAGGGAACTGATGCGACGCGATGGCCACGGCCGCGGCCTTCAATTCCGCAAAATGCTTCTCCTGTAATTCGCGCAACTCCGGATCGCGAATCTCGGGGGGCGAAACCACCTGCGCGCAGAGTAGGCCGGTGCAGAACATGCCGGCGAGCAGCTCAGTTCTTCGCATACGTCAGACCCTTCAAGCGATAGGGTGGATCGGCGACGGCGCGTATGTAGGCAATGAGCGCGTCCACGTCAGCCTTCTTGAGAGTATATCCGTAAGGCGGCATCTCCGGCGACTTGTTCAAAGCCGGCCCCCCAAAACCGATGATGGACGCCAGGTCCGCGTCGCTCATGGCGTTCAGCACGGCGCCTTCGATAAAGGCGTGCGGCTTGGCGGTGAGGTTATCGTGGTTCGAAACCCGCTCCGGGGTCGATTCCGGATCGTGGCAGCGCGCGCAGTATTGATCGTTCAGCACGCGGCCCTGCTGCTGTTGGTAGCCGAGCGCGATTTCATCTAGCCGGAGTTCTACCGCCTTGCCGGATTTGTCGCGCGTGGCGGCCGCAATTTGATATCGTCCGGCAGTGCCGCCCAGCGTGATCGTGGAGGTCAACTGGCCGTCCGCGCCGGTCAGGCCCGCGTCCGGCGCAGCCATGGCTCCACCGGCCGTATGCAGCTCGACCAGCGCTCCGGCGACCGGACTTCCTTGCGCGTCGTTCACCTGCACCACGACCGGTTGATCCAGGGCCGCTCCGATACTGCCCACCTGCTTGCCTCCGCCGACTTCCGTGATTGCCGCGCCGAAAGCTTTGGCGGCGAGAGGCGCGGGCGCTTTCGCAGACCGGTTGCATCCGGCCAGCAAGATCAACATGGTGGCACAGGCTTTAGCCTGTGATCTGAGGCGCTTCATTTCTTAGCCACCTCCTTGTTCTGTTTCATCAGGAAGGCGGTCAGCGCGCGGGCATCCGCATCGCTCAAGTTCCGGTTGGGCTCCACAGTTCCGGGCCGAAGGGCTTGCGGATCTTTCAGCCAATGGAAGATCCAAGCCGCGTTGAGCCGCGCGCCCACCTGCGTCAGCGTGGGACCGATGTAGCCCTTGTCGTTCTGCGGATCGATGATGTGGCAGGATTGGCACGCATACTTGGAATAGAACAACTGCTTGCCCAGTTCGATGTCGGCCGCGCTGAACTTGGCCGGGTCTAGCGCGTCGCGATCGAAGTCCGGCGTCTGATAAACGGTCGATACGTAGTCCGCGATGGTCTCGGCCTCCGCGTCCGTCACGTTGAACCGCGGCATGCGGCGGATCAGCGCAGGACGCAGCGTGTTGGGATTCTTCATGAAGCTCACCAGCCAGCGGCGCTGCACGGAGCTGCCTTCCCAAGTCAGATCGGGCGCCATGTTGCCGCCGCGGCCATTGATGGCGTGGCAACTGAAACAATTCATGTCGGCCATCAATTGACCGGCTTTGCCCGCGGGACGATAGTTTGATTCGCGCTTGCCTGCCACGCGCAAGGCAGCCGGCAGAGTGCGGGCGCGTTCGGTCTGCGCCAGCAGGGCCGTGACCAGGGCATCCACCTGCGCCTCGGTGAAGGTGTATTGCGGCATCTTGGCGCTGGGGAAAGCATGCGGCTGCCGGATCTTGGCCCGTAAATAGTCCGGCAGCGTATGCTCCACTCCCGGCGCGAACACGATCTTCATGAGCGATTCGCTGCCCACTACGGTCAGTTCCGGCGCGAAATTGGCCGGTTTGTTGATGCCGTTGATTTCGTGACAGGAGGCGCAGCCGCGCTCCGTCACCACCGC
>JBEKPZ010000434.1:0-6279 GCA_049520215.1 Bryobacteraceae bacterium | reverse complement strand
AAGGAGCACGGCGTCGAGTTTCTGATGGACCATCGGCACCTCTGGCTGCGCAGCCAGCGGCAGCACGCCATCATGCGCGTGCGGCACGAAGTGATCCGCGCGGTGCGCGACTATTTCGATTCCCACGGCTTCACCCTGGTGGACACGCCCATCTTCACGCCCGCGGCGTGCGAGGGTACCACCACGCTGTTCGAAGTGAACTATTTCGAAGACAGCAAAGCGTACCTGACGCAATCCGGACAGCTTTACAACGAAGCCACGGCCATGGCGTTCGGCAAGGTCTACACGTTCGGACCGACGTTCCGCGCGGAGAAATCCAAGACGCGGCGGCATCTGACCGAGTTCTGGATGGTAGAGCCGGAAATGGCTTACGCCACGCTGGAGGACGTGAAGCAACTCGCCGAAGACATGCTGGTGTTCGTCGCCGGGCGGGTGCTGGAGAACCGCCGCCCCGAACTGAAAGTGCTGGAGCGCGATGTTTCCAAGCTGGAGGCGATCCAAGCGCCGTTCCCGCGCATGAGCTACGACGACGCGGTGAAGACGCTGCAGGCCAAGGGCAGCGAGATCCAGTGGGGCGGCGATTTCGGCGGCACCGACGAAACCCTGCTGAGCCAGGACTTCGACCGTCCGCTGATGGTGGATGGCTACCCGTCGGCGGTGAAGGCGTTCTACATGGCGCCCGACCCGGCCCGGCCCGAAGTTGCGCTGGGCGTGGATGTTCTGGCGCCCGAAGGCTACGGCGAGATCATCGGCGGAGGCCAACGCATACACGATGTGGACCTGCTGCTGCGCCGCATCGCGGAGCAGAATCTGCCGGCGGAAGCCTTCGACTTTTGGCATGGGCATCGAGCGCTGCGTGGCGTGGCTGTGCGGGTTGGAGCACATCCGGGAGACGATTGCGTTTCCGAGGATGCTGTACCGGCTGAAACCGTAGCTCGCACTTTGGACCCTACCGAACGACGTCGTCCGCGGCAAGCCCCGCGAGAGGATCGAGCGCGAGGTAACGCCATTGAAAGTGAAAATATTACCAACAACGTTCCATAGCGTGCGGTAGTCGCCCGTGTATTGGTTCGCGGGATCGAATCGCGCTGGCAGGCTCGCCTCACTACTAAGGGCGCTGCTTGGGCTGGCGGGGCGCGGGTAGCTCCTTACGTGGCAATCGATCCGGACGTGTGGCTGCATTGTAAAGAAAGGAAGCGACTACCACCGCCATCTGCTCGGCATCTGTCATTTGAATGCGGTCAAATGTGTCCATGTTGGTGTGGTGCGTACGCGTCTCGGAGTCCAGCGGGTCCTGCAGGAATTGAAATGCCGGAAGGCCGGCGGCATCGAAAGACATGTGATCCGAGTACACGTCCTGGTCGTCGTCGATATCGCGAATGGAGACCGCCCCGGGCGTGAGATCCTTCAGCGCCGCGAACCAGTCCTCGAAAATCGGACGCGCCATTTCATTGCGGCGCAGGTATATACCCCGAATCCGGCCCGAGCCGCCATCGAGGTTGAAGTAAACCGAGAGTTTTTCGTGCTCTGGCCTCAGGTGCATATCCGCCACATCCGCAAAATGCTCCTTGACGTAGGCTCGCGAGCCTAGCGCTCCTTGCTCTTCGCCGCCCCAAAGGGCCATCCGTACGGTGCGATCCATCGGTACCTTCAAATCGTGCAGGATGCGCATGGCTTCCATGATGACCGCGCAGCCGATGGCGTTATCGGTGGCGCCCGTCGCGGCCGCCCAGGAATCGAGGTGAGCGCCAACCATCACGACCTCGTCCTTCTTCGCACCGCCGGGGATTTCGCCTATCACGTTGAAGGACTCGTTCTTCAATGTTTCATCGACCGCCGTCCGGATCTCAAGTCGCACTTTCACCGGAACATTCCGGGTGAGCAGCCGTGCGATGCGATTGTAATGCTCGGCTGCCAAAATCGCCATCGGCTTGGGATTCGCCCCCTCCACCCTAAAACCCGTCAGTAATGTGCCGCCTTGAAATGCAGTCGCGTTGTCGCCAAAGCCCTTGCCGCTGACGAGCACCGCCAGCGGTTTCTCCTGAGCCCAAAACTCGTCGATCTTTTTCTCATTCCTCAGGTAGAAATCCAACCCCGGTGTCGGCTCCGGCGGCGGCGGGAATAGGTCCAGAACGGGGATTCTCTCGGTCGCGAGCCTCGCCAGTTCCTCGGCCGAATACCGCTGCACGAGGGGCGTCTCGGGAAGCGGAAGCTGGGATGGCGGCCCTCCGGTCAGGAGGATTTTCCCCGTGAATTTCCCTCGCTTGCTATCGAGTTCTTCCAACGTGCGCGGTCCCTCAATGATGACCGCCTCGGCCGTGATACTCCCAGGCGTCGCCGGCGACCATTCTCGCGGCACCGCGATCAGCGGCTCGTAGGTGGGCTCAACCATCGAGGCGCTAAAGAACGTACACTCCCAACTCGGCAGCGGCTTGTTCGCCGGGGCCGTCCATTTTTCCAGGTGGACGTTGCCGACTCCCCACTCGCGAAGGCGTTGCACGGCCCATTCGGCCGAACGCCGGAATTGCGGTGAGTTTGTCAACCGCGGGCCGAACCGGTCGGTTAGGTTGAACGCCAAATCCGCGATTTGGGATTTCGGTTTGCCGCCGGCGAGTCCGAACTCCGCCGTCTTGATTTTGTAGACCGTGGTTAGATCGACGGATTCTCGCCGCAGCCGATCCTGACCGCCCGCGGGCGAGAGGAAGAGCGTCAATGCGGCGGTTAAACCCAGTGCGTTTGGAGGATGGACCAATGCCGTTACCTCGCCGGCAATTATATCGAAAGTCGCCTGAGATCCGCGCGGGCCCGCCGGATCGTGGCGTGGCTATGCGGGCTGGGGCGCATCAGGCCGGCATGTGGTACGCCGTCCAGAAGAACCCAATACCCGCCAACAACGCCAGAGGGAAAAAGCTGAATACCAAGGGGAATACTTCTAGAATCATCAAGCACCCTGCGAGAACCACCATCCATTGCCGCGAGCGAACCGTGCCCCAGATTCCAAGAACCGCCGCCAGGATGATCACGCCCTGCACAGCCGCCAGCACCAGAACTCCTCGCATGGTCTCGCCCAAACCCTCGAGGTCTGTGCACGGATGATGCGCGCTGGCGTAGGCGCCGCCGGAGTCCGATCCACGCCAGACAACGCAAGGGCTCATGAGGCCGGCGAGAATGTAAGCCGTGGAACCGATCGCTACGACGGTAATAGGCGCGGCGAGCAGCACTGCCAGCCATATTCTTGCTCGCGACATGGGGGCCTCCAGGGACAGCTTAACTCGCGGCGGGGCTTAAGCCCCACGCGGACCGAAGTCCGCCCTCCATTCGCCAGCCACGTTACAATAGTCACCGTGAAAGCATTGGCACTCATCCTGCCCCTGGCCGCCGCGCTGGCCCAACAACCTCCCGCACAGCACAAGGTCGAACTGCTGTGGCCCGGCGGTGCTCCCGGAGCCGCCGGCACGGAGGATTCCGACAAGCCCAGCCTCACCGTCTACCCCGCCCCGGAGAAGTCCGCCGTCCAGACCGCCGTGATCGTTTGCCCCGGCGGCGGATATGGCTTCCTGGCCAAGGATCACGAAGGAGACCAGATCGCGCGCTGGCTCAATTCGCTGGGCATCCAGGCCTTCGTGCTGCAGTACCGCATCGCGCCGCGCTACCGCTATCCCGCCCCGCTGCTCGATGCGCAGCGCGCCATCCGCTTCGTGCGCGCGCACGCCGCCGATTACCGGATCGCGCCCGGCCGCATCGGCATCTGGGGATTCTCGGCGGGCGGTCACCTGGCATCGACCACCGGCACGCACTTCGATGCCGGCGATGCCAGCGCCACCGACCCCATCGATCGCGCGACCTGCCGGCCGGATTTCATGATCCTGGCCTACCCGGTGATCTCCTTCACCACGCCCTACACCCACACCGGCTCGATGCACAATCTGTTGGGCGACAACCCCGACCCCAAACTGGTGGCGAGCCTCTCCAACGAAACGCAGGTGACGGTCCGGACGCCGCCCACTTTCCTTTTTTCTACCAACGAAGACACTGGCGTACCGGCCGAAAACAGCGTGCTGTTCTATCTGGCTCTGCGCAAGGCCGGTGTGCCGGCCGAGATGCATATCTACGAGCGCGGCCCGCACGGCGTCGGCCTCGCGCCCACGGACGCCGTTCTGGCCAGTTGGGCCGGGCGGCTAAAGGATTGGCTTGAAATTCGCGGCCTACTCCAATAGCGCGGCCCCCGTCAACTGCGCCGCCCTCGTGGCACTGCCCAGCCTGACGCCCGCCAGCGTCGTCGACATCCTGGTGGTCGCGGTCCTGATCTATCAGGCCCTGATGATCGTGAAGGGCACCCGCGCCGGCCACATTCTCATCGGCATCCTGATCATGGTGGCGCTGTACGTGGTCGCGCTCTACACCGGCTTGGAAGCGACGCGCTCGGTGCTTTCGTATATTGTGCCGTACCTGGCGCTGGCCGTGATCGTATTGTTCCAGTCCGAGATCCGCCGCACGCTGGCGCGCTTGGGACGCAAGCGCTGGTTCGCGCACGGCTACCAGCGGCCGGAGTTCACCGAAGATATCCTGATCGCGGTGCGCCGCATGGCCGAGGACAAAACCGGCGCGCTCATCGTGGTCGAACGGGACATCGGACTGCGCACCTTCATCGAAAGCGGCGTGCGCCTGGACGCGCAGATCTCGAGCGATCTGCTGCTCTCCATCTTCCATCCCGGCGGCGCCCTGCACGACGGCGCGGCGATTGTGCAGAAAGACAAGATCGCGGCCGCCGCTTGCTTTCTGCCGCTGGCGTTGAACCCGGCTGTGGCGTCCAGTTCCGGCACGCGCCACCGCGCAGCCATCGGCATCACCGAGGAAACCGACTGTCTATCGCTAGTGGTTTCCGAAGAAACGGGCCGCATCTCCGTCGCCGCTTTCGGAGAACTCTCGACCGGCCTCAACCTGCGCGAAGTGGATGAACGGATCTGCACGCACTTCGGCGTGCGGCGCACCGCGCCGCAACTGATCGACGAATTCGCCGCCGATATTCCCATGGAAACCCATCGCGACGAAGGGAAGGAGGGCGGGCTTTAGCCCCGCTGGCTGCATGAAGAACTTCTTCACGCAAAACATCGGCTGGAAGCTGCTGTCGCTGGCGGCCGCCGTGCTCCTTTGGATTTCAGTCGCCAGCGAGCCGGAACTGGCCACCTTCATTTCCGTGCCCGTGCAATACAAGAACCTTTCGCCGGCCGTGGAAATCAATTCGGATGTGGTGGAGACCGTATATCTGGAAGTTCGCGGGCCATCCGAAGCGCTGCACTTGCCCGAAGCGCCGCGGCGCTCCGCGGTGATCCTCGATATGGCCGACGTCGAGCCTGGGCAACGCACCTTCACCATCGACAGCGGCGATGTCCGGCTGCCGCGCGGCGTGCAACTGCTGCGCGCCATTCCGGCCCAAATCCGGATGATCTTCGAACCCGGCGCCACCCGCAGTGTGCCTGTCGAGGTTCAGTTTGCGGATGGCTTGCCGGCGGATCTGCAAGTGCTCGAGGCAACCGCGGAGCCTTCCGCCTTGGCCATCACGGGCCCGGCCAGCCGCGTGGCGCGCGTGGCGTCGGCCCACACCGATCCGCTCAGCGTGAGACCGGAAGCGGGAACCAACCGCTATCGCCTGCAAGCCTACGTGAACGATCCCAGGGTCCGCTTTCAAGACTCGCCGCAGGTTACAGTCAAAGTTACAGTCGGAAAAAAGTAGATGGCCAAACAACTATTCGGAACGGACGGCATTCGCGGTGTGGCGGGAGAGTATCCGCTGGATCCGGCCACGGTGCATGCATTTGGTATGGCTCTCGGCAGCGACCTGCGCCGCGCCTCGCCGGACGCCGCCGTGCTCATCGGCATGGACACGCGCGAATCCGGGCCGTGGATCGCCGCGCAGGTGGCTGCCGGGCTCGCGCAGCAGGATGTGCGCGCGGTTTCCGCCGGTGTCATCACTACCCCCGGCGTGGCTTATCTGACGCGCTCCGATTCGTTCACCGCCGGCGTGATGATCTCCGCCTCGCACAATCCGTACCAGGATAACGGTATCAAGGTCTTCGGCCATTCCGGTTACAAACTGCCGGACGAAGAAGAGCATCTGGTCGAGCAGGAAATCTTCCGTCATGCCGGCAAAACCCCCGGCGCGCCGCTGCCGTTGGCGCCCGATCCCGTGCTTGCCGAGCGCTACCTGGATTACCTGGCATCCACCGTGGCGGGCGGATTCGACGGCATGCGCATCGTGCTCGACTGCGGCAACGGCGC
>JBEKPZ010000433.1:0-5470 GCA_049520215.1 Bryobacteraceae bacterium | reverse complement strand
TCGGCGGCCAGATATGCTTTTCTTCGGCCCGACGGGAAAGTCAAAACACAATATTGGCCGCCGATGAACGCCGATGAACGCCGATAGCAACGAGGTGGTCAAATCCGTCGGCTCTACGGCGTTTTGGCCTTGCCGCGCCAGAACTCCGGATCGACAGACGCGAAGTCGTCCGATACCCAACTGGTGTCCGGCTCGACCCGGAACAGCAAGTACTCGCGCGTGACCTCGCCCGATTTGGCAGCTTCCGCCCCGGCGTTTTCCGCATAGACCGGGACCTTCGCCAGCCCATCGTCGAACGTCTTGAGGGAGTCGAGAGGCGCGAGGAACACGTATGTTCCGGACAGCGCCCCAGAGAGCACATAGTAGGCGATGTCGGGCTTGTCGAGGTTGATGCTGTCGAACACGATCCGGCGCGATTTGACCAGTTCGGCAAATTCCGACTCGCTGCCGGGATGCAGCCGATAGACCGATACCTGACAATAGCGGGCCTTTCGCAGTGCCCGCACGGCTTGTTCGGGGCGGTAGCTGTAGCCTGGCCGGTAGACTGCGATCAGGCTTCTGGAACCCGCCAGAATGTCGCTGGAAGGCTGGTCCCCCTCCACCATCGCGCCAAACGGGGCCAGCGGGCGAAGTGCCTTGTCCACGTCCTCGATGCTGGCAAACGAGTCGTGCACTTCGATCAACCAGGTTTCGGGCCGGCCCGTCATGGCAGCCATACCCACAACCTCCACAGGAGCGTGGGCGTCCGCATACGCGCGAACCGAAGCGGCCCCCGGCTGTTGATGGATACGCAATAAGGGTGGTGGTTCGGTCAAGGTCTGCGCGACGGCGGCGCAGACAGCAAGTCCGGCGAGCAGAATGATCTTCATTCGTGTGCCTATCTGAACTGACGCACGAATGCGACTCCGCGTTCAGGCGGAACTGAAATCCGCAGCTTTCAGACTACGCCGCCCGGGCCACGCTGCGGTACTCCTGTTCCGAGGCAGCGGGCAGCAGCACCCATAACGTGTAAATCCCGAGAATCGTGCCGAAGGGCATATGGACCAGATTCAAACAGGCCATCACGATGGCCAGGCCGCGTGCCCAAGGCTCCCGCTGAAGCAGGCCCCAGCCGGTAACCAATCCGAGGATGCTACCGGCCAGCAACAGCCAGGCGACTACGGTCAAGAGACCGTGCACGAAGCCGGGCACTGCCAGCGGGTGGAACCACATACCGTGCCCGAAGAGGGACAGTAAAATCAGGCCCGGAATCAAGTGGAACGCCGATAGCGCCAGCCAGAGAATGCCCACCAGGCGGACATGCCCGGCAATCCGGCTGTCGACGGGCATCAATGGCGTGACACCCGCCGCTTTGCCGCAGATTGGACAGAATCTCGCAGGATCGGAAAGCCTGGCGCCGCAACGATCGCAGAACATTACTAATGCCTCCTCGGCAGGCCACGAAAAACGATGGCCTGCCCTACAGATACGGCGGCGGGCAAGGGTTTGTTCCGGAGATGTTAACCTGCTCCCCCTCCCCGCGTAACTATCCGGTAGAGAGGAATGCCATGATCCATAGAGTAGCCATACTGGTGCTATGTGCCACCGCCTTGGCGCAGAGTCAAAAGAGCGCGCCGTCTACCATTCTGACCGTCGAGCAGCCCGACGCTCAACGGACCAAAGACGCCCTGTCCGCCCTCCTGGAACACTATCCGCCGTCATTGCGCGGCGTACTGGCGCTCGACCCGAGCCTCCTGGGCAATCAGTCCTATCTGGCGCCATACCCGGCCCTCGTCGGCTTTCTGAACGACCACCCCGAAATCGCGCGCAATCCGTCATTCTACGTTGGCGACGTAGCTCTCCCCCGCTCTCGTCAGGACCCCGCCTCCCAGATCCTGGATATGTGGCGGGACGTGCTGAATGGTCTCGGCATTTTCGCCGGCTTCGCCATGGCCGTTGGCCTGCTCGTCTGGCTTATCCGCACGCTGGTCGATTACAGAAGGTGGAGCCGGCTCGCCAAAGTACAGACCGACGCCCACACCAAGCTCCTCGATCGCTTTACCGCCAATGAGGATCTGCTCGCCTACATTCAATCCCCCGCCGGAGCCAAGTTCCTGGAATCTTCGCCCATTGCCCTGGACGCTGCTCCGCGCAGCGTAGGCGCGCCGCTCGGCCGCATTCTGTGGTCCGTGCAGGGTGGCGTGGTGCTGATCGCCGGCGGGATCGGCCTGCACATCGTGGGCGGACGAGCCGCCGATGCCGCCTCCCAGGCCGCCTCCCAATCGCTGCATGCTCTGGGCGTCATCGGCATCGCGCTCGGCGTGGGCTTCGTGATCTCGGCGATAATCTCATTTGTGATCTCCCAGCGAATGGGGTTGATCGAACCGGCATCTTCGGCGCCTCGCACCGCACTACCAGGTGTCCGGTAGTCGGCTATTGCGGCAGAATCGCGCGGTCCTATGTTTCGTGAAACGGCCTTTACCGATATCCAGTGCGACGGCGCTCTCGATGACGCCGCTGCGGGCTTCCTGATGGATGAGGACACATTCCGCGCCTTCTATGACCGGAATGCGCGCGGATTGTGGGCATATCTCGCCCGTCTGACAGGCGACCGTCAACTCGCCGAGGATCTGCTGCAGGAAACGTTCTACCGCTTCCTGCGCGCCGCCGCCACTTACGATAACGAGACCCACCGCCGCAATTCTCTGTATCGCATCGCCACCAATGTGGCGCGGGATGTTCGCCGCAGAAGCCTGGCTCGCGCGGCGTCCGTCCCAGCCGGCGACGACATCGAGCGCGTTCCCTCCGGCCAGGACGCCGGCGCCGCCGAGCGTATGGCCGACTTCAACCGCGCCATGTCGCGCCTCAAGCCGCGCGAACGCGCGATGTTATGGCTGGCGTATGCCGAGGGCGCTTCGCACCGCGAGATCGCGGATGTTCTCGGCCTGCGTCCCACCAGCCTGAAGCCCTTGTTGTTTCGCGCGCGGCGGAAGCTGGCCGAATTGCTGGGCCGCGCGCCCCGCGGAGGCAAATCATGAAGCCCATCGATTGCGAATTGGAATCCGAGGTGCTGGCCGCCGTTCTCCAGAACCGCTGGCCCGAGCGGGTGGATGCCAGCCTGCGCGAGCATGTTCCGGACTGCGCGATCTGCGCCGATGTACTGGCGATCGCCGGCGCCATTGACGACGCGCGGGAAGAAATGCGTGCGCGCGCCGTGATTCCCGATTCCGGCCGCGTGTGGTGGCTGGCCCAGATGCGCGCCCGCCGCGAAGCCGCCCAAGCCGCCGGCCGTCCGATCACGGCAGCCCAGGTGATCGCTTTCGCCTGCGCCATGAGCCTGCTCGGCGCCTGCTTCGGAGCCACCTCGGCCTGGTTCCAGTCGGCTCTGCGGCAGACCGCGTCGAGCTTGGCCGGATTGAGGTTTCAGGCGCTGCTCCCCTTCGCCGTCGCGTTCGTCTCCGAACACGGCGCGGTGCTGCTAGGGATGGCGGCCATCCTCCTCGTAATTCCCGCTGCCGTCTACCTGACGATGTTAAGAGAGTGATGCCCGGAGGAACGCGGCGGCGTCGTTCAAAGCTTGGCGGGCAACTTGCAGGATGCCCTGCATCATAAAGAACCCGTGGATCGTCCCAAGATACCGACGCACCTGAACGATGTTGCCCGATTGAACCAACTTCCGCGCATAGGCTTCTCCCTCATCGCGAAGCGTGTCGTATTCGGCTGTCAGGACGAAGGCTGGTGCAACTCCGCGGACGTTTTCCGCGGAAAGCGGGGATGCCAGCGGGTCGCGCGATCCGGTTCCCTCCGGGAGGTATTCGGACCAGCCCCGCTTCATGTCCGCGGCCCCCGGCCCATAACCTTCGCCGAATTCGACAAACGAAGCCGAACTGCACATGGGATCGAGCATGGGATAGATCAGTAACTGACATCCGAGCGCCGATCCCGGGTGCTCCAGCGCCGCTCCTGCCGCGAGGTTGGCGCCCGCGCTGTCGCCCGCGACGCCTACCGGTACGCCCTCCCGCAATGCCCATTCCACGGATCTGCGCGCATCCTCCGCGGCAGCGGGGAAACGGTGCTCCGGGGCAAGCCGGTAGTCCACGGCCAGCACGCGGCAGCCGGCCGAAAGGGCGAGCATCCGGCACACCGTATCGTGGCTTTCCAGATCGCCACTGAAAAACCGGCCTCCGTGAAAGTAGACTACCACCGGCAGTCCGGTCCTGAGAACCGGCCAATACTGCCGTGTTCGCAGGGACCCCGGCAGGACCACATCCTCGATCCGGGCGAGGGGCGGCGCCGTTCCCGACAGTGCGGCGGCCTGGCGCATCATCTCGCGCGTGCCGGCCACATCGAGAGAGGAGCGCGGCGGCTGACTTTTCTGCCGCTCCAGGTGGGCCGCGACTTCAGGATCGAGCGGCATCGGTCCGGCCCGCAAGCTGCGCGAAGATCTCCCGATAGAAGGAGGGATGCGACTGCCACGTCTGAGCAGTCACAATGCGCCCATCGCACACGGTTTGATCGCTTACATATGTTGCGCCGGCCTGCTCCGCTTCCAGACGCACGTGTTCATAGCAGGTCACACGTTTGCCCGCCGTCAACCCCGCTGCAGCCAGCACCTGGATGCCGTGGCAGATGGCGAAAATCCACTTTCCCTGCCGGTCGAAGGCCCTCACAATGTCGAGGACCCTGGCATTATTCCGCAGGTACTCGGGCGCTCTGCCACCCAGTATGAGCACGGCGGCGTATTCCTCGACGTCCACTTGATCGAAGGCGAGGTCGGCTTCCAGTCCATAGCCGGGCCGCTCGATATAGGTGTCCCAGCCGGGCTCGAAGTCGTGCATAACCAGATGCAGCCGCCGGCGCGACGGGGCCGCGACAACCGGTTCCCATCCCTCCTCCTGAAACCGGTGCACCGCATAAAGCGCCTCGTACGATTCGCCGCCGTCACCCGTGATCACAAGAATCTTCGACATGTTCCCAATTTTAACGCGCGAATTGCGGTAGTGGGTCAATTTGCGTAGCAATTGGCGGGGCTTAAGCCCCGCGCGGGCTAAAGCCCGCCCTCCAATTGCAAACTGACCCACTACCCGAATTGCGATGCGTGGGGCGCCCGGTAGACCACCTGGAGATGAGGTGTTTCCAGCCGTGCGTTGTTCTGGAGCTTTGACGTGAGGCAGCTTTCCAGAATGCCGCTAGTGAGAAGCGTCCGCTCCACCGGATAGGGAGCTGCACCCGTCTCGAACATCTGCTCCACCTTGTCGATCAGGCAGGCCGAGTAGGTAACGTTCGGATCGGGAGTCAGAAGGAACTGTGTGGACCAGATCTCTTGCGAGCCTTTCAACCGGGCAGCGAAATTGAAATCCCTGATGGCGCCATCGAGCATCAGCATGGTGGCCTTCAGCCCGTCGCGGTACTCGATGCAGTAGGCGGCGGGCGATTTGACAAGGTTCGGCAACTCGTTTGAGGCGACCAAGTCTTGCGTCCGGCCGTCGGT
>JBEKPZ010000432.1:0-5581 GCA_049520215.1 Bryobacteraceae bacterium | reverse complement strand
TGAAGGCGGACGGCGCTGCACACACGGTCAGCTTCAGCGTGAAGAATACCGGCAAGCGGGCCGGCGCCGAGGTCGCGCAGGTTTACGTGACGCTGCCGGACGCGGCGGGCGAGCCTTTTAAGCGCCTGGTCGCTTGGGAGAGAGTGCCGCTCAAGGCTGGCGAATCGAAGACGGTCACTCTGCAATTGGACCCGCTCTACTTGTCCATCTTCAACGCGGAAAAGGACGGCTGGGAACTGGTGGCTGGCGACTATAAGGCATTCGCCGGGCCCCTGTCGTCGTCATTCCACATCAGCCAATAGATTGTGGGGCAGGATGGAATCCTGCGCGCCGATTGGCAATCGGCGCAAACTCGAGCGGCGAGAATCTTGGCGTCAAGCGAGCACCCTATTTTCGTGCCCACCTTCAACGTCCGTCGCTTGCCGCATTATCACGCCATCGACCAGCCCATTTTCCTCACCTGGCGCCTGCACGGCAGCCTTCCATCAAACCGTTTCTTTCCGCCCACAATCACTTCAGGCCAGGCATTCGTGGCCATGGATCGCCTCCTGGACAACGCACGCACAGGCCCCCTATACCTTCGCCAGCCGGAGATTGCGGCAATGGTTGTGGAGGCAATTCGCTATCGACAGGCCCTGGGGAGTTACCAACTCCACGCATACGTGGTCATGGCGAACCACGTTCATCTGCTGATCACTCCCCACGTGGAGGTTTCGTCGCTGATGCAGTCGCTCAAGAGGTTCACCGCGCGGGAGGGCAATCGGATGCTCGGCCACACCGGGCAGCCGTTCTGGCAGGACGAGAGCTATGATCGGCTGGTCCGTTCCAGCGGATCGCGCGTTATATCGAGATGAATCCGGTGAAGGCCGGATGGGCGGCCGCGCCTGAGGCTTTTCCGTGGTCCAGCGCTGGGCCGATTACCAATCGGCCCGCAGGCTGCCAGCCTGCCCCACGAATCGGAACAAATTTCGCCGGGTTTTCGTTAAGGTGATTATGAAGATGCTGATCTGTTTATTGCTGTTGACCGGATTGACCCTTAGCGCCGCGGACCTGACCGGCAAGTGGAGTGGCAAGTTCGACATCACCACCGCCGACGGGGAAAACAAGCCCGACTCGGCGGTTATGACCCTGAAGGTGGATGGAACCAAGGTTACAGGCACGGCCGGCCCGAACGAGGACCAGCAATGGACCATCAAGAACGGCAAGCTGGAAGGGGGTAAGCTCACTTTCGAAGTTGCCCCGGAAGGTGACGGGAACAGCGGACTGATCGTTTTCGACCTGGTGTTCGACGGCGACACCATCCACGGGACCGCGGCCGGTACCGGCGACAACGGCGAAAAGATGTCCGCCAAAGTGGATTTGAAGCGGGTAAGCTGAACGCGCTATACTAGGTAGTTTGAAATAAGATGCCGAAACGTACCTTTCAACCAAACAATCGTCGGCGCGCGAAGACGCACGGGTTCCGGACCCGCATGGAAACCAAGAACGGGCGGGCAGTTCTGGCGCGGCGCCGCGCACGGGGCCGCCACAAACTCACGGTCAGCTCCGAGAGGTAAGCATCCCTGGCTCTCAGAAAAGCTTCCCTAAACGTGTCCGTCTGTTGCGATCCACGGATTTCCGCAGAGTTTACGATAAGGGGTCCCGTTTTTCGACCCCCTTCTTTGCGGCTTTCTGTGTGCGGGAGCAGCAGCCGGACGGTCCGCGAATCGGTTTCACCACGCCGCGCGCGCTCGGCAAGGCGGTGGTGCGGAACCGGATCAGGCGGCGTGTGCGCGAGGCCGTGCGCCTGCATCTCGAGCAATTGAGTCCAGAGTGGTCAATCGTTTTCAATCCCCGGCGCAAAGCGATGGAAGCCCCGTTTCCGGATCTGGAGCGGGAGGTGGAACGTCTGTTTCAGCGCTGCAGTGGGCGGTGATCGCGGGGCTCGGTTTCTATAAGCGGTGGCTCTCGCCGCTGCTGCCTTCGGCTTGCCGGTTCTACCCGACCTGCTCGGAATATATGATGCAGGCCGTTGAGCGGCGTGGAGTATTGCGCGGCGTTTGGATGGGGACCAAGCGGCTGGCGAAGTGCCATCCCTTTCACGCGGGCGGCGTCGATCCGGTCCGGTAAACAAACAGAATGGCTGAACCTACTAGCGGCGGGACGGGTGGTCCGGAACAACCCAAGAAAGAGTTGTCCATGGAGCTGCGGCTCCTAATCGCTTTCATTCTGATGGGCGTGGTCCTGTTCGTCACGCCGTATTTCTACAAGATCGTAACGCCCCCGGTGAAGAAGACCGCTCCGGTCTCGACCACAAGCGCGCCCGCGACGGCGCCGCCCGCCGCCCCTACGGCGCCAGCGGAGACGGCCACTGCTGCCGCTTCTGAAGCCGCCGATTCCGAAACCGCCGCTCCGCCGGTCGCAGCGCAGAAGGAAGAGACCCGCACCATCGAAACCGATCTCTTCAGGATCACATTCAGCAATCGCGGTGCCGTGGTGAAGAGCTGGCTGCTGAAGAAGCACAAGGAGCACAGCGGCGACCCTCTGCAACTGGTCAATACCACATCGCACGCCGACCCGCCGGTGGCCCTCTACTTCCCCGCGCAGAAGCCCACCGTGGACGTCAACCAGGCGCTCTACGAGATGCATACCGATGCGGACGGCCTCGCCATCGGCTTCGATTATTCCAATGGCAAAGTGGTGGCGCACAAATCCTTTCAGTTCCGGAAATCCAGCTACTTGCTAGATGTATCGACGGAGGTGACCGAGGGCGGCAAGCCGCTGCCGCATCAGGTCGAGTGGCGGGGCGGGTTCGGCGATATGGCCGTGGCGAACCCGGCCGGTGCGCAGCAGACTCTGCGCTTCGATATGACCGACGCCAAGCTGGTCAAAAGCGGAGCCAAGGTGGCCAAGGACGGTCCCGTCACGGTGAACGGCAACTATTCGTTCGCGGGCATCGAGGATCAGTACTTCGTGGCGGTGTTCCTGCCGGAGCGCGGCGCCACCGTCGCCATGACCACCTTCAGCGATAACGCGGCCACCGCTCACGAGACGAAAGAGTTGCCTTTCGCGGGCACCGCGGTGGGCGGCGGCCCGGTGAACCACTTCTCCCTGTACGTCGGTCCCAAGGATTACGACATTCTGCGGGCGGTCAATCCCAAGCTGGAGCAGGTAGTGGATTTCGGCTGGCTCAGCCTTCTGGCGAAGCCGCTGTTCCTGCTGGTGAATTGGGTTGCCGACCGTGCCATTCACAACTACGGCTGGTCCATCATCGTGGTGACCATCGCGCTCAACTTCGTGCTGTTTCCTTTGAAGATCACCAGCATGAAGTCGATGAAGAAGATGCAGGCGCTGCAGCCGCAAATCGCCGCCATCAACGACAAGTACAAGGGTATCGGCCTCCGCGATCCGAAGAAGGCGGATCAGAACCAGGAGGTGATGGAGCTATACAAAAAGCACGGGGTGAATCCCATGGGCGGATGCGTTCCCATGCTACTGCAGATCCCGTTCTTCATCGCGTTTTATAAAGTGTTCTCGGTGTCGGTGGAGATGCGCGGTGCGAACTGGCTCTGGGTCACCGACCTATCGCAGCCCGAAACGCTGGCGATTCACCTGCTGCCCATCATCATGGTCATCAGCCAGTTCGTGATGCAGAAGATGACTCCCACCACGACGGGAGGCGATCCCAGCCAGCAGAAGATGATGCAGTTTATGCCGCTCATCTTCGGCTTCATGTTTTATAACCTGTCGAGCGGGTTGGTATTATACTATTTGACCAGCAACCTGGTAGGCGTCGCGCAGCAGTGGTTCTTCAACAAAACGTCGCTGGCCAGCGTGGCCGCACAGTCCGTGCAGCCGCCGAAAAAGAAAAAAGATGGCAGGAAGTAAACGGTGAATCCTCGCAAGTATTCGGTATCGTCGGTCGGGCCCCGCATCGACCAGTTCGTGCGTCCCGTGCTGGGGCAGGCGGGCTTCCGCATGGAGTATGAGATGGCCGACGGGCAGGCCACGGACGACGACTTCGAGACTCCGGACGTGGTGGTGAAATTCAGCGGACCGGACGTGGAGTATCTGCTGGCGAATCGCGCGGAACTGCTGCTGGCGTTGGAGCACGTGACCATGGAGGCGCTGCGCATGCCCTCCGAGGATCACTCGCGCATTTCGTTCGATGCCAACGACTACCGCCTGCTCCGTATCGAGGAATTGCGCATGAGTGCCGCGGTGGCGGCCGAGAAGGTGAAGCACACGGGGCAACCGTTCCGCTTCAATCCCATGAACAGCCGCGAGCGCCGCGTCATCCACCTGGCGCTGCGGACCGAAACCACACTGCGCAGCGAATCGAGCGGCTCGGGCGGTTTCCGGCACGTGGTGGTGTATCCGGCGGGCATGGCTAGCTTGCCAGATCCTCCGCAGCCGGCTTTTGCGCCACGGCGGGACGGACCATTTGGCTATGCACGGCGGGACTCCGGACGCGATCGCGGCGGATCCGACAGAGGCGGCCGTCCGCCACGCCACGGCGAACGTCGCGGACCACGGCGTTAGCCAGACAGGCCGGGAGGCCTGTCCCACTTTGAACCTCACCGATACTATCGTCGCGATTTCCACGCCTACCGGACGCGGGGGCATCGGTGTGGTGCGCCTTTCCGGCGGGCGTGTGCGAGAGATCGCGGCGCGAATGGTGCGCTTCGCGGGCGCGCCCGACTGGCGGCCGTGGTCCTGCCAGATCGCCGAGCTACTCGACACGGAGGGGCAGGCGGTGGATCAGGTGGTGGTCGCGTTTTTCGCGCGCCCGCGTTCCTACACTGCCGAAGACGTGGTGGAGATTTCGTGTCATGGCGCGCCGGTAGTGCTGCGACACGCCGTGGCGCTGGCGATGGATGCGGGCGCGCGGCTCGCCGAACCGGGCGAGTTCACCTTGCGCGCGTATCTGAATGGCCGCATCGACCTGCCGCAGGCCGAAGCCGTGCGCGACCTGATCGATTCCACGACGCTCTACCAGGCGCGCATCGCCGCGCAACAGGCCGGCGGTTCGGTCTCGCGCCGCATCGCGCCGCTGAAGGAGCAACTCCTGGAACTGATCGCGCTGCTGGAGGCGGGCATCGATTTCGCGGAGGACGACGTGAGCGTGGCGCCGGCGGCCGAGATTCTACGGCGGCTGACGCCGGTGATCGCGGGCGTTTCGAAGCTGGCGGAGAGTTTTGCGTTTGGCGGTCTGGTGCGCGAGGGCCTGACGCTGGCGATCGTCGGGCGTCCCAACGTGGGCAAGAGCAGCCTGTTCAACCGCCTGCTGGAGCAGGACCGCGCCATCGTCACGGATATTCCCGGCACCACGCGCGATGTGGTGTCGGAGGTGGCGGCGATTCACGGCATTCCGGTGAAGCTGTTTGACACGGCCGGCATTCGCGAGGGCCAGGGGCTGGTGGAGACGCTGGGTATCGAGCGCAGTTTCCAGGCGATGGCGGATGCCGATCTGACGTTGGTGGTGGTGGATCTGTCGGCTCCGGTCGAGGAGGCGGACACCGAGTTGATGGCGCGCGCCCGCGAGCAAGGCCGCTGGATCCTGGTGGGCAACAAATGCGATCTGCCGCGCTGCGCGAAGGCG
>JBEKPZ010000431.1:0-5588 GCA_049520215.1 Bryobacteraceae bacterium | reverse complement strand
AGGGCTTGCCCAACAAGCTTACGCCGACTTTCCGCCGCGCCGTCAATCTGCTCGAAACTAATTCCCACCACGTTTTCGATGTGCCACCCGTGGGGGGTATTGGGGTGTTTGACGTTCCAGATGGTAGAACCACCAGTGGGATACACTGTCTGTGTGCGCTTGCGTCCACCCGATCCGCAGTATCTCAAACTGCTCCAGCCTTACGGCGACCCGATTCAGAAGCTCGCACTGGCTGTGCGAAAACTGATCCTCGAAGAAGCCCGGGAAGCCAGCGAGTTCGTCTACGAGGTGTACACCATCGCCGACCACTTCACCTTCACAGAGCGACCCAGCGACGCGTTCGTCTTCACCACCGCGCACGCCAATTGGGTGAACCTCGGCTTTAATTTTGGCTCCCTGTTGTCCGATCCGGACGGTCTGCTGCGTGGCGAGGGCAAATTGATTCGGCACGTCCGGATCGCGCAGGCGACGGATCTCGACGCTCCAGGCGTTCGGGAGTTGGTAAGAGCCGCCATCGCGCAAGCGGAGCAGCCTGAAGGCAAAGTGGGGAAGCCCCGGACCGTCGTACGCACGGCTCAATCCGTCAGGAAGCGCTTGGCCCCGAGCCGGCGACGGACCAAGTATCCTCGCATCTAGCGAGTGGCCAGCTTTCGCAGTTGGTGATAACCAGTTGCCTCCTTTGCCGCTTACGGGCGCTTTTTTGGAAAAAATCTCGCGCGGACGGGGGGGGGCGCGACTTGGGAATCGCTGTGCTCCGCATTCAGCTCGAAGCCAGCGGCGGCCCCGATTGCGGAGGCCGTGGACCTCGCACTCGCGATTCGCCGGCGATCCGGCCGCCCGCGATCGCGCGGAGCGCCGTGCGCTAGGCCGCAACTATCCGGCACGGCCTCCACCTAAACGCCGGTTGCACGCGGCCATCTTCGCGGCGGCTATCGTGGCCTGCGCCTTCTCCATCATGTATGCGGGCGCCTCCGCGCGGCGCATCCCCATCCGCACGCCGGCAGTCGCGGCGACGGGCAGCGGGCGGGCGGGGGAACTGGCGGCCGGCATCGGGCTGCGGGAAGAGCGCGAAATGGGGCTCTCCGGCTCGCTCGACGACGCCTTCCCCTGCACATCATGGACGCGCCGCCTTCCGTCCGCCGCGCATCCCCCTCCGCCGGCGGTCGCGGCGACGGAGCACGGGCGGCGGACGGCGGGATCGGCCACACTGAAATGTTCCCCACTGGGCCGCCCGGCACGGCCGCGGCGGGCTTTTCTGCTTCTGGCGCCCGATTCCTGTGCGGTAGAGTGTAGGTTTACTCCGATGTCCGGCGCGCTTACAGATCTTTTGCAGTTCTCCTTCGTGGCGTTGACGTCCGTCTTTTTCCTGGTCGATCCCATCGCGGCCATTCCCACTTTCCTAGCCATGACTGCGGAGCAAGATCGGTTGCAGCGTCGCCACATGGCAAAACGTGCGGCCTGGACGTGTCTGGTGGTGCTCACCGGCTTCGCCGCCGCGGGCAAGCTGATCTTCCGGCTCTTTGGCATCACGCTGCCGGCCTTCCAAATCGCCGGGGGCGTGATCCTGTTGCTGATCGGGCTCGATATGCTGCGCGCCCGCCGCACTCAGACAAAAGAGACGCCCCGCGAAGCCGCGGAAGGGGCTGGGAAGGAAGACGTCGGAATCATTCCGCTGGGCGTGCCGATGCTGGCCGGTCCTGGCGCGATTTCCACGGTCATGGTGCTCATCGGCGGCAAGCCCGACTGGTGGTACGCGATTCCCGTGTTTTTGGCCATTGTTGCCGTTTCCCTGGTGTCGTACTTGATCCTGGCCGGGGCCGACCGCGTGCGACAGTATCTGGGCGAGACCGGCATTCGAGTCCTCACACGCCTCATGGGCCTGATGCTCACGGCCATCGCCGTACAGTTCATGCTGAACGGTCTGGCGGAAGTCGGCTTGGTCAGGATGGTTCATTGAGCCTCTGCTCTGGCCTCGTTTTCCGCCTGAACGGCGGCAGTCACGGCCTTGGCCCTGAAGCCAAACGGTCGCCGCCCGAACGCACTGGGGCCAATCGTGGCGCAAACGCGGGTTTCCGGGTCGGCGCGCCAGGAGACTATGGCGTGCGTACGCACAATTCCCCCGGAGGGTGGACTACCGCATTTTCAGGGGGTATGGTTCGTGTCAAGTAATGGCAACAAAACGCCGGTAGAACCGGTAGCTGCTCTGCGCTAGGAGTGAGCCTAAACCGCGTCCGGTAGCGAACCACAAGTCCCATAACCGGACAGAGACATCCGGATATTTGCCTGTTTCGCGTGACTTGCGCAAGGTCAATCCTGGCTGGATACGTGCTTGCTTGGTGTCCCATGTGGCAGGATTTTCGCTACGCTTTTCGTGTCCTGATGAAGTCGCCGGCCATTACGACGATCGCCGTGGCGGCGTTGGCGCTGGGCATTGGCGCCAATACGGTCTGTTTCACCACAGTCAACGTCATTCTGCTTCGGCCGCTGCCCTTTCACGACCTCGGCAGTCTCGTGCAGGTGTGGCAAACCTATCCGCAACGTGGCTACTCGCACGATATGGTTTCGCCACCCGACTTCCTGGACTGGAGAGGGCGCACGCGGTCGTTTGCCCACCTCTCCGCTCTCACTGCATGGGACGCAAATCTGACCGGCGTGGACGAGGCCGAGCGCCTGCAGGGCTTTGCGGTGTCGCACGACTTCTTCCCCGCGCTGGGAATGCCGCCGCTGGCCGGCCGCACCTTTTCTGCCGCCGAAGAGCAGCCTGGCAAGGACCAGGTAGTGGTGATCAGTCACGGGCTTTGGCAACGCAGGTTCGCCTGCGACCCCCACATCGCCGGCAAAAAGATCTCGTTGAACGGCCTCGGCTACACGGTGGTGGGCGTGATGCCGCTGGATTTTGATTTTCCGCTGGCGACCGACGTTTGGAAGCCGTTGGCGTTCTCGCCGGCGGAGCGCGACAGCCGCGATAGCCGGTACCTGGCCGTCCTCGGCCGGCTCAAGGACAGCGCCTCGGTCGACCAGGCCTCCGCGGAAATGAGTTCCCTGACCCAAGCCCTGGCCGCACAGTATCCACGGACCAATGCGGGTCGCGGCGTGCGGATCCAGACCATCCGGTCGTCCATCAACAACGTGACGGATCGCTTCACGCTGGTGTTAATGGCCGCGGCGGGATTTGTGCTGTTACTGGCTTGTTCCAATGTGGCGAACATTCAGCTTGCGCGCACGCTTACCCGGCAGAAGGAGATGGCGCTGCGGATGGCGCTGGGCGCGGGCCGCCGCCAGATCGTGCGCCAAATGCTGGCGGAGAGTCTCCTGATTGCCCTCGCCGGAGGCTTGCTCGGGCTGCTGCTGGCCGCGTGGGACGCCGACGCCTCAGCCAAGTATATTCCCCCGGAAGTGCTGCGGTGGGTGGCCGGCATGAAGTACATGCGCGTCGACCGCACGGTGTTGGCATTCAACGCGGCCATCTCGATGCTGACCGGTATCCTGTGTGGCATCGCTCCGGCGCTGCACGCCGCCCGCCAGGTGAATCTGGTCGAGGCGCTGAAGTCGGGTGGCAAGATCGCCGTGGGCGGAGAGCGGCACACAGTACGTCGGGCGTTGGTGGTCGCCGAAGTGGCCCTGGCGCTGCTGCTGCTGGTCGCCGCCGGACTGATGGTCAACACGTTTCGCGGCATCGCCGTGTTCGACGTAGGCTATGATACGCGCAACCTGGTCACCATGAATACCAGCCTGCCGGGTGCGCGGTACGCCACGCCAGCCGCCGCGCGCATCTACTTCGATGAAGCCGTGGAGCGGCTGAGCAGGATCCCCGGCGTAAAGGCGGCGGGAGGCAGCGCCGCCGCTCCCTTGGGCGACTTCCGCGTGGAAGGACAGCCGCCGCGCGAAGCCCGCGAGCCGGTCCCGGATCTGCGCCTGGTCGCAGGCGACTACTTTCGAGCCATGGGAATGCCGATTCTGTACGGCCGGCCGATCGCATCGGCGGACTCCGGTGCCGCGCCGCAGCATGTAGCTGTAATCAGCGAGAGCGTGGCGCGGCGCTACTGGAAGACTCCGAAACTGGCGCTCGGGGCACGTATCCTGCCCGCCGGAGCCAATCTCCCACCTCTCACTGTAGTGGGCGTGACCGGCGACTTAAAAGACTGGTTCCGCCACGCCCCCTGGTCCACGATTTACATCCCCAACGCGCTCATGCCGCAAGCGCACCTGAGCCTTGCGATTCGCACGCACGGCGCTCCGGAGAGTGTCATGCTGGCGGCCCAGCGGGAACTGCACGATCTGGACCGCAATCAGCCGCTCTACGACGTGACCACCGGCGAGCAATATATGGACGCGCAAACCTCCGGCGTGCGCATCTCCGCGGTGATGATGGCGGTGTTTGCCGGAATCGCCCTGGTCCTGGCGGTGACCGGCATATACGGCATCGTCTCCTACACGGTCGCGCAGCGCACCCACGAAATCGGCGTGCGCCTGGCGCTGGGCGCCTCGCCAGCGGGCGTCCTGCGGCTGGTGGTCGCGCAGGTGCTGCGCGTTACCCTGACGGGACTCTTGATCGGCTTGGCCGCCGCGCTGATCCTCACGCGGGTGATGGCCAGTGCGTTGTACGGTGTCGTCTCACTCGATCCGTCCACTTTCGCAGCATTCGCCCTGGTACTGGCCTTCGCAGCCGCGGCAGCCGCCTGGTTCCCGGCCCGCCGCGCAACGCGCATCGACCCCATTCAGGCGCTGCACTACGAATGACTCAGACGCCTGGCGAAGTGGCCCCTCGCCGACGTTCGTGGATCCTGGCGCCTTTCGCCCATCGCGCATCCCCATCCGCCCGCTGGCGGTCGCGGCTACGGACCACGCGCGGCGGGCGTTGGGATGGGCGGCCGGCACCCTCAAACTCGATCCGGATTGGGAGAAGTTGACAGCTACCCAAGCCGCGCGAGGTACATCTATGGACCAGAGCCTGTCTGCGGTGGCGCTGGATCTGATGGCCGCGGCCGCGGAGGTTTACATGCACTGCCGCAGCGGGAACCTGTCCGGCGGCGAGACGGCGGCGGTGCTGAGAGGGTTGCTTGACGAGATAGAGGGCCTGCGCGACGACGGGCGCGCCGATTACGAGAAGCTCCACGCCACGCATTCCGCGATGAATCCCTCCACCCGAGGCTTCAGCATGGGATGCGGCAAACACCAGTTTCCAGACTCTAGTTGGGGACTGGCTGCCGCGGCGCGCGACTCCTTGCTGCCTTCCGGGTTCACTTCAACGAAGCCACCAATTTCGTGGCGAAGGGACTGGACCACCGCGGGTCCGTTCGCCTTATCCTCTACGAGTTTGGTCTGCGCGTCCAGCCATTGGGCGCTGAGCCGCCGCACCGCCAACAGCGTTTCGGGAAAATCCAACCGATCGCGAAGTTGATCTGGCAGGTAACGATCCGCCCCATGCGCGGCCAGGACCTGTCCCACCACGAAATTCGCATTCTTGGTATTCTTGAACGCCATGTCCCAGCTTTGGATCTGACTACCGAAACGGATGGGAAGTTCGACTGCTTTCCGAAGTTCGATGGTGCCGTTCGGCAACTTCACGGTCACGGGGGGCAAGTTCA
>JBEKPZ010000430.1:0-5984 GCA_049520215.1 Bryobacteraceae bacterium | reverse complement strand
AATCCGAAATGCACCGGCCCATAACTGGACGACGCATAGCCCACGCTAGTGGTCATGTGGTTGTACTGCGTGCCGCTTTTGGTCGTGACCTGGATCCTGGCGCCGATACCGTCGCGGTTGCTCCTGGTTCCCTCCAGCGCGATGTCGAGCCAATGTCCCGCGCCGGGGCTGCGATTCATCCAAATCTCGGCGGGGTGAGCGAGCGCCGTGGTCACCACATCGATGCGGCCGTCGCCGTCCAGATCGCCGAATGCCAGGCCGCGGTGGCGCGCCGGGGGCGAGGCGTCCAGGCCCGCCTCGGCGGTCAGCGCTGCCCAGCGTCCATTTGCGCCCAGATTGCGGAAAACAGTATTGTGCTGCTCCACCGTGGTATTCGGCATCGGTTGCGACAGCACATCGCCGCGGCTCACGAAGAGATCCTTCCATCCATCGTTGTCGAAGTCGTAGAACCCCACGCCAAAACCTGCCATGCGCATGCTCAGCGCGCGCATTCCGCTCGGTGTGGTCACTTCCTGGAAGCTGCGGCCGGCCGTGTTCAACCATATTGGAAACGTCTGTCTCTCCAGGGCCGCGGTTGCCAGATCCGGATAGCCGTCATTGTTGCAATCGCGGAAATCGGTTCCCATTCCGGATATGAAATTCCCATCTTCCGGCAACGCCACGCCCTTGGGAAACGCGACTTCCTCGAAGTTGCCGCCCAGATTGTGGAAGAGGAAATTATAGGAGCCGTCGTTGGTGACGAAAAGGTCGGGGCGGCCATCCAGATCGTAGTCGGCCATGCCCACGCCCATGCCCTTCCCCACGTGCGCGCGGATGCCCCACTTCTCGGACACATCCTCAAACGTGCCATTGCCCTTGTTCAGGTACAACTGGTTCGGCAAGCCCTTGTAGGCGCGCGGGAGGCAATAGTCGGCGACACCCTTGTATCCGCAGACGGGCTCGGTGGCGTAGTCCCATTGCAAATAGTTGACCACGAACAAGTCGAGCAGCCCGTCGTTATTCACGTCCACCCACACCGCTGTAATGGCCCACATCGGCCCGAACTGGGGGTCCGGGCGATTGGAGATGCCCGCCTTCTCGGTGACGTCGGTGAACGTGCCGTTGCCGTTGTTGTGGTAGAGGGTATTATGGTGGACGCCGGCCACGAAGAGATCGGGGTATCCGTCGTTATCGTAATCGCCCACGGCCACGCCGCTGTCGAAGCCGCTGCCGGCCAGTCCCGCCGTTTCGGTGACGTCCGTAAATACGCCATTGCCATCGTTGCGGAACAGGCGGTTGCGGTACTTGGGATCGTCCTTCTTCAGCGTGGCCAGATTGGCGCCGTTGGTGAAGAAGATGTCGGGACGCCCGTCGCGGTTGTAGTCGAACACGGCCACGCCGCCGGCCATGGTGGCGGGCACGTGACGCGCAGCGACTTCGCCATGTTCGAGTTGAAAAGGGATGGGCTTCAGTTCGAACCGGATCGCGGAAGCCGGCACGCCCACGGCGCGCGGCAGCCAGATCATGACGGCCAGCAGGACAAACGGCAGACACATCAGGACAGGCGCAATCGGGCGGCGCGAACCCATATCGATCAGAATAGCAACCCGCACGGAGGCGGGGCTTAAGCCCCGCGCGGGATAAGTCCCGCCCTCCAGGCAGAAACTAGTGGCATTGGCAGTTGGGGTATACTGGTTGAAACTGGGTCTTGAAATGGAAATTCTGGACCATATAGCTGCGGCCCGGAATCCCGTGCGACTATCTACAGCCTGCCTTCTTGTCGCCGGAATTGCCGGGGCTGGTTCATTCCTTCTGCTGCGCGGATTCGGATCGCCGCAATTGCCCAACCACCTGGCGGCCATCACCGTCGATTACCCGGCCGACGGCTCCGTCTTTCCGCCCGAGATCACGCCTCCGACTTTTCTCTGGCGCGACACTGGCGCAAGCGCAACGTCGTGGGCCATCGACATCACCTTCCCGGACGGCGCCCGCGGCATCCGGGTGAAACCTTCGGCCGACCGGATGCACATCGGCGAAATCGATCCGGAAGCTGTTTCGCGCAACAACGAACTTCCCAAGCTGACCCCGGAGCAGGCGGCCGCGCGGACATGGACACCCGATGCCGAGACGTGGGCGGCGATTAAGAGAGGTTCGGTGGAATCGCCGGCGACGATTGTGATCACTGGCTTTCGCGACGCGGACCTGAAGCAGCCGGTCTCCAGCGGCCAAGTGAGAATTCAGACCTCCCGAGACCCCGCCGGGGCCCCAGTCTTCTACCGCGACGTACCGCTGATGCCTAACCAGGGCGAGAAAGGCGTGATCAGGCCGCTGGCGCCCGAGGCAATCGGGCTGATCAAGTGGAGACTGCGCTATCTCGACGAGCCGCGCAGCCGGGTGGTGATGGAGAAGATCGCGACCTGCGCCAACTGCCATTCCTTCTCGGCTGACGGCAAGACGTTGGGCCTGGACGTGGACGGACCGGCGAACGACCGCGGGCTATACGCCCTGATCCCGGTGGCAAAGGAAACTGCGATTCGCACGCAGGATGTGATCAAATGGCCCACCGTCCGCGATCCCAAGGTGCAACGGTTGAGAGCCGCATTCATGTCGCAGGTCTCGCCGGACGGGCGATACGTTTTGTCGACGATCGACGATCCCGATGCAGCGCGGCGCGCGGGCGGGCGCTCGCTGGAGGACAAGTATTACGTCGCCAACTTCCTGGATTACCGCTTCCTGCAGGTGTTTTATCCGACGCGCGGCATCCTGGCCTGGTATGATCGCGCCACAAAACACCTGCAACCGCTGCCCGGCGCCGACGACTCGCGCTACGTGCAGACCGATGGTGTCTGGAGCCGCGACGGGAAGTACATTGTATTCGCCAGGGCGGAAGCCAAGACACCGTATCCGCCCGGTGTCAGGATGGCCCTCTACGCCAACGACCCCAACGAAAACCAGATCCAATACGACCTCTACCGGATGCCGTTCAATGAGGGAAAAGGCGGCCAGCCGGAGCGCATCGCCGGCGCCTCCGCCAACGGCATGAGCAACAACTTTCCGAAGGTATCGCCGGATGGCCGGTGGATCGTGTTTGTGCGATGCCGGAACGGGCAGATCATGCGCCCGGACGGCAAACTCTACATCGTGCCTTTCGAGGGCGGCCAAGAGCGACTGATGAAATGCAACACGCCGCTGATGAACTCGTGGCACACCTTCTCGCCTAACGGCCGCTGGCTGGCCTTCTCGTCGAAGAGCCGTTCGCCCTACACGCAACTGTACCTGACGCACATCGACGCGAACGGAAACGATACGCCTCCGATCCTGGTCGACAACACCACGGCGGCGAATCGCGCGGTGAACTTGCCGGAGTTCGCGAACATTCCGCGGGGAGGCCTGGAAAAGATCGACCCGGTGGCCACCGAGTTCTACCGCATGGAGAATACGGCCATCGATCTGATGACCAAGAACCAATTCGGCGAGGCCATTCCGGTGTGGCGCAAAGCCCTGGAAATGGATCCCGCCGATGGCAGGGCGCACTTCAACCTGGGCTATTCGTTGAGCCAGACCGGCGATTTGCGCGACGCGCTGGCGGAGTACGGCAAAGCCTGCGACCTCAGTCCGGACAACCCGGTGGTGTTCGCCGAATTCGCGCTGGCGCTGGCGCAGGATGGCCAGGCGGACGAGGCCATCGCCAATTACCGGAAATCGCTGGCGTTGGATGCCTCAAACCCCAAGGTGCAGGCGGACCTGGGTACGATGTTATACGAGAAGGGTCTGATCGCCGAGGGGCTGGAACATCTGGAGAAGGCCATCGCCCTGAATCCCGACTCGGCGGATGCGCACAACAAGATCGCCGCGGTCGAGGTGAAGATTGGACAGACCGCCAAAGCAACCGCACATCTGGAGAGGGCCGTAGCCCTGGCCCCGGATTCGGTGGAGTATCGCTTCAGCTTCGCCTACGTGCTGGGGCTGGCAGAGCGCTTCGCCGACGCGATTCCGCAATTGCAGAAGGCCGTCGAGCTGAGCGGCGGGCAGGACTGGAAATGCTACGACATGCTGGGCGCCATGTACAGCAAGACAGGCCGGCAGGACGACGCCATCCAAGCCTGGCGCCGGGCGGTGGACCTGGCGGCCGCTGAGCACAACGAGGAACTCGTGCGGGCCTTGCGCGCCAAGCTGGCAGGGTATGAGCAAACCAGATAATGTGGGGTTCATACGTGGGGCGGGACTCCAGTCCTGCAGCCGGCGTCCACGCCGGCTCGTTCAGAGCGGGTCCTGGAGGACCCGCGCAGACCTAGAGGTCTGCCGCACAAAACAGCGCAGCCGCAACCAAAAGAGGCGGCCTGAGAGGCCGCCGCAGGCCGAGGGCCTGCCCCACAACGAAACTGATGGAAAGTAGTACAAGGAAGATTGGTGAGAATGTTATTCGAAGAAGTGGTGAGTGAAATCGGCGGCGCGGCCGTTCAGAAAGGGGCCGTCACGGACCTGCGCGTGCTCAACGAGGCCTACGATTACGACCGGCCCAGTTCCTTTTCGCGCGGCATGCGCATCGACCTGAACGGCCTGGTGGTGCTTTTGATCTCCGGGACGGCCAGCATCGACGAAAACGGCGAGACCGTGCACGTGGGCGACTTCCGCGCGCAATGCCGGCGCATGTTTTACAACATCACCGGCCTGCTGGAAGCGGAGGGCGCCACTTGGCACGACATCGTGCGCACCACCTTCTACCTGCGCGATATCGACCGCGACTATGCCGAGTTCAACGAAGAGCGCACGGCGTTCTATAAGGAGCAGGGTCTCGACCCACTGCCGGCCTCGACGGGCATCCAGGCGAAACTGTGCCGGCCGGAACTGCTGGTTGAAGGGGAAGCCATCGCCCTGTTCCGCAGGCGCAATGGCGAACGGGGCTCAGGTGGCGGGAGCGGGTCTGGAGACCCGCTGCAGGCGTAGACGCCCGCCCCACAAGATTACGGCTCGGTAACCGGAACCACGCGATCCGCCGCCACATCGCGCAAGACCTGTTGGATTCCACTCGGCCAGGCGATTTGGATCTCCTTGGCCACGGCGTTCGCGCCCAGACCGAAATGCACGCGCGAATCGCTCGAGCCCGCGTATCCCATGCTGGTCGTGCAGTGATTGTACTGCACCGAACCATCCGCCGCCGTCAACCGGATCTTTGCGCCGATTCCCATGCGGTTGCTTTTCGTGCCGGATAGCTTCAGGAGTATCCAATGATTGCCGTTCCGGGTGGTGTTGTGAAAGATCTTGGCCTGGCCGTTCAGCACCGCGACCACCGCGTCAATCCGGCCGTCGTTGTCCAGATCGCCGAAGGCCAGCCCCCGATGCACGCCCGGAATCTGGAAGTCGGGTCCTGCCGTGGCGCTTACGTTCGTGAATTTCCCGTTGCCAAGGTTTCGAAACACCGCATTCGGTTCCCCATAGGTCCGGGGCGAGAAGTCGTGCACGTTATCGGCTACGTTCGAACGCGCTACAAACAGGTCCTTCCAACCATCGTTGTCCCCATCGTTGTCCAGGTCGGCGATACCGTTCGCCCAGCCGGACATCTCGAAGGTATCCATCGCCAGCCCTGACTGGGCCGTCTTCTCGACAAACTGGCCGTGACCCAGATTCAGAAAAAGCGGGAACCCTTCCTTTTCGACGGCGGTCATCCAGATGGCGGGAAACCCATCGTTCCGTACATCGCGGAAATCCGCACCCATTCCGGAAATAACATTCCCATCTTCCCCAAAGGCAACCCCCGCCTGCATGGCGACTTCCTCGAAGCGCTTCCCGCGCAGGTTATGGAAGAGCTGGTTGGGCATCACGTCGTTGGCCACGAAGATGTCGGTGTAGCCGTCGCCATCGTAATCGGCGATCGCCACTCCCATGCCGCGTCCGAGGTGCGCCGCGATGCCGGTCCGGACCGATACGTCGGTGAACGTGCCATCGCCATTGTTGCGGTAAAGCGTGTTGGGAAGCGGCTCGTAGTAACGCGGACTGCAGGGGAT
>JBEKPZ010000429.1:0-5614 GCA_049520215.1 Bryobacteraceae bacterium | reverse complement strand
GCAAGACGACGTATCGATGGTGTTCACGCGTTGTGCGATCATGCCGCGCACCAGCTTGCGCTGGTTCTCGGGAATCTCGCGCCAGATCGCCAGCTCCGGAAATTCGGCACCCGCTCCGAACGTGTCGGCGAGATACGCGAGCGCCGGCCGCCAGGGCTGCCGCACCGCCGCATCGCCCCCCGCCAGCGGCACGTAGCGCAGGTGCGCGCGCCGTTCGAAGCCGCCGTAGTCCGCAACCAGGAATTCCCCGCCCCAGATCTGGCCGTCGGTCCCATAGCCGGTGCCATCGAGCGCGACGCCGATCACTTTGCCGCGCAATCCGTTCTCGGCCATGCAACTGGCGATGTGCGCGTGATGGTGCTGCACGCCGATTTTCTCCAGGTCCGGCACGCGCAGCGCGTATTGCGTGCTCAGGTACCCCGGATGCAGATCGTGGGCCACGGCCCGCGGCTGCGCGCGGAAGAGCTTCTTCAGGTTGGCCAGCGTTTCTTCGAAGAAGACCAGCGTTTCGTAATTTTCCATGTCGCCGATGTGCTGGCTGAGCACCGCATAGCGTCCCTTGCTGAGGCAGAACGTGTTCTTCAATTCGCCGCCGCACGCCAGGATCTCGGCCACTTCCATGCCCAGGTCGATGGCCCGCGGCACGAACCCGCGCGACCGGCGCAGTACGCGTTCCACGCCTTCGAATGTGCGCACCACCGAATCGTCCGTGCGCATGTAGATATCGCGATTGTGCAGCAGAAACCAGTCGGCCAGCGGACGCAGCCGGTCGAGCGCCTCATCGTTGGAAGTCACGATAGGTTCCTCGCTGAGGTTCCCGCTGGTCATCACCAGCGCATCGTACGGCGCGCCCGCGAACAGCAGATGATGCAGCGGCGTGTAGGGCAGCATCACGCCGACGGTGTTGTTGCCCGGCGCGACCGCCGCGGAAATGCCGGAATCCGGCCGCCGGGGCAGAATCACGATGGGCCGCCGCGCGCTGGCGAGCGCCTGCCGATCGTCGTCCGAAACCGCGCAGAACGCCTCCGCCGCCGCTACATCGCGCGCCATCAGCGCGAATGGCTTGTCGCTGCGGCGTTTGCGCTCGCGCAGCAGCCGCACCGCCCCATCGTTGCGCGCATCGCAGGCCAGGTGGAAGCCGCCGAGTCCCCGGATGGCCCCAATCGCGCCCTCGCTCAGACGCCGCTGCGCCTCGGCAACTGGCGCGGACAATTGCGGCCCGCATTCCGCGCAGGCGTTGGGCTGCGCATGAAAACGCCGGTTGCCCGGATCGTCGTACTCCGCCTGACAAGCCGCGCACATGCGAAAGGCCGCCATGGTGGTGTTGGGCCGGTCGTACGGAATGTCGCGGATGATCGTATAGCGCGGGCCGCAATTGGTGCAATTGGTGAACGCGTAGCCGTACCGCCGGTTAGCCGGATCGGTGAAATCGCGGCAGCAGTCGGGACAGGTGGCCACGTCGGGCGATACCAGCACGAACTCGCCCTCCCGCGCCTGGCTCTCGCGAATCGCGAAATCCCGCTCGCCCAGCGGATCGATCTCCGCGACGGACATCCATTCGATGCGCGCCAGCGGCGGCGCCTCGCTGCGCAGGCTCTCGACGAAGCTGTCAAGCGCGTGCGGCGCGCCCTCCACTTCCGCCACCACTCCGGCCGACGAGTTCAGGACGTAGCCTGCCAGGCCTAGCCGCCGCGCCAGATTATGCACAAAAGGCCGGAAGCCTACGCCCTGCACCACTCCACGAATGCGGATCTGCCGTCGCGCCAGCACCACGCCCGATGGTAGCGTATCCGGGGACTTTCGGCCCACCGGATTTTGGTACGGTGGGTCATGGGCGGTTATCTTAGCGTCGCTCTGATAGCAACGGCAGGTATCCTTTGCGGCGCCGAACCGCTTGTGGACGAAGGTCTCCGAATACGGATCTTGCGTGCTTTGTTTCCCGAGATGGCCGTATCATTGGCGCCCCTGGTCTTCCCCGACGCGCTCGCATCCCAACGGGAAATGGGAAGTGAGGCAGGGCTTCTTATTGAACGGCGGTTATCTCCATCAGTTGAGAGCATTCGATCGATAGATCTCACCAGCTCCGGCTACTAGGACGTCCCCACACGGGTACACATTTCGAGCAAAGGCGAGACGTGGACGCAGTCACTAGAAGTCCCAACACGCTAAAGCCAGCGATTCCGAGCGTAGCCGTGGCGTGCTATCGGCCCGGCGACTGGACCGTAACCGGCGATCACCGTAGCTTTTGGGAACTTCCGCCCCACCGCGGTTTCTAAACCACAATGACCATCCGCCACCGGCTGCGTGCGAACATGGATATTCTCGCGCAGGATCTACGCTACGCCGCGCGCGGCTTTCTGCGGGCGCCCACATTCACCGTCGCCGCGGTCTTCGCCATCGCACTGGGCACGGGCGCGGGCACGGCCGTCTTCAGCGTGGTGGACCGCATCCTGTTTCGCAGCCTTCCCTACCGGCAGGCCGACCGCCTGGTATCGGTGGGCTTCGTGGCGCCCATCATCCCGCAGGAGTTCATGCTGGGCACCGATTACGTGGAGTGGCGCGCGCGGCAGCAGCCCTTCGAGTCACTCACCTCCTGGGCCGGCGTCAACGATTGCGACTTGACCGGCGCCAACCCGGTGCGCCTGGAATGCGCCCTGGTGGAGGCCAGCTTCCTGCACACGCTGGGTATCCAGCCTATCATGGGCCGCGACTTCACGCGCGACGAGGACAGGCCCAATGCGCCGCCTGTCGCGCTGCTCTCGTACGGTCTGTGGCAGAGCCGCTTCGGCGGAGATCGGCATGTGGTGGGCAAGACCATCCCGCTCGATGGGCGATCCGCTACCATCCTGGGCGTCCTGCCGCCGCAATTCGAGTTGCCCACGCTGGAGCATGCCGACGTGGTGGTCCCGCAGGCCATGGATGAAGCGGTGCAGCACAGGCCGAATACAGGCCGCGTGCTGTGGTCGATTGCGCGCCTGAAGCCTGAAGTAGCGCCCGCGCAGGCCGCCGCCGAACTGCAGCCGCTCTTTGAAGAGTCGCTGCGATTCGTGCCTGGGCCCTTCCGCAAAGAGGTGAAACTGCGCGTGCGCTCCCTGCGCGACCGCCAGATCTACGACGCGCGCCTGGCCTCCTGGATCCTGCTCGGCGCGGTGCTGGCCGTGTTATTGATCGCCTGCGCGAACGTCGCCAACCTGTTGCTGGCGCGCGCGGCCGGCCGCCAGCGGGAGCTTGCCGTACGCCTGGCGTTGGGCGCCAGCCGTATGCGGCTCGTGCGCCAGACGCTGACCGAAAGCCTGCTCCTGGCGGCCACCGGCGGAGCGGCCGGATGCCTGCTGGCGGCCGCGTTGCTGCGCATCTTCGTGGCCATCGCGCCGGAGGGCATTCCGCGCTTGCAGCAGGCTACGGTCGACCTGCGCGTGCTGCTCTTCACCTTGGCGGTCTCGCTGGCTTCCGGCGTCGCATTTGGGCTGGCTCCCGCTCTCCAACATCCGCGCGCCGAAACACTGGCCGGATGGCGCTCCCTGGGCGGACGGCAGTATTTGTTCCGGCACAGCCTGGTGGCCGCACAGATCTGCGCCTCTCTGGTCCTCGCGACTGGCGCAAGCCTGTTGCTGCGCAGCCTGTGGAACCTGCAGAATCAGTCGCTGGGCATGCGAACTGGCAGCGTTCTCGCCGCTACCGTGACGCTGGGTCAGCAGTCATATGCCGAACCCGCCGGCCAACTGGCCTTCTTCGAGGATCTGGAGCGGCGCTTGGGCAGCATACCCGGCGTGACCCGACTGGCCCTCAGCGACTCGCTGCCACTGAGCGGGACCGCGCGATCCACTATCTACTCGGTGATCGATGTCGCCGGACGTCCGCGGGCGGCGGAAGGCACTGGCGGGATGGTGACTTGGCGCGCCGTCACACCCGGCTACTTCGCGGCGCTGGGCGTGCCCATCCTGCGCGGCCGTGGATTTCGAGAGGACGATCGCGACCCGCAACAGAACGCCGTCATCCTGAGCGACTCACTGGCCCGTCGCCTCTTCCCCGGCGAAGATCCGCTCGGGAAGCAAATCAAACCAGGCCGCTCCGGACCTTGGAAGACGGTCATTGGCGTGGCCGGCAACGTCAAGAACAGCGCCCTGATGGAGCGCGACGATCCTGAATTCTACGTGGTCCGCAAGCATTCGCCGGAAGCTCTTGGCCGCACTGCGACGGTTATTCTCAGCGGTCCGATCGATCCCACGGCTCTGGCGCGCTGGGTGCGCGCTGACGTGGCGGCGCTCGATTCCACTTTGCCCGTGAATATCGAGACCCTCGACCAGCGCGTCGGCAAGCTCGCTCAACGGCCGCGCTTCAACGCCTGGCTGCTGGGCCTGTTCGCCGGCATGGGACTGTTGTTGTCGGCCATTGGTCTCTATGGCGTCGTCTCGTTCCTGGTGGCGCAGCGCACCGGGGAAATCGGCGTGCGCATGGCATTGGGCGCGACACCCGGCGCGGTGGCGCGTCTGGTGCTCGGGCACGCCGCGCGCTGGACTTTCGCCGGAACCGCGCTCGGCGTGATCGGATCGTGGTTCGCGGCGCGCTCGGTCGAAGCCATGCTGTTCCACGTCTCCGCGCGGGATCCATGGATATTGGCCGCTGCCGTAGCCGCGTTGTGGGCGACTGCCATGCTGGCGGCCTGGGTGCCTTCGCGGCGCGCGGCGCGGGTAGATCCCATGCAGGCGCTGCGGCAGGAGTGAGCCGGAAACCGCTCCGTTGAAGACCCGAACCGCTGCCGGCCTACGGCCGGTGGACAGGCGAGGGCGCCGGTCCGCGGGCGGGGGCGCCCGCCCCACTGCTCCGCGCGTCTTCCTTACATTTGGTGGCCCGCAGGGCCATGGGGCGGTCGTCCTGCTATACTGGGATTTCCCTTTATCTCAGGAGATTACGCAACATGTTCGATCTGTTCCGCAGCCGAGACAAAATCGTGCGCATTATGCTCGGCGGATTGCTTCTCGTGGTGGCATTGTCTATGTTGACCTACCTGGTGCCCAGCTACAACATGGGCGGCAGCGGCGGGTCCGATCAGGTGGTCGCCGAAATCGGCAAGGAAACCATCACGGTGCCCGAGGTCCAGCAAATTGTCCAGATGAATTTGAAGGGCCGCCAGATACCCGCCGAGCTGATGCCGCACTATGTCCCCCAATACATCGACGCCATGGTCACCGAGCACGCGTTGGCCTTCGAGGCCAAGCGGCTGGGCTTCAAGATTTCCAATGAAGATCTGGCCGCCGGCATCCGGCAGACGATTCCCCAATTATTTCCGGATGGCAAGTTCGCCGGCAAGGACGCCTACGCCCAGGTGTTGGCCCAGCAGAACATGACCATCCCACAGTTCGAAGAGGACATCGGCCGCCAGTTGCTGATCACCAAAATGCGCGATGTGGCCCTGGAAGGCGCCGTCGTGACTCCCCAGGAAATCGAACAGGAATACAGGCGCCGCAACGACAAAGTCAAGATCGCATACGTGAAAGTAACCGGCGACAAACTACGCTCGGAGGTGCAGGTCACTCCGGACGAGCTGCGCAAATACTACGAGGCCACCAAGACCACTTATCAGGTCCCCGAGAAGCGCGATCTCGGCATCGTG